>DCMK01000042.1 GCA_002321395.1 Caryophanales bacterium UBA1624
GAAGAGGGAACGGGCATACCCAATCGAAAAATATGGCAAAAAAGACGAAAGCGGCTCAGCGCGTTTTTAACGATCGCTAAGCAGAAAGGCGGAGGCGAAAGACGAGTGAAAGCCGTTGGGGGTATACTTACGCCAAATAAATGGATCTTTCAGGGTCTTTCTTAGATTCGTCTTCCTTTCGTTACGGGAAAATCCAGTATTTCTTTGAAGGATTCTTCACTCGTTGGTGCAAAAGAAAGCTACGCCTTTTTGAAAATCTACGATATCTTTCCCACAAACCCGTAATGCCATCAAACAAAAAAAGGAGGGATTCGCTTTAACGGTAATGGAAAAAAGCATATGTGGAAAAGCTCCCTCGCATTTGCTGAAAACTTGAATTTCTCACAATAAGAGCGAAAAAATCTCCAGTCCCTTGCTAAAAGGAATAATTTGTTAGCGCGATCCAAGGCTTCTACCGCCCCTTTGACGCAAAACGGATATGTATCGCTTTCCTCAAATCTCGTTAGAAAGCATTCGAACGATTCCCGATACTGGTTTCCTTAATTTGCAATATATTAGAAGATTTTTTGCAATATTTTTTCTTACTGTCGAAGACTATATTTAGAAAGGAAATGAAAAAAGGGGGCAAGAATGAAACTTTCTTTTAGGTGGTATGGCGAAAGCGATTCCGTTGGCCTGGATAAAATCCGCCAAATTCCAAACGTGTATTCCGTTGTCACTGCGCCTTACGACGTTAAAGCGGGTTCCGTTTGGAAGCTTTCCTCTTTGGAAAGGCTTAAACAAGACGCGGAAGAAATGAATCTAAAGATGGAGGTGATCGAATCGATTCCGGTCGTCGAAGAAATCAAATATGGCGCGCAAAACCGTGAGGAATTCATCAATAACTACATTGAGAACATTCGGCTATGCGCTAAAGTTGGTGTCAAATGCGTTTGTTATAACTTTATGCCCGTTTTCGATTGGCTTCGCACGGATATGCACCACCAAAACAAGGACGGCAGCAATTCTTTAAGCTATTCCTACGAGGATTTTAAGAAAGTCGATCCCAACCATCTCCATCTTCCCGGATGGGATGAATCCTATTCGCAAAAAGATCTTAGCGGCCTCTTACATATTTATAAAAGCATCTCTCACGAAACGCTTTTCGAGAATCTCGTCTATTTCTTGAAGAGAATCATTCCCGTTTGCGAAGAAGTCGGCATCAATATGGCCATTCACCCAGACGACCCTCCGTGGGATGTCTTCGGTCTACCCCGCATCATCTCCAGCGAAGAGGATTTGGATCGTCTCTTTGAAGCCGTTCCATCCAAGCGAAACGGTCTTACTTTCTGCACCGGTTCCTTAGGCGCATCCAAAAAGAACAACCTCGTGAAAATGGCGGCAAAATACGCCAAAGAAGGAAGAATTTACTTCGCGCACTTAAGGAACATCCTCTATACCGATCATAATGATTCCTTCGTTGAGGTCGGGCACAACACCCACGAAGGAAGCCTCGATATGGCCAAGATCGTTTGGGCGCTTCTCGACAACGGTTTCGATGGATACGTTCGCCCCGACCATGGGCGCAATATTTGGGGCGAAGAAGGAAAGCCTGGCTATGGGCTTTATGACCGCGCGCTCGGCGCGGCCTACATCAATGGTCTTTTTGAAATGGCCGAACTCAATAAAAAAGAAGAGAGGAAACAACAATGAAATTGCCTTTTGACATCAGCTTTGAAGGGAAAGTCGTCGCAATCACCGGCGCCGCCGGCGTCATTTGTTCGGAATTGGCCAAAGCCTTTTCCGCGGCGAAAGCGAAAGTAGCCATACTTGATTTGGATCTCGAGAAAGCAGAGAAAGTTGCCGACGAAATCAAAAAAAGCAGCGGAATCGCGGGGGCTTTTCAAATAAACTGCCTTAAGAAAGAAGAAATCGTCGCTTCCCATAAAGCGGTGAATGACACCTTTGGCAAAGTGGATATCCTCATTAATGGGGCCGGAGGAAACAATCCGAGGGCGAGCACCGACGATGAATTCTTCGACCCCGCCAAAGAAGGGATAAAAACTTTCTTCGACCTGGATCCAAGCGGCATCGAATTCGTCTTCAATCTCAATTTCCTGGCGACTCTGCTCGTCACCCAGGAATTTGCCAAAGACATGGCGGGCCGTGAAGGCTGCTCTATTTTAAACATTTCAAGCATGAACGCCTTCACTCCTTTAACCAAAATCCCCGCTTATAGCGGCGCGAAAGCAAGCGTCTCAAATTTCACCAAATGGCTTGCCGTCTATTTCTCAAAAATCGGCATCCGCGTGAATGCAATTGCGCCAGGCTTCTTCAGCACCGCCCAAAACAAAACCCTTCTTTGGAACAAAGACGGGACCCCCACCGCTCGAACGCATAAAATCCTGAGCAATACCCCCATGGGTCGTTTTGGCGAGGTGAATGAGCTCGTAGGCGCCTCTCTGTTCCTGTCAAGCCAAGAAGCAGCCTCCTTCATTACCGGCGTTGTGTTGCCAATCGA
>DCMK01000007.1:0-284 GCA_002321395.1 Caryophanales bacterium UBA1624
ACGCAAATCAGGATTAAACGGCGATTTTGCGGGATAATTCTCAACTTGATTACCTTTCGCCGAAAAATGAAATCTCAACACCGCGAAAAGAAGGTTTGTTTCCGCCCTTTGCGCGCGCGTGAAAACACATATATACTTTTCCCGTTAAGAGCAAAGCTAAGGCGACTTAGCGACGCAAAGCCGAAGGGTCTCCCTTGAGATAGCCTGGTTGCCGGACTTCCTGCTTGGCAAATATCTATGGGGCTCAAAGAAATCTTGAAGGACAAAAAGAAGAAAACCGCGTT
>DCMK01000007.1:393-7543 GCA_002321395.1 Caryophanales bacterium UBA1624
GCCAAAGTGCGGGATACTTCTAAGCTTGACGGCCTTTCCGGCGCCGCCCATGGATCCTATTTCAGCGGTGGCGACGGTTCAAAAAACAGCCCCTTCATCATCGATAAGCCCAAGCAGCTTTATTATTTCAACTGGCTTCAAGATCTTGGCTACTTCAACATGCCAAACGACGACAAAACCGGGATCAGCCAAACCTATTTTGAGCTCAATGCCGATTTGGATATGCAAGGCTATGTTTTGCCTCCCGCCGGAACGAAGGAATACCCTTTCGTCGGCAATTTCAACGGGAATGGGCACGCGATCCAAAACCTGACCATCTCCAACGACGAATCTGCCCTCAACGCCGCCGAGCCGCCAAAAGGGGCGACTTACTCCGGCGGCATCCTCAAGCAAGCCGAGATCGTCGGCTTTTTCGGCGTAGTCGGCTCCTTGACGGACAAAGATGAGGTCAATGGCTACTCTTTTTCCTCGGAAGCGAATCAAATCGATAACTTAGGATTCGAAGGTTTGGACGTCGTTTCCTCCGCTTCTTCGACCCTTGCTGGTCTTGCCGCGGGTTATGTGAATGGGAAAATCACCAAAGTCGGCGTGAAAGACTCCTCCATCTCCATCAAACAAGGAGCTCAGCCCATCACCGACGTCGCCGGGGTGACCCATCTATCGGAATATTCTCTAGTCGGATATGCGACGGAGGATTACCGCGCGAAGACCGACGTCAGCGATGAAACCATCTCCACTCCCCAGATCGACAACCCCAACACGGATCACGGATCCACCAACTGGGGCGGATCGGTGAACATGAAGCAAATGTACAACGATCTGAAAAGCGAGATGAAGGATTCCGACATCTCCGAAGATGCCTATTACGTCTCCGAGGAAACCGTCGATGTAAGCCCAGACGGAACGGAAGGTGAGCCCTATAACATCGTCTATGGGACTGGGAATAGATATTATCAAAACGAAGGATACACCCCTTACTATTACCGGAATGGAATCCGCAAAGACGCCGACGGAAAAGCCATCGCCTCTTATGGTTTAGCTTATAGAAATTTAGACAGTGACCAATATGTCTATGTTTATGGGGCGCACAAAGGGGAATCTTCAAACCTCCAAAAAAAGGTCACGAGGAATGTTTACGCCAATTATTCCCTCATAGGGAAAAACGGGAACTATCTTACCGCCTCCGCTACAGCTTCTGGAGAAGGGGTCGTAGGAAACACAACGGATGTTAGCCAAGCGGGAAAATGGATGTTGCCCTCAGACGGAACTTCCGGAAGCGTCGGCATTGATTTGACTTACGCCTCGGAAACCGGAAGCTCGACCGATACGTTTTACTTAAGCCGTTCTTCTAGCGGAAGCCTCGTCATGAATCGTCCCTCAGGGACTGACGGAAATCCAACCCAATGGACTTATGACGCAGAGAATGGGAACCTCTACACGACCTCCAATGGCAGAGCCTACGTTTTAGACTTCATTAATTCGGCTTGGACACTGGTAGATTCTGCGCTCTCCGATTCTTCGTTCCTAACGATCTTCGACAACGCAAGCAACACGTATGTCGGCTATTCCGGAACAGCGGAAACCAAGCCCACCTCCTCTTCCGACTATTCTTCAACCAACTTCCGGTGGGGCTACACGGCGAACACCGGATATTATCCAATCGCCAATTCCAGCGCGTATTTGGGAGTGAAGAGCACCAACTGGGCCCAAACCGCATACGTCACGAGCAAAAACGGGGCAAGCGGCGATTCCTCCTATGGGCGTTTCACCTTGGAGAACGCTTCATCGGATGGAACCGGAACAGGGTATTTGAGGATCGCCTCTTTCGATGGAGCCACCTCTTATTTCGTTTACAACACCTCGCAAAGGGAATTCCAAGTCAGCTATAGCACCAAAAATGGCACATACAGCAACCTTCCAAACCAAAGGGATTCTTTCGTGATACGTTCCTTGCAGGACACCGTCCATAAAGCGGGCCTTGAAACCATCCCCACAGACTCCACATACCTAGTACAACCGGCAGAAACCGTTTATAGAAGTGCTACAGCCACCGTCAATTCTACCTATCTCCCGCTGGCCTTTAGCTACGACGACGAGAAAAACAAGACTGGAATCAACGGAGTCTCTTCCATGAATACGGGTTATTTCGTCGGCGGGGACAATTACGTCAACGAAGATGACCGCGCTGGGGACGCCCGTTTTTCGGAATACTATAGCCTTGGCGAACTTTATACCGCATTTGGAGATACCGGCAATTATTCAAGTTCCCGGCTGCAGGTATTAACCCGCTCAACTTTGAAAAAGGCAGATGGCAGCTATACGGATCGCGGTTGGACGAAAATCAAAGATCAATATAACAAGAATTCCTCCATCAACATTACCGGCTTTTCCAATAGCGTCGATAGCCAAACTCTTTCCCGCTACGACTCAGCCAGAAGGAATCTCCAATACACTATTTGGGGCACTTATGATAACGCCACGGCTAGCTCAAGCACCGATTTATATGGCGTTCACTTCATGGATGCCGCAATCTCCACGCAAAACACGACCAAAGTCGGAAAGGCGGTCGTTTATGACGCGGCGGCAGAGGCCAGATACCAAGCGGCGCTGAAAGAATACCTCAAGGATGGAACGGGCGAAAAGCCGGTCCAAGAAGGATCGGTTTATTACGATTACGAAGTCCCGGAGGATTCCATCAACTTCAACTTGGCCACGGATGGCTATGTCACCTTCTTCGGCGCCACCTACTATGTCAATAGCACCTACGGGAGCAACAAATCCTTTTTCAGCTTGCATGAAATTGAGCGAAACGAAGATAACTCCATCAAAGAGATCCGCGAAATCAAAAAGATCTACGCCAACCTCGGGTCGGACAAAGTCGAAAACCCTTACGTGTACTCTTATGACGGAAGCCTTCCCTCGAATACCGATGCAAATCACCTCGTCTTCGACGTTTCTTGGATTTCCACGAATGTCCAAATGGTCAATTACTGCCTCTACTATTTCGAGATCCCGGTCAACGCGGGGGAGTATGCCCTAGGGTCGGTTTCTGGCCTTAACGGTTCTTATTTGCTTTACCTCGATATTGGGACCGGAGCCGCGGACTACCAATCCGTCACCATCGAAGAGAAAGTCACCTCCAAAACCTTCTCCGAAACCTATCCAACCGGAGTCGATTTCGTCCGCGACGTCAAAAACGTCTCCGAAGTCTCCGGGGGATCCACGGCCGCTTTGATGATCGTCGCTACGCCAAACGACAAAATCAAATACGCCGTCTCCGCCTCCGGCAACGGCACAAGCCTCATCTGCTCTTCCCCCTCCAGCCTTGAAATCGCCTATCAAAGCTCCTCCACCACCGTCTCCGGCAGCGCCGGGGAAACAATCGCGAGCATCGCCGATTCCCCGCGCATCGCCACGATGGAGAGGAAAACGGTTCAGACCTTCTCGCCCTCCAATCGGACGTTGAGTCTGGCCTATTCCTGCACCTGGACGATCGCAAACGCCAAAAAGGGCGATTCGCTTCAGCTGTATTTCCCGGGCCAAACCGCTTCTTGGAGCGTGGAAAGCGGAGACGCGAGCATCGTCAATGGCTTAGTCAGCTTCGCTTCCGATGGCACGGTTGTCATCAAGGCCGATGGGGCCGGAAGCAAAGAAGCGACCGAAGATTGGGAAGGGCCCGCCTCCATCAAGGAAACCTCCCCCAGCGTATTTTCCCAGTTCAAAATGGAAATCCCCAATTCCTCCGCGACCGTGGAATATGAATATGAGGAGCTCGAAAAGACCTATAAGGTCACGATCCACTGTCCCATCGCCTTCTCCGTGAACGTGCTCTCCCTCCCCTCCGATTCCACCTACAAAATCCAAATCAACGGAACGGATATTTCTTCCACCGGGAGTTACGATTTCGCCGCGAACAACTAGCATTCCGCAAGCCTAAAGACTTGCTTAAAACCCCGTTAATGACTAAGATTTCACCGACAAAAGCAAAGCTAGAGCAATCTAGCGACGCAAAGCTAGAGGGTCTCCGCTTCGGAGATAGCCAGCTGCCAAATCTCCTATGGCAGAAAGCATGAAAAGAAAAGGATTCCGTTTGGCTTCGCTCACCTATTTCCTCTCTTTGGGGGCTCTTTCGGTTTCCTTGCTCGCCTATTTCTCTTTGAACGGCACCTTCGCTTGGTTCGGCCTCAACAAGCGGGTCGATGCCACGGGCATGGCCATCGCCGTGAAGAAGGAAAAGAACGTCAACATTGATTTGACCTCCTATAAAAAAGTCCCATCCTCCGATGGGATCAACTACGTTTTGGATTCCCAATCCACCCCCCACGCCTTGAACCGTTATGACCAGGTCTTCACCGCGGACAACGTCTATACCCCCGTATTGCTGAAGCTCGTGCTGACCGATGGGGCTTACGAAGACGGAGAAGAGCTACCTTTGAAAGTCCATCATAACCCCGAAAAAGACAGCGAGATCATCCGCGTGGCAGAAGACGGGACCTCCTCAACGGAAAGCACGAGCGAAACCAGCCTCCTTTCAAGCTACATTTCCTCGGTTCTAAACATCCGGGCCGCGGTTTATAACGGCCCATTCGACTTCGATGCGATCGTCAGCTTTTTCAAAGGAACAGGGACGCTCAATGGGGGATTCTATTCCAGTGGGGACCATTCCTTTGTTTCCTATTCCACGGACTCCGGGAAAACCACCATCGAAGCAAGCGGCACCGATCCCGTCCACGCGAAAAAGGAAGAAGCGATCTCCATCCCCGGGGTCAAGTACTACAACGCGGGATCGAGCACTTCCCGCCGCTGCACCTTATACATTTATTTGGATTACAACGAAAGCCTCATCAACGCCTACATCGACCAAATGAAGGGCGGCAGCGGCGTGATGCTGATGGAAACCAACTACGCTTTGGGGGCGGACTTAGACTACATCTCCATCAGGCGGGACGATTGAGCTTTAGGATTTTTGGATCAGCTGATAATCCCCGTCTAGCATCTGCCCTTTTTCATTGAAGGCATATAAGCCCGGAGCCAAGACGGTCTTTTTGTCGTTTCCGGTGATCCCATTCGCATCGGGGACGAACAAGGTGCCGTTTTTGAACAAAGAAGCATCCTTTTGAGCGTAATAGACGTACCCATTGGATTCGAATAGCCCAATTCCTGCTTTCACCCCGTCGATGAGGCAGTAATCCGTTCCGTTGATTTCTTTGATTCGCAAAGAAGGCTCATTGGGATCGATGGCTGCCTCAGCTTTTTCCACAAACCCGCCATTCCCAAACGTGTACCATCCGGCAGGCAGATACACTTCCCCATCCACTCGGCAAGGATCCTTCACGTATATGGTGCAGTTTTTATAAGCGTAGCTATTGTTTCCAAAATAATAATAAGCGACTTTCGTCAAATCCGAAGAATTGAATTCCCGGTACCAACCACCCGTAGGAATGACCTGGACGCCGTCCTTCACATAGTATTGTTGACCGGCGAACTCCCGAACGCCCTCGAAGGAATCGCTGTAAGAAGCGAGTTTTGATGAGCTTTCTTTTTCAAACCAAATTGTTTTTCGCTCCTCTGAATTAGGAAGGGGCGCGTAAAAGAATCCAGAAACGGGCCCTATGTCTTTATCGAAATAGTATTTGTTCGCCACCCATCCTTCGTATACGGGATACAGATCGACCGCGTATGCAAGAGAATCGCCGATCAGGAATACCTGACTCGCTTCGGAAGGATCTTCCTCGTTGACCCAAGCCCAGGCATAAGCTTCGCTCGCGCTTCCCGTAACGGTCCTACTCGATTTTATCGTTTCGCTTTTTCCCGATTCAATTTCATAGGGATAAGATTTCCCATTGACATGATACGTCACGATGAAGCTCGCTACTTTTTGCTTCCAAAAACCGTTTTTCACAATAAATACAGAGCCGCTGCTTGCATCATTGGTGGCCGTATATGTCCCGTCATCGTTCTGCAGCCGGATCGGAGTAATCGGAATCTCGACCTCCTTGTCGCTGTTGTATTGATAAGTAAGGGTTTCGTTTTCCCCGCTCGGAGGAATATTTTTTTGATACGTCCCCGTTCCTTTGCTCGAAAATACCTTTGCGCCACTTTCTGTCGTATAAATCGCGCCGTTAGAAATCAAAGTTCCGTTCAAATCGATTTCGGCATCCGTTAAATCGTTGTTTGTTCGGGTGTATGTTTTGCTGGGGGCATATGCGACGCTTGCAAATTTTTTCCCGTTGAAGACGAAATTATCCTGCGTCCATTCGGCAGAGTCATAGATATAAAGAGATTTTCCGGTGACGGTTTCAATCGTGGCGCCTTCGTCAACATCGATTTTTACCCCGGCCAACATTGCAATGTCTTGATCAATCACAAGCTTTCCAGAAGACAAATGAACGCTCATGTTGTTCGTGATAGGAAGAATATATTCCGACGAATCGACAGTCGTGGATGCCACTTTTAAAGAAATCGAACTTAATTTCGCATCGCCTTGAATATCGAAAACCAATCGGTCTTTAGACCCATCATACGTTTTTGATAGGAATCCGTTTATGAGCCGAAACATCCCTGAATCAGTGCCAATAAAATCAAAGGTAGAGTTCCACTGCATCTTTATGGCCGTTAACGATGTGAACAACTTTTCATTCCCACCTTGGTTTATGGTCATTTTGGCCTCGACGTTTTGTATGCAATATTGAGAAAACGGGAATACTTTATTGCCCATGCTTGAAGTTTTGGATCCGCCGCGAAAATCCAAAATCTGGAAGCACTCATAGACGGTTCCGCCACTTTCTATCGTGATAGACCCTTCGCCAGAAATTAACCCCCAAACATATAGGTTTGCATCATTTTGAATCGTAATAGTCGAATTTTTTTCGAGCGTGATGGCGCCA
Source organism: Caryophanales bacterium UBA1624 (assembly GCA_002321395.1). Taxonomy (GTDB): domain Bacteria; phylum Bacillota_I; class Bacilli_A; order RFN20; family CAG-826; genus Alloenteromonas. The sequence continues at coordinate 7,281 of DCMK01000007.1, forward strand.
TAATTGCCAGAAACTTGCCCGACTTGGCCTCCGCCGGAAGCAAAGTATCCACCGCCTAGGCTGATTGACCCTTCCACCGTCATCGTTGAGCCAGAAGAAAACGTTAACTTGCGAAACTCCTTTGGCTGAGAAACGCTTTTTAATACATCGGGTTCGGTGGTGAAAACAGTTTTGTCTTCGCTGTTTGGAATGAGTAACGTGATCCCTAAAGGGATTGAATAGTTGCCAGCGATTTTGCCGCTTTTCGCCAATGACACAACGCT
>DCMK01000027.1:0-213 GCA_002321395.1 Caryophanales bacterium UBA1624
CTGTCGACGCCATAGGGGCGGACTTCCTCGATCGCCTTGCCCACATTGTCGGGGCCAAGGCCCCCGGCGAGGATGACCTTCAGATTCGGGAAGGAATCGACGATCTTCTTGTCCATGGACCAATCATGGGGGACTCCGGCGACCCCGATCGAGGTGAGGCCGGGGAGAATGGAGTCGAGGATCAGATAATCGCAGAAAGAGGCGAAATGGGCG
>DCMK01000027.1:293-24113 GCA_002321395.1 Caryophanales bacterium UBA1624
TCGATCTTCGGGTCGATTTCCTTGAGATGCTTTTTGAGCGAGGGCGTCGCCTCGTAGTAGTTGCCGCAGATATGGACGATGTCGGGGCGGAGGAGCTTCGCTTCCTTCAGGACCTCCTCTTCGCCTTGCGAAACAACGATGAGGACCTTTTTCGCCTTGCTGCCGATGAAAGAGAAAATCTCTTGGATCCCTTCTTCGCCCACTTCGCGGGGGCAGTTGTACCCGTTGGCGAGGGCGACGCCGATATGCTCAGCGCCGGCGTCGAGGCAATATTTGGCTTCTTGGACGTCGTGGATGGAATAGATTTGGGTTATCATGGCTTTATTTTATCCTTTCTTGGCCTAAACTAAAGGCGAGGTAAGCGTTATGAAAGAATACAAAACCAAAAATCTCTTTTACCCGGAGCCCGTGCTGATTTTGGGCAGCTACGATGATTCTGGGAACCCCGACGCGATGAACGCGGCTTGGGGCGGGAGGTACGACACGAACGAGATTTTCGTTTGTTTGGCCAGCCACGCGAGCACGGACAACATCCTCTCCAAAAAGCAATTCACCGTCGCTTTTGCCGACGTCCCCCATGCCGCATCCGCCGATTACGTGGGGCTGGTCTCTTTGCGCCAAGAGCCGGAAAAGATGAAGAAAAGCGGGCTGAGGATCGAAAAGGCCCCGGACGTGGATGCCCCGCTTTTCCCGGATTTGCCCATCACGATCGAGTGCGAAGTCGAGCGCTTTGACGGGAACAAGGAAGAAGGGGGCATCCTGATCGGAAGGATCCTCAAGGCCTTGGTCCGCGAAGACGTCCTAGACCAGAAGGGGAATATCGACATGGCGAAAGCCCGTTTGATCTGCTTGGACGAATCCAACCACGCCTATCACGAAGTCGGGCCCAAAGTCGCGGATGCTTTCCGCGCGGGCCTTTCCCTTAAATAAGGGAAATATCTTTTGGTGGGTTTTCGCCTGGATCGGGCGTAGAATGGCCTTGTTGGACTGATTCAAATGGAAATTTTCTACCAGTTTTTGGAAGGCCTGAATTACGTTGCGATCATCCTGGCTTCCCTGGGGCTTCTCCCCCAGTTGATTTTCGTGTTTTTCGGAGGCATGAAGCCCAAGGTTTTCGCCCCGGCGAAGGAAAAAAGGAAAATCGCGGTGATCATCCCCGCCCACAACGAAGGGGACGTGATCGGCGGAACGGTCCGGAGCATCCTGCAGAATCAAGATTACCCCAAGGATCGCTTCGATGTTTTCGTCTGCGCCGACAATTGCACGGATGATACCTTTGAGAAGGCGGAAAAAGCCGGGGCCCACGTGATTTCCCGCTTCACTGACGATCCAAAGAAGAAAATGGCCTCCTACCCCACCAAGCTTTTGATGGACACGGTCCTAAAAGAGCATCCAGGCGAATACGATCTGTTCGTCCGCTTCGATGCGGACAACCGTCCCGACCCGCGTTATCTGAGCAAGATGAACGACGCGGTTGAAGAGGGCGTAGAGGTGGCGCGCGGATACGAAGCGTCGATCAACCCCAAGCAAAACCGCTGGGCCCAGGTCTCCTCTTCTTACTATATCCGCGATTCCCGCTTGGCCTGCAATTTCCGCGAAAAGGTCGGCGGAAGCTCGATGCTGACCGGCGCTGGGCTCATGGCTACCACCGCTTTGATCGAATCGATCGGCGGTTGGGATGCGATGGGGGGAAGCGAAGACGCTGAGTTCACCGTCAATCGCCTTTTAGACGGCACCAAGGTCCATTACGTGGCCGAGGCCGTTGTCTATGAGGATCAGCCTTCCACATGGAAGGACAATTACCGCCGCATCACGCGCATGGGGAATTCCCTCCATGCCCTTTTCTGGAAAAAGGGATGGAAGCTGCTTTGGCACGGCCTTACCCATTTCTCTTTGTCGGATTTGGATATGTTCTATCAGCTCTTCTTCATCCCCATCGGGGTGATTGCCTGCCTTTGGTTCCCGCTTTATTACATTTTCTACTGCGTCCTGCATTTGGTGAACGCTTTCTCCTTCCCCGTTTTGGATGGGATCCACGATTTGGAAGGGACTTTATTCACTCCAGAAGCTTCCAAAGAAGCTCTTTTCTCCTCGTTGTTCCCCATGATCGGCTACGTTTTGGGGTCGATGTATGCGGTGTATTCCTTCCAGTCCTACCTTTCCATCCGTTTGTCCCGGCAAGCGTTAAGGGAAAGCGACGAAAAAGGATGGGCCGCGGGGATCTTCCTCTCTGCGCCTTACATGATTTTGTACGACGTGGCCATCACGATCGGGGTTCTGACCCGGCCAGGATGGAAGGAAATCTCCCGCAACATCGCCGCAAGCCAGGAAAAAGAAGATGGGCAAGGATCTCAAGGATAAGGACCTCCTCTCCACTTCCCCCTTCACGGGCCTCTCTTCGGAAGAGGCCGAGGTTAGGAGGCAAGACGGCTTTGCCAATGTCTCCAGAAAAAAGGCCGGCAAAACCGTCGGGGGGATCATCAAAGACAATGTCTGTGACTTCTTCACTTTGGTTCTGTTTTTGATTGCGCTTCTTTTCTTTGTCTATTCGCAAATCCTCAAACACACGGGTTACCCGGAAGAGGCGGAGCGTTACTTCGGGCTTTCCAAATACGGGTATTTGATTCCCTTGATCCTCAACATCGTCATCGGGAGCGCGACCGAGATCCGCTCGCAGCGGGTCCTGAATAAGATGAGGATCGTCAATGCCTCTAGAGTCAACGCGCTCCGGGATGGGAACAAAGTCCGTCTGCGCTCGGAGGAGCTCGTTTTAGGGGATATCGTCTTCTTCTCCGTCGGGGAGCAGATCTTGGCCGATGCGGAGCTGCTGGAGGGGGATATCGAGGTCGATGAGTCCTTGCTTTCGGGCGAATCCGCGCCGGTCCGGAAAAACGAGAAAGGGGCGAAGCTTTTCTCGGGATCGTTCATCTCTTCGGGATCCTGCAAAGCCATACTGACCGAGGTTGGGGACAATACCTACGCCAACACCCTTTCCCAAAAGGTGAAGCAGATTCAGGGGCAGAAGTCCGAATTGATGCGCAACATCTACGGATTGCTCAACATCCTTTCTTTCGTTTTGGTCGTCGTCGTCTTGACCGTCGTCGCCACCCTTGCGATCAAAATCGCCGTCCATGGCGATGAGGCTTCCTCCGTCTTTCCTCAAGGCATAACCTCACTGTCCGACCCGATCGCTTGGGCGCAGATCATCTCCACCGCTTCCGCTTTCGCGATCGGGGTGATCCCAACGGGCCTCGTTTTGGTGACTTCCATGACCTTGGCGGTCTCCATCATCGAGCTGGCGAAGAAAAAAACGCTGATCCAAGAGCTTTTCTCTTTGGAGAATCTGGCCCGGGTGGACGTAATTTGCTTGGACAAAACCGGGACGTTGACGGATGGGACGATGCTCCTATCGGGAACTTATTACTGCGCGCCCAAGGAAGACGCGGACGCTTATTTGGGCGCCATCCTCGCCAACGCCAGGGCTTTTAACGCGACCTCTCAGGCTCTGAAGGCCGCTTTCCCGCCGGTTCCGATGAGCGTGCAGGAGGAAATCCCCTTCTCCAGCGCAAGAAAATACTCCGGGATCGTCCTGAAATCCGGCAAAGAGGTCCTTTTGGGGGCACCCGAATATCTTTTGAAGGCGTTCCCGGATTTGCTCCGGAAGGCCGAAGAAAAAGAAAAGGAAGGCTTCCGCGCTTTGGCGCTTTCTTATGGTGGGGTACCGCAGGCGCTTTACTTTCTGGAAGACCGGATCCGGCCCTCAGCAAAGCAGACGATCACCTATTTCTTCCAGAATGGGGTCGATGTGCGGATAATCTCGGGGGACTCGGCTTTGACGGTTTCGAAAATCGCCTCCCTCTGCGGGGTCAAAAACGCGGACAGGGCAATCAGTTTGGAGGGGAAATCCATCGAGGAGACCAAAGCTTTGGCCAAAGACTACGTCGTGTTCGCCCGCGTTTCCCCGGAGCAGAAGGAGGCTTTGGTCGCCTCTCTTCAGGAGCAGGGGCATAAAGTGGCGATGACCGGCGATGGGGTGAACGATATCCTGGCTTTGCGGAAGGCCAACTCCTCCATCACTTTCGCCCGGGCTACCGATGCGGCGAAAGCATGCAGCAACGTGGTCCTAATGGACAATGATTTCTCCCATCTTGTGGATGTCGTTTTGCAAGGCCGGAAGGTGGTCAACAACATCCACCGTTCGGCGATCCTTTTCCTCTCCAAAACGGCTTTCATCTTCTTGCTGAGCCTTTTCTCCATCCCTTTCAAGGCTGGGCAGATGCTCTTCACGATCGAGAATCTTTACCTTTTCGAGCAACCGATCATCGGCATCGGTGGCTTCCTGCTTTCTTTGGAGCCGTCGAAAAAGCCCATTGAAGGCAAGTTCGCGGACAAGGTTTTCCCGCCGGCGTTCAGCGGAGGCGTGCTGCTTCTGCTTTTCTCTTTGATGCCGATGACCCTTTACCAAACGGGGTTGCTCAGCCTGGAAAATGTCCGGACCGCCGTTTCGGTGCTCACCTTCATCGGAGGAGCCACCATTTTGTTCGCTCTCTCTTTCCCTTTTACCAAATACCGGATCGTTGTTTTCGCCGTTTCCCTCCTCGCCGCTGCGGTTTTGGCTTTCGGAGCCCCCACTTCCTATCTAGGCGGTAAGCCGACTTCCCTCCGGATGATCTTCGGTGGGGACAGTGAGAACGCCCTTGCGTTCTGGAACGAATTCTTCCAGCCTTGGAATTGCCCTGTTTTCGATTCTTTGGAGGAACAAAGCTGGATCCTATGGCTTTTCTTGGCGGTTCTGGTAACGGCCTATCCGCTTTATTTGGGCATCCGAAAGGTGTGCCTAATCGTTTTGGCTACGATTAAGAAGGCGAAGACCGTCGAAGGCTAAGGTCTCAGCGGAGTCTTTCCGGGATTTCTGAGATAAGGCCTTCTTTCTTGAGTTTTTTGAAAATCCGCCTTTCGCGACGGATGTCTTTTTTCAAGGGTCTGATGGTCGGAAGGTCTTTGCCTTCTTTCTTATCCTCCACCGCCGCTTCGAACATCTCCTCCATAGCCTGCACTTGGCGGGACAGGGCGAATTTCGGAGCCGACAAAGCATAAGCCTGCTTGAGCTCTTTAACCGTCTCCGGGTGTTCGATGATCCATTCGATTTTCTTCCTTAGATCGCGGGCGGATCCATGTTTGAAGAGGCAGATTTGATCGTTCAAAGAGAAAGCGTTCGTAGCAGATAGGCGCGAATCGGAAATCAAAGGAAGAGCACCGCAGGTGATGGCTTCGATGGCGGAGATGCCTTCGATTTCGAAGTCGGAGGCATGCACATAAATGTCGGTGTAATTCAAAACGCTGCGCAGCTCCTCGGGCTTGCAGAAGCGGATATCAAGGGGGTTTGCGAGTCCTTTTTTCAGGGCCATGCGCTCATAGAGGGCCTTATTCGGCCCCTGGCCGCAAAAAATGATTTGGATCTTATCGTTATAAGAGCTACCGGCCACGGCTTTGATGATCACATCCTGCCTTTTTTCCGAGGCGAGCCGCCCTGACATCGTCACGACGATTTTGCCCTGCATGTCTTTCGGCTTCTCCTCCCCTGTCTTATGAAAAAAAGGGATGACACCGTTGGAGATCACATGGGTCGCATTGTCTTTGAAATGGTGGCGTTTAAGCTCCCGCTCGATCATCGAGGAAGGGCAATGGACGTGACGGACGGAACGATAAAGGTAGGATTTGAATCCGGCGTAGAGGCAATCGTTCAAAAAGAAAAAATGACCTAAATGAATGGCGGAGGAAATGTTCTGAGGCTGCAAATGGAATGCCGTCGTAACGGCAATTCCCAATCCGTCGGCGATGGCCTGCGCGGTTTTCCCGAATTTCATGGGCAGGAAAACGTGAACTAGATCGGCGCCTTGGATGGCCTGATACATCGTCTTGACGTCGCAACGCGCGAACATGAAGCCTTCTTTGCGAATCAGCGACTCGAAAACGGGGAAGGCATAATGAGGGGTCCCGATGTAATTGGGATGGGGTTTTCCGTCCTCGAATTGACAGCCCAAAATCGTGACTTCATGGCCTTTTTTTCGAAGTTCGTCCGCGAAGCGATTGCAAGTCGCGGTCGTTCCATTGTTCAACTGATTCGCGCATTCTAGGACAAAGACGATTTTCATAGGGCGCCTAATTATACGGATTTTCATCGCCCTCTTCAAATTGCCTAGTTCTTTCTTTGTTTGTTTGCTTGTCTTTTTAACTTGATTTTTTCTTTTCGAAATTGATTTTCCTAGAAATGAAATTCAGATTTGCGTCCATTCCCACCCATTTCAGACGGAGCCAACGCAATTTATCGGGTTTTTCGCCTTCTGAACTGGTTGTTTGCAGGTAAGGCCTGAAATGGAGAGGGCCGATGTGGGGATTGCGGATGAAATCCATATCCAAGATTCTTCTTGCCCAAACGGAGACTTGATAGCGGGAGACGAGGACCCCCGATTCCAGATCCCCGTGATAGAAGTAACGGGCGGATGGCAATTCGGGGTGGTTGCCGCGGAATAGGCAAAGATCCAGGCAATCCTGGACGAAGGCTTTCGATGAATTGAGTTCAAGATTCAGGTCTCGGATCCTCGTGCTGAGGCGGTACATGGTTTCCTCGTAGGCCCATTTGTTTGGTCCGCTTCCGTCCCGCGTCCCATCGCGATATAGGAACAAAAGCAAGGTGTCGATTGAGGCTTGGCTGATGCTCCAACTTTTCAGGTAATCGGCGAATTTCGCATTGGGGGAAGAGTGGATCAGGTCTCCAGAGCAACTCTTCAGGGAGATTTCGGCTTTGCCGCATTCGGAAAAGAGGGTGATATCGGGCTTCCCGCGCGGATCGGATTTCTGAGCGAGGAGAAGGGAGTCGGGCGATAACGCCGGGAAAACGCTTCGCACAAGCTTTTCTAGGTTTGGGCTTAATTCGGATGGTCGTTTTCCATTGAGTGCACTGACGAAGGCGCTTTCGAGGTCAAGGCCGGCTTGCCCGGGTTTTCTTTTTCTTTTGTATTCCATTGGGGTTTCCTCCACTTCTTTATAAAAGCGAAATGCGTAAACAACCCAAGGGAGCCGCTAACCACGGCAACTGAAATGACGGTGGAGGGGATTCGAAAGCAGGCTTGCCTGCGTCCCGACCAGGCCAACAACGAAAAAAAGCGCCCGAAGGCGCTTCTTTTCCGAGTTGGTGGCCCAGGGCGGGGTCGAACCGCCGACACCGGCATTTTCAGTGCCGTGCTCTACCAGCTGAGCTACCGGGCCAAGCATAGCGAGGCTCGGCTCAGCAAGAGCACGGCACTGCGCTAATTCTCGAAGTTGGCGGACCATACGAGATTCGAACTCGTGATCTTCTCCGTGACAGGGAGACATGTTTGACCACTACACCAATGGTCCGTCTTGCGCTTACGCGCGAAACATATTATCCAAATTCCAAAAGGGAATTTCAACAGCGAGTTTCGATTTCTCGACAAAAAAGGCCCGCGCCCGATTTTGGAAACGCAGGCCTACGCTTTCCTTCGGTCTTTGGCTTAATAATTGGCGACGGAGAGCTCGAAATAAGATTGGGGATGGGCGCAGACGGGGCAGATCTTCGGAGCGAATTTGCCGACGACGATGTGACCGCAGTTGCGGCATTTCCAAACGGCCACGTCCTTGGAGACAAAGACGACGCCTTCTTTGACGTTGGTAAGGAGCTTCTTATAGCGTTCCTCGTGGTGCTTTTCGATGGCGGCGACCATGCGGAATTTGGCGGCGATTTCCGTGAAGCCCTCTTCTTCGGCGATTTTGGCGAAGCTGGGATACATTTCGTTCCATTCGTAGCTTTCGCCGTTTGCGGCTTCCTGAAGGTTTTCCTCGGTGGATTTGATATCTCCGCCTTCGAGGTATTTAAACCACAACTTGGCGTGTTCTTTTTCGTTGTCGGCGGTTTCCAAGAACAAAGCGGCGATCTGCTCGTACCCTTCTTTCTTGGCTTTGGAGGCGAAGTAGGTGTACTTGTTGCGGGCTTGGGATTCGCCTGCGAAGGCTTCCTGCAGGCATTTTTCGGTTTTCGATCCTTTGAGTTCCATTTTTAATCTCCTTTGAAACAATTTCATTATAGCGTCTTTTCGTTTTCCGTGTTTTGAGACGCTTGCTTTTCTTTGGGGAGGTAGGCGATGTATTCGATGTTCTCTTCTTCTGCGGAGTAATCCAGCATGAATTCGTAAACGGCGTCGCGGAGCTGCTTCTTCCGTTCCGGGATGGATTTCTTCATGTCGGGGTAGATGGGCCGGGAGATGTGAACGGTCATCTTGGGTTTGCGGTGCTTTGAGAACAAAAGGGGCTTCCGATAGGTGGTGCAGAAAGCGATGACGGGGGCGCCGAGAGTGGCGGGATAGATGAAAGAATCGTCGGGGAAGGGGCGGATGTGGGTGGAATAGGGCCAAATGTGCTTTTCGGGGTAGATGGCGATGGCTCTCTTTTGCTGGTAGCGGTACTTGATGGCTTCCTCGAATTCTTCTTTGTGAGCCAGATCGGGGACGGGCAAGCAGCCGAGCATCATGACGATGGTCTTCAGGAAAGGGATGGAAATGGCGTCCGCGTCGGCGATGACGTAGGAACGCTTCGGATTAGCCAAGAAGCATTGGACGAGCCAGCCGTCAGCGATTTGGGTGTGGTTTCCGTAATAGAAAACGCCGCGGCGGAACAGGGAGCGGGCGTTCCGCTTCCCTTTCACCTTGACGCCGTATCCAACTTTGCCGACCATCCAAAGGATCGGGAAGGCGATGAAATAATAGACGAAGAAGGAGATGGCGGTGAAGAAGATGTTGTGTTTATGGACGTAGCGAAAACGCTTGGGGAAATCCTTTTTCTTGATGGATGTCCCGGCGAAATCGTCGTTCAATGGGTCTTCGTAGTAAACGATTTTTGGTTTTTTCTTCATGTTGTCAATGTCGGATTCTATTGTAAGTTTTCTCCCGCATTTGGGCAATCGGGCACGAAAAAAGCGCCTTAGAGGCGCTGAATTCCTTGGTTGCGGGGGATGGCTTCGATCCATCGACCTCCAGGTTATGGGCCTGGCGAGCTACCGGGCTGCTCTACCCCGCGATATACGCTCCTTTAAGAGCAAGGTAGAGTGTACTCGCGATGGAACGGGTTTGTCAAACTTTTTCGCAGGGATTCTCCTTACCATGGGTTGGAATGGCGGAGTCTGATCAAAGCTGCAGGCAATCCAAGGCCATCATAGCCACGAAGCCAAGCAGGAAGGACCAGACGCCGAAATGGTCATGGCCCTCGCTCGTCATCTCGGGGATCATCTCCTCGGCGATGACATAGAGCATGCATCCGGCGGCGAAGCAAAGGGCCCAGGGCATAATGCCTTGGATGCGCAGGGCGAGGAAAAGCCCAGCAAGGGCGGCGATGGGTTCGACGGCCCCGGAGAGGACGCCGAAGAGGAAGGCTTTTCCGCTGGAGCCGGTCTCCGTTTTGATGGGCAGGGAGACGACCGCCCCTTCCGGAATGTTCTGAATGCCGATCCCGATGGCAAGGAGCAAGGCCCCCATCAGCATCGAATCGGGGTTTTGGCTCGCCAAGGCGACGCCAAAAGCGATGCCGACGGACAGCCCTTCGGGCACGTTGTGGATCGTGACGGCCAAGAACATCTTCGAGGTTTTCCCCATCCTTTTGGCTGGGATCCCCTCCTCCTTCTTTTCCATGTCGTGGAAATGGGGGACGATTTTGTCGACCCCCCAAAGGAAGCCCGCGCCAAGAAGGAGGGAGGTGGCGGCCACGGCGAAGGAAGGCATGTATCCCACCTCCGTTTCCAAAGCCGGCTTGATGAGGGAAAAGAAGGAAGCGGAAAGCATCACCCCCGCGGCGAATCCGTTGAAGACTTTGCCAAGGCGAGGGGAGATCTTCCTTTTTCCCAAAAAGAACACGGAGAATGCACCCAAGGCGGTGCAGAGGAAGATCAATGAGATGCCAATGAGCGGGGTTGTGATTCTGTCCATTTTCAAGATTCCATCCGAAGTTAATTTTTATTAACTATATGATACAAGCTAATTGGGAAATGAAAAGCCGCCCCGCGAGAAAGGGCGAGGCGGAGACGTGGTTTGGGCGTTATTGCTTCTTTTCGAAACGGTATAGCCGCGCGCCGAAGTCCAATATGACGGCGATGCCTTCATTGAGGCCGGTCCCGTTCCATTCTTGGGGCAGATACAAGGCGCCGGCGGAAAGGGCTTCGCCGGAAACATCCCCTTCGAATCTCTCCCCTTCCATCCCTTTGCGCTCGGAAAGGAAGTGGATGAGGGCGCCATCTTCTTTGACGTGGATGGGGGAAACCATGTTGACCAAACCGCCGAATTTCCGCAAATCGATGATCCTCGGGCGGACTTGGAAATGGTAAATAGCCCCTTTTTCTCCGTTTAGCTTAGGCAGCCTGCGATAGCCGGGGTTCGGGGTTTGGGCGAAGCGCACGCAGCTTACGAGGATCCTCTCCCCGTCTTGGAGGGATTGGAACAAAAGCTGCCCGGAGGGGAAATCCTGCAGAAGGCGGTACTCGCCGAATTGGCAGGTTTTCCGGATTTCTTTGTAATAGGCGATCTGGGAGCGGATTTCCTTTTCCTCCAGGGGGCTGAGCTCTTTGAGGTTGAGCTCATAGCCGAGGACTCCGAAGGAGGCGACGTCGAATTTGTCCGCGAAGCTGGTCTTCCTCAGGGTTTGATGGGACGTTTTGGCGGAGACGTGGTTGGACATCACGCAGGGGGGATAGCCTTTGACCATGCCTTTTTGGATGATGGCGCGCGAGAAGGAATCGGTGTTGTCGGAGACCCATCCCGTATCGAAGAAGCAGAACATTCCGAGATCGTTCCTAGAGCCCCCGGAGGCGCAGTTCTCCATCCACAGGGCGGGGAATTTTTCGCGGATTCGCCTCAAGAGAGAATAAAGGGCCATGATGTAATCGTGGGCGTAGCTCCCCGATGGGGAGGGGGCGTCGGAGAAGGCGCGGTTGTAATCCCATTTGACGAAATCGACGACGCCTTCTTCAAGGAGGGAGCCGATTTTCTGAAACAGGTAGTCGGCGACTTCCTTTTTGGTGAGGTCCAGAAGGAGTTGGTTCCTCCCTAGGCTAGGGGGGATGCCGGGGGAGGAGATGGCCCAATCCGGATGGGCGAGGAAGAGCTCGCTGTCGGGGGATATGGCCTCAGGCTCCAGCCAAAGGCCGAAAAGCATCCCTTTTTTGTGGACGAAATCGGAAATCCCCCTTAGGCCATGGGGCAATTTCTTCCGGTTGGCTTCCCAATCGCCCAAGGAGCAGCGGTCGTTGTCCCTTTTCCCGAACCAACCATCGTCCAGGACGAAGCATTCCACTCCCAAGGAGGCCGCTTTGCCGGCCAAGGAGCGGAGCTTGGGTTCGTCGAAATCGAAATATGTGGCTTCCCAATTGTTGTAGACGATGGGCCGAGGGATGCCGACATGGGATTCGGGGAGGAGGCAGGAGCGGATGAAGCGATGGAAGGAGGAGGTCATCTCCGATTCGCTATCCCCATGGGACAAAACAGCAAGCGGGGAGGAGAAGCTCTCCCCCGGGGCGAGGGGGTAAAGGAAATTCTCCGAGTCGATGCCGCAGGAAATGCGGGCGAAGCCCATCGGCGAGGTTTGCAGGATTTCTTCGTGATCCCCCGAGTAAAGGAGGTTGAAGCCGTAGCATTCCCCGCTTTGGGCTTGGACGTAAAAGAAGGGGTTGTGCAGATCCGAGGAGGATCCGGCGCTGGAATGGAGGGAGGTGATCGCAGAGGTCAGGGGGATGCTTTCTTCGTGGAATTCGTCGATCCACCCGCCGCGGAAGATATGCAGAACAAGCGTTGGGTCAAGCAAAGAAAGGGAGAAGGAAGAGAAGCGCCGGATGCGGTAGGAGAAGGTCCCTTCGTTGATGATTTTCGCATACCTGCCTAAGACGTTTTGCCCTTCGAAGGTCAGATAATGGAGCTCCAATTTCAGGGAGTTTGCCTCGTCTTCCAGGGTCAATATGAGCTCTTGCTCGACGTTCCTAGGCCAGGGATACCCTTCCGGGGGGAGAGGGCGATCTTCGATGCGCGAGGAGGATAAGCGGAAGTCCACGGGGGTCGGACTCCCCCCTTCCAAAAGGAGAGATGGGGTCAGGAAATCCCCTTTGGTTTGGGTGGAGGTTTCCAAAGGAAGGAAGGAAAGCGAACAGGAGGGCTCCTCTTTGGAGTAGCATACGGCCCGACCGGGAAGCAGGGTTGGGCGGAAAAGCGACCCTGCTACGCCATCCCCGATGGAGCTTCCATAATAATCGAGGATCGGCTTCCCAATGGGGAGGAAGCTGATCAAATAGGAAGAAGTCCCGAAGGAAAGCAAATAGGAGCGGTCTATTTTTTGGATCATGGCCATAGTGTAGCACCTTTTCTTTCTAGGAAAGAAAAACAAATCCTCTTACAATTAGGGCATGGCAAAGCAGCAATACATCAACTTCGATTGGTCTTTCTTCCCCGGTTATGAGGAAAGCTATTTGGATTCGATGCCTCCCCAGGCGATCAAGGTCGATCTGCCCCACAACGTGAAGGCGCTCCCCTACCACTACTTCGATGAGGGCGAATACCAAGGGCTTTTCACCTACGAGAAGATCTTCGACGATGAGAACCCATGCTTCCCGGTGAAGTTCCTTCATTTCGATGGGGTCATGCTTCAGATGCAGGTTTACCTGAATGGGATGAATCTGGGGCATTTCGTCTCCGGATACCTCCCCGTGGACATCGACGTCAGCAAGCTGATCAAAGAAAAAGGCAATCGTTTGCTCGTCATCGTGGACAGCCGCGAGGACAAAAGCATCCCGCCTTTCGGGGATTTGGTGGACTACATGACCTTCGGGGGGATCTATCGGAAGGTCAGCCTCATCTCCCACCCCTCTTCCTACGTCTCCTCTTTGTTCATCAAGGCGGACATGGATGGGCATTTGGAGGTGAAGACGAGCCTCGCCAACCCGAATCCCGAGCTGAAGGTGAGCCATATCCTTTACCGCGGGGATAAGGTGGAAGCGGAGTTCTTGGGAGAAGTGTTGGACCTATCCTCGCCCCATTTATGGACCTTGGACGACCCCTACCTCTATACTCTGAAGACGATCTACGGGGACGATGAGAGGATCGACAACGTCGGCTTCCGCAGCGCCGTCTTCACCCCCGAGGGTTTCTTCCTGAACCGCGTCAAAACCAAGATCATCGGAGTCAACCGGCATCAGACCTACCCCTATTTCGGGGCCGCCGCGCCGGATTCGCTGCAAAGGGATGATGCGAATATCATCAAATTTGGATTGGGCGCCAATTTGGTCCGCACCTCCCACTATAGCGACGACGAATCCTTTTTGGACCAATGCGACCGCATCGGGCTTCTTTTGGTCGATGAGGTGCCGGGCTGGCAGCACATCGGGACGGAGAAGAAATGGCGCGCCCAGTTGCGCGATTTCTGCTACCGCATGATTCTCAAGGAGAGGAACCACCCTTGCTTGGTGGCCTATGGCCTCCGCGTGGACGAGTCCAAAGACGACCACGAACTCTATTCCTCTTTGCAGCAAATCAAGAAAGACCTCGATCCCTCCCGCCAGTCCTTGGGCGTGCGCTGCTTCAAGCATTCCGAGCTTCTGGAGGACGTCTATGCCTACAACGACTTCGTCTGCGCCGGTTTGAGCAAGGGCCTCGACGACCCGAAGACCTACGTCAAGGGCAAGCACCCCGTCTTGGTCAGCGAGAACATGGGCCACACCTTCCCCACCAAGCAAGCCGACACCAACGCCAAACGCTTGGAGCACGCCCTGCGCCATGCGCGGGTTTTGGACGACTCCTTCTCCCACCCCAACCTCTGCGGCTCGGTCGCTTGGTGTGCCTTCGATTACAACACCCATAAGGATTTCGGCTCCGGGGACCGGATTTGCTACCACGGCCTCTCCGACATCTTCCGCCTCCCCAAATACGCCGCCTTCCTCTATGCCTCGCAGACGCTGCCCAACACCTTCTTCGTCGCGGGGAACCTCGATTTGGGCGAAGAGGACGGGAGCTACCTCCGCTTCCCCTACGTCTTCACCGACGCCGATTACGTCGAGCTTTACCACGGGGGCAAATTCGTTGGGCGCTACTACCCGGACCGGGAGGAGTTCCCCCACTTGCCCCATCCCCCTGTGAAGGTCGACGACTTGCTCGGGGCCTCCGTCCTTTCCTTGGGCTTCACCGAGAAAGAAGCCTCCGCTTTGCGCGGCCCGGTGATGAAATACGCCTGCAAAGGCCCCGCTTCCTTATCCTTGAGCGAAAAGCTGACCCTTTACCGAATCGTCAAAAGGCATTTCGCTTCCTTCGAGGAGGGAGCCGCCAAGATCCAGGATCTGATGCTGGGCAGAGGCGAGAAGGAACGCCCTTTCCTCTTCCGGGGATATAAGAACAAGACCCTCTTCGCCGAGAAGGCGGTCTGCATGTCGCGGAGCTGGCATTATGAGCTGAGCTCCAGCGCCTCTTCCTTGAAAAACGGGGCCTCCTACGACGCCCTCCGGGTCTCGATCCGGAAAGTGGACCAAAACGGGACCCTCATGACCCAGGGCAACGACGTGCTCCTTTTGGAAGCGGAGGGCCCGATCCAGATCATGGGCCCAAGCCGGGTGGCCCTCGTCGGCGGGGGCATCTCCGTCTACCTGCGGAGTCTCAGGGTCGAGGAAAAGCAAAAGGCGGCTTTGAAGATCTACGCGCCCGATCAGGAATTGTCCTTCGACTTGGAAGTCGAATGAGCAAACGAAAAGCGGGGAGGCACCGGCTTCCCCGCTTTGTTTTAGGCTTGTTGGCCCTGCTCGTCTATTTTGTGCCGCTGTTCGAGCTCCTTGACGATGGATTCTTCCATCTTGTCGTCGACTTTGAAGCCGAAGCGCATCAGGCAATAGGCGACGATCGTGCAGGCTAAGATGGTCCCGATGATGATGAAGCCGAACAGGCTCAATTGCTGGGTGGTGATCTTGGCCCCTTCCGCGGCGATGATCTGATCGCGGGCGGCCTCATCGATCGCGTTGGAGTTGAAATCGCCTTCGCCGTTGGAGATCGCGTTGATGAAGACCGAGGTTCCGGTGGCGGCGAAGACGGTCCACTGCAATCCGCGGTTGAGCCCTGAGGCGAGCTTCACGTCGAGGGGGCGCCAGGCGAAGCAGATGGCTTCCTTCCTTTGGCCGTATTTCCATTCGTTGTAGTCGATCGCGTTCTGAAGCAGGACCAGTAGGGCGAGGTAGAAGATGCCGCTGGCGCCGAAGAAGAAGAAGGCGGAGACGTAATACATCCACATGCTCCCGCCCAAGATCCAGAGCATGTTGTTGGGATCGGGGGCGTTGTAGGCGATGGGGTGATCCCCGAACAGGGGGAAGGCGATGAAGAGGAAGCAGAGGTAGCCGGCGACGATGATGGCGGCCATCGAGGTGAGGATGGCACGGGTCGACATCTTCTTCCGAAGCAAGGGGTAGAGCAATTGGGACAGAACCGTGGAGAGGATATAGACGGCGAGGACCCCGGTGGCGACTAAACCGCCTTTGCTTCCCCCGTATCCGAAGATCATGTAGAAATAATTCTGCCCGATGCCGGTCAAAATGAATTCGCCGAACTGGAAGAGCAAAAGGGCAAGGACGACGTAGAGGAGCTGGTGGTTTTTGATGACGACGCGGAAGAGGTCCAAAATCGAGGAGGATTCGGAGATCTGCTCCTGGGCGGAGTCGCGCCGCTTCTCCTTGCAGAGGAAGTAAACCGCGAGCTGGGAGACGAGGAAGACGAAGGCGACCGCTGAGCCGATGAGGGCGTAGATGGAGGCGGTCGAAAGCGGGATGAGGCCCGGGAGGAGGAACATGCAGAGGGTCATCACGGCGGTGCCGATGCTGGCGGCGACGGTGACGTCGGTGGTGATGCGGGCCCTTTGCTTGGGATCGTTGGTGAGGGAGGGGAGCATTGACCAATAGCCGATGTCGTTCATGGTGAAGCAGACGTCCCAAAGCAAATAGCAGACGATCATGAAGGCCACATACCCCCACCCGTCCCCGCCGACCATGAACAAAGGGATGAGGAACATCAGGGCGACGGTCAAGGCGTTCCCGATGGCCCCTAAGGCGATCCAGGGGCGGTATTTTCCGCTTTTCAGGTGCACTTTCTCAATGACGAAGCCCATGATGGGATCGTTGAGGCCGTCCCATATCAAGCAGATCATCATGGCGATGGTGATGACGCCGTACTGGGCTTTGAAGGTCGCGGGGTCGGAGGACAACACCCCGGCGGTGATCGCGTATTGCATCAAGAAGGTGCCGATCATCGTGTAGCAGGCATCGCGGAAAATGCCGGACCAAGGATAAAGGATCCGGGTCAATTTGGGGACGCGGTCCCCCTGAAAGGTCCTTTCCGAAAAAAGGGCCCCTTTCTTGCTGTTTTTCATTGGTTCTCTCCTAACTGAAAAGTGCCATTAATTATAAGTTGTAAGCGCTCTCTTGCAAGAAGAGAACGAAAAAACCGCCCCGAAGGGCGGCGAAGCTCAAATGCGGCTATGGGAGGCGATGACTTGGTAGAGGTTGCAGCAGGCGGCCTCTTTGGGGTCGCCCTCTAGGCTCATCGGCAGGATGTCCTCCTCCAGTTCGGGGAGGGAAGAGACTTCCCCGGAGATAAATTCCTCCAGGCGGCGCTTGGCCTCAAGCAGCCGCTCTTTCATGCCGCCGAAGCGGATCTGAAGCACCTCCAGGCCGTTTGGCTTGTTTTCCTTCATCCAGCGGATGCGGGCTTTCTCTTTGAAATCCTCAAGGCGCGCCAGGCATTCCCGGATCTGAACCAAGCAGGACTGAAGCATCCCCTCTTCTTTGGAACGGTAGGCTTTGCGGAGGTTGACTCCGAGGGTGAGCTTTGCCTCTAGAAGCGCGCAGAGGGAGGAAAGCTCTTCGAAGAGGTATTCAAACCCATGGTTCCGAGGGGCCATCCCCTTCAGCTTGGCGGCGTATTCGGCGTAGAGCTTTTCGTCTCCCTCCACCACTTTGCCGTCGGCCAAGCCGAGGAGGGGGTCGGAATAGAGGAAGTATTTGCTCGGATTGACGACGAAATCGGCTTTGGGGGAAGCGCTGAGGCGATTGGGGCAATCCAAGAAGCGGAAGTCGGAGTAATGCAGGGTGGGGAACATGGCGTCGAAGTCTTTTTCGATTTGCTTTTCCTCTTCGATCCCGAGGGCGATTTCCCGGGCGTAGAAAAGGGAAGGCAAGGCGGAGAAGAGGGAGCATTCGGCCCCGTCGTCCCCCCAAGCGGTCAAGAAGACGTTCTCGACGCCTTTCTTTTTGGCGGCGCGCAGCCCGGCGCGGAGGGTCTTCTCGGCCACGGCGAGCAAAGGGGCGTAGCCGACCCAAGTCCAAACCCCGGCGGCGAAGAGGACTTCCCCTTGGGAAATCTTCCGATGCAGGTCGATCATCTTCTCGTAGAAAGCGGGGTCGTCGTGGTAATAATCCCAATACACCTGTCCCACGTCGCGGGGGACTTGCTTGAGCTTCTCCGGATCGAGCTTGGCGTTTTCCTCGTAATACTCCCCGCCGCTGACGAGGCGGAAGAACATATCCGACCACATCATGGGCTGAAATCCGTGCTTCTTGGCGATTTCTTGGACGCGGGAAAGGTGCTTGACGAAGATCTCGGTGCGGTCATGGAACCCGTGGAGGTCTTTGTATTTCCCTAGCCCCAGCATGTGGGCCTCGTCCATTCCGATGTGGACTTTCCGCGAGGCGAAGCTTTCTTCGATGCTTTGGAAGAGGCGGTCGATGAACTCATAGGTCTTTTCCTCCTCGGCGAGCAAAATGTCGTCGAAGTCGCGGATGGATTGATAGGCTTCGTGGCGGAAGATGGCGTTTAAATGGGCCAGGGTCTGGATGCAGGGGATGACTTCGATGCCGTAATCGGAGGCGAAGGAGACGATTTCCTTGATCTCCTTTTGGCTGTAGCGGCCCCGAAGGGAGCCGAAATAAGGCTCGTTGGGGACTTCGTAGGTGTCTTCGGTGTAGAGCAAGAGGGTGTCGTACCCCATCTTCGAAAGCATCGGGATGAGCGTTTTCAGCGACTCCAGGGTCAGCACTCCGTTGCGGGAGCAGTCGGCCATCAGGCCAAAGGATTTGTAGCCTTCCATCGGTTTTCTCCTCGTTTTTGGAAACGATTAGTCAAGTATACCAAGTTCCTTCAAAAAAATGAGGGGGGTCGCGCTCCAACCATGGCATAAGCTTCCGGCCCCGGAGAAGTCTCGCCATCCTTTTTCGGTTTCATAGAAGGAGGTAGCCCCTTCTAGGAGCATCCTCCCCCACGTCGCCTTGATGTCGGCTAAAACATAGGGGGCGTTGGCTTTGCTTTGGTCGAGCAAAGCGCGGTAGAGGATGGGCTTGTTGGGCAAGGCGGCCTTGCGAAAGGGGGATGATGGATCCATCAGCTCGGAAGATAGAAAAGGGGCATCCGCCTCCTCGGCGTATCCGACAAGCAGGGATAAAGCGTTCCCGTATTGAGAGAAGAAGGGGCGGGTTTGGCTGTGGGCGAAAGCGTGCCCTTTCCGAAAAAGCCTACGAGCGCCATCGATGTTCCGGGAAACGAAAGAGGAATGGTCTTCCTCCGCCCCCAAAAGGGATTGCAGATAAGAATAAGAAGGCAGGGTCCACAGGAACAAAGCGTTTTCGATGAGGTCGGGTTCTTTCTCTTGCTCCCCGCCCAGATTCCCATCGAGCCCCTCCGCCCATTCGTAGAAGTTCCAGGCCCCCTCGCTTTGGAAGGGGATCAGCAATCCATCCCCCCCGGTCTTGAGCAAAGAAGGCGCCCATGATCCTTTGAATCGATGGGTAAGCCTCCCGAAGGAAGGGAACGTCCCCGGTGCTGCGGAGATAGGCTTCGACGGCTTTGACGAAATACAGGGAAAAGCAAGGAATGAACAAGGGGACGGAGGAAGGCGCGCAAAGGGGAAGGAGGCCATCCTCCCTTTGCCCACGATAGAGCAAGGAAAGGCTGGAGCGGATTTGCTCCTTGTTGGCGAAGCAGCATAGGCCGGAGAGGATTTGGTTGTAGGAATCCATCGCGTAGAGGCATTGCTCCCGGGAGGGGCAGTCCTCGTAATGCTCGTGGTAGCAGCAAATCAGGGTGCGGACGCAGGTGAGGGCGATGGATTGGAACAAGGGATCTTCGGAATGGAGGGGGAGGACCTCAAAGGGGTAAACGACCTCTTGGATGCCGATGTAGCCAATCCCCAAATCCTCTTCGGCGAAGACCTCCAAATAGCGGCACCCCAGCCTGCGGAAGGTGGAAAGGAAGCGATTGTCCCCCGCTTTGGCGCGATAGGAACAGGAAAAATCATCGTTCCCGGGGCATCGCAGCAAAGGTTTCCCTTCTTCGGAATGCTCCGAGTAAACGAAGAGGATTTCCTGGGCTTTCGGGCTGGAGAATTCCAAATCCAAAAAGCCCACGGTTTCCTTTCCCAAATCCAAAAGATAATGGCCTTTGCCAAGATGCCTCCCCTTGCAAGGGGACCTGCCTTTGAGCAGGCAATGGAGGTTTTCCCGAAGCGAAACAAGGGACGAATCTTGGATGAGGAAGCTTTTCCCCCACTTCGTTTCCTCCTCTTCCGCCTCGTAAGAAAAAGAATAGCCCAGCTGAGGGGAGATGGCTTTCCTTTGGTGGGACCGGTAATGGGGATGGGGGCAGGAAAGGGTTTCTTCGCTGCTTTTGGCAAGGACATCCCCTTTTTCGCCAAGGAGGGCGAATTTGAGTTTGGCTTTCCCTTTGCAATAGCTGGAAAAGCCTTCCGCGCCGAAATAGTAAAGCTCCAGGAGGAGTTCGTTTTCCCCTTCCTGAAGGCTCACTTCCACCGCATCGGCGATCGGATGGGAGGGATAACTGGGGGAAAGGGAAAAGAAAACGAGCCTTCCGTTGAGGGTGGCGCTTACGTCGGTCTCGCCGGCAAGAAAAAGCTTCCCTTTTTGTTTGGGGCAGGAAAAGCAAGCGCGGAAAAGGGAATATTCGTCCTCTTCCCCGCTTTCTTTGAAATAGATCCAATCCGCGGCGAGAAAGGAAGGGGGGAGGGTTTGGCCGCTCACCATTTGTTGAAGACTTTCTCAGCGAAGCCGGGGACGTCGGAGAAGGAAATGGCCTCCCCATCCAAAAGGAAGGATCCGGAGAAGAGCCCGAAGACTTGGTGCTGGTTGGAGCGGAGAAGAAGGACGTCGGTATCGCTATGGCGATCATAGAGGGGGTGGAAGCGCAGCTCAAAGGAGTCCTCCTTGAAGCGGAAGGTCCAATCCTTCATGAAATCGTCCCCGCCGGAGGAGGAGATGGGGATGTCGAAGGAAACCCGACCGAGCTTGATGGCTTTTTCGTCGTAGAAAAGCATGTTCTCAGTGGCTTTGGAGGTATCTCCGAATCCATAGCCGAGGTTCCAGCCTAGAAGGTGGCCGCCGGAGGAGGAGGAGACGGAGCACCAATACCAGGTGTTGCGGTAAGTCCACACGCCCCTGCCCCAATCCAAAACGCCGTAGGAATCGGAGTTGAAGTCAAGCATCCTCTCGCCGAATTTAGCGTACCCATGGGCCTTTTGGTTGTTGATCTTCTGGTTGTAGTAGAAATGTCCCTTTTTGGGGAAAGGGGTGGCGATGACCATGGAGTTCGGGCTGGTCTGCTCCAGGGTGATGTCGCAATGGAAGGGGGTGGAGAGCTTGTCCATGCTCCTAAGGAAAACAAGGAGCCTCCTTTTCCCATTCCCCAGATTCAAAAAGCGGAAGGAATAGCCTTTCTTGCGATCCTCCACCGCCACATCGCCTTCTTTGGAGGAAGGGGGGAGGTTGAATTTCCCAACTGTGAAGGGCACGATGATTGATTTGGTGACGTCGAATTTGGCCTTGAAGTCGAGGAAGGAGACGGAGAGCATCCCCATGTAGGAGTTGTCCGCGACCGTCAAAGCGACCCCGTAATCGGAGTTGCCGACGTAGTAATAATCCCATTCCTTCCGGCGCATCGCCCCGCCTTTGACGGCGGCTTTGTCGTAATCCTTGACGAGGGAAAAAGCATAGCCGGCCTGAACCAGGTTCCCTTTGGGGTCGAGCAAAGGGCCTGGGGTCAATTGAATCTGCTCTTGCATAGGACAAGTATAAAGCTTCTTCGGGCAAGAAAAAACGGCGTGAATCCCACGCCGCATTCCCTTTTGCTCAGCCCCGCTTCTCGATGGACGCGATCTTGGGGTCGGCCAAAGCGGCGGAGACGGCTTCCTGAATGGTGGTCTCCTTGGACTCGTGGCCGTATTTGTCGACGTCGGCGGCGTCGCGGACCTCATGGGTGAGGCAGCTCGGCCCCCCGATGCATCCCCCGGGGCAGGCCATGCCTTCGATGAAGTTGCCTTCGAGCCGGCCTGCTTTGTAACGGGTCAAGGCCATCTTGCATTGGTCGAGCCCAGAGCATTTGACGGGCTTGACCTGGAAGGGGATGCCCTGCTCCTTCAGCGCTTCCTCGACCGCATCGGAAAGCCCGCCGCTGCGGGCGAAGATCCTGCCGAAATAGGAGGCATTGTCCAGCGGCTTCCCTTCCAAGGAAGAGAGGACGATCCCCCGGGCGTCGATCAAAGCCTGCAGCTCTTCGAAGGTGATGACGCAGTCGACGTAGGGGGAGACTTCCGGGCGCTGGGCCTCCATCTTCTTGGCGATGCAGGGGCCGACGAAGACGGTTTTGCAGCTCGGGTCGAGCTGCTTGAGGTATTTGGCGATCGCGGCCATCGGCGAATAATTGTTCGAAACCTTCTGCCTCAGCTCGGGGAAGGCGCTTTCCACGTAGCGGACGAAGGCCGGGCAGCAAGAGGAGGTGCAGCTGCCTTCCTCCGCGAGGTCCTTGGCTTCGTTGAGGGCGACCAAATCGGCGCCCAAGGCGGCTTCGATGACGTCGGTGAAGCCGAGCTCCTTGATCCCGGAGACGACTTGGGGGAGGGTCGCGTAATGGAATTGGCTGGAGATGGAGGGGGCCACGATCATGTAGGCTTTGTAGTTCCTCCCCTTCTCCGCCCCTTTGACGATGTCGATGCACTTCAGGATGAAGCTCTTGTCCATGATGGCGCCGAAGGGGCAGGCGTAGGAGCATTGCCCGCAGCGGGTGCATTTGCTCTCATCGATGCTGGTGATGCCGTCTTCCCGGGGTTTGACCGCGTTGATCTTGCAGGCGGCTTCGCAGGGCCTTCTGCGGTTTAAGATGGCGCCGAACTGGCAGGATTTGGCGCACATGCCGCAGTTGACGCACTTGGTTTTGTCGATGACCGCGCGGTGATCCGGGCCGAAGCTGATCGCGTTGAGGCGGCAGGC
This sequence comes from Caryophanales bacterium UBA1624, assembly GCA_002321395.1. GTDB lineage: Bacteria > Bacillota_I > Bacilli_A > RFN20 > CAG-826 > Alloenteromonas. The sequence continues at coordinate 22,636 of DCMK01000027.1, forward strand.
TTGGGCGCAGCGATGGGCCAAGCATCCGCGGCAGACGTCGGTGACCTCCATCCCGCCGAAGGGGCATTGGTCGCAGGCGGCTTCGATGACTTCGAGGATGTTTGGGTTGTTCCGATCGCCTCCCATGGCGATTTTCACCCGGTCCTTGGCGATGGCCCTCTCTTTGTAGACGCAGCAACGCATCGAGGCTTTGGGCCCGGGGGAGATGAGGTTCGGGATTTGGTCTTTCTTTTCCTCCAGGGTCCCGTCCCAATAGTCTTGGGCGACCTCCTTCAAAACGCGGTATTTGAGCTGCTGCACCAAGGTATCGAATTTGAGTGGCTTTTCCATGTTTCTCTCCTTTTGCTTCAGAAATAAAGCACTTTGACTTCCTTGCCCATGTTCCGAAGCTGATGGGCTAGGTTATCGATGATCTGCATCTTCATCTTGAAGGTGATCTTCCCTTGCTCCTCCTGGTGGGCGGGGTTGACCGCGCAGCCGACGTAGAAGGTGATGTCGGTCCCTTCCTGGAAGAGCAGGTTGGCCAGCAGGCTCGCCCCATCCTGGCGGTAGCTCCAGGTGAAGTAGGCGCTGTTGTCCTTTTGGTAATCCTGGGCCAGCGAGAGGACTTTGTTCAGGGTGATGACGCCCTCGGTGGCGAGGTCCACCCCTTCGATGAGCGAATAGGGCGGGATGTCGGGGTCCAGCGACTGCAGGTCGCCTCGGATGGGGACCCCAAGGTAATCGGCGACGATGCGGCAGGTTGTCCCGCCGCAGACCGCGTGCTTCCCGGGCAGGGCGAAGAAGGAAGAGAGCACTTGGCGGTCCTCCTCTTTCCGCGAGGAGGGCCCGACCATGAGGTTCACCTTCTCCTTCTCCCTCCTTCGGAGGCATAGGCAGGTCGTGTCGTCCCCCGGCCTCCGGTTGTAGAGCAGGGAGCAATGGTCAACCAACAAGGTGGCGAGGTTTTTGCTGGAAAGGCAAGGCGAGGCCAAGCCTTGGAGGTAGGCGGAGATCTCCTCCTCCCCCCAGCCGAAGTTGAGCGTCTCCCCCACCCCGGCGTGCAAGGCCCCGTCGCTATAGAGGGCGAGGGTGTCGTTGATCCCGAAGTAGAACCGAGCCTTCTTGATCCTCTTGCCCCCGATGGTCTCCTCTTTATAGGCCATGGGATGGGGCTTCCCTTCCCGCAGCAACAAAGGATCTGGGTTATCGAAATTATAGATGCAGGCGGAGAAATCCTTCTCCACCTTGACGAGGGTGAAGGTGCTGTAGGCCACGTTCCCCCGGTCGCGGGCGACGGGGAGGGTTTTCGCTAGGGCCTCCACGCCTTCCTCGATTCCCATGCCCCCTTCGATCATCTTGCAAAGGAGGGTCGAGGTGAGGGTGGACAGGATCGAGGCTTCCACCCCCGACCCGAGACCATCGGCCAAAACGAGGGTCAGGGAGCCGTCTTCTTCGTTGCCCCCGATCTCGACGTGGTCCCCGCAGAGCTCCTCGCC
>DCMK01000049.1 GCA_002321395.1 Caryophanales bacterium UBA1624
GGCACGTCGATCACGATTCTTTTCCCGCTTCCTCGGTAGAGACGGGGCGGCCGTTTTCGTCGTAGTTCGAGGCGGTTTCTTTGGCCCGATTCGGATCGATGAAAATCAGCTTTGAAATCCAAGAAGCGGCTTTTTGTGGCGCAGAACCCCCTTCTTTTACTTTTTCTTTATGGTTTTCGATCACGTTTTTAACGGGGGTGGGGAGGGCCTCTTGGAATTTGGCCCGAGCGGAAAGAAGGCCCTCTTTGTATTTGATCCTCATTTCGTCGTAACGAAGTTTCATATCGGATTTCTTCGCCCATTTGGCGACCCGGGTGAAGACCCCCGCGGACAAAACGAAATCGATGAGCATTACCCCATAAGCCACGCCGAGGATGAAGATGAACCCAAAATGCGCTTCGCGGACCCCGGAGACGCCGAACATATAAGCATAAGCCTCTTGGGCCAGCCTATAGACGAACGGGTTGAGCCCATAGTAGAAGGCGATCGCCAAGGCAAACCAAATGGCATTGAACTGGGGGCAGATGATGCCCATGATGTTACCCTTCATGTTCGAGTAATCCCAAAGCTTGACTTTGAAGCCCTTCACGAAGATGAGGCCCGCGACGAATTCCAAGGCGATCATCGAGCAGCCCATGATCGCGATGGGAAGGAGATCGGCGTAGCTGGGGCCCCTGCCCTCTCCAAGGAAATCGTAGAAGCCAAAGGGATTGTAGAAAGGCCAAGAAGGCAGGTAATAGAGAAGCAAGATCACCACGGTAAACATAATGACGACCCCGAATCCGTATAAGGGGAGCCATGGACCCCTCATGAAGCCGGGGTTTACCCACTTCTTCGCGGTGAAGAAGCGCCGGAAGAATACTTCCAAAACATAGCCGAGCATACAGCCGGTCAAAAAGAGGAACAAGTACAGAAGAACGGCTTGGACGGGTTCTAATCCAAAGATCATGGGAAAGCCACCTTTCCGCTCCATTTTCAAAGAAATCGTTCTGTTTAGCAAGGCGAAGGAAAAGCCCTGGAAGATGACCAGGGCTTTGAGGAGGCAAACTAGCCAAGAGGCGCGAGAGTCCCTCTTTTTCAAGAGGTGGGCATCCTCGTCTGCCTTCAGGATTCCCATTCAGGATGGGCTTTCAACAACGGGCGAGCGCGATCAGGATTCCCGAAATGTTCGCAATGTAGGGGGACAAATCCCTCTTGGCGGTCTGGAGATTTCCCTCCAGCGATCTCATTATAGCAAGGCGGAAGCCTGTGAAAAGAGGGAGATGTAAGCGCTACCAAAAATTTATTTTGTCAAGTGCAATCTTGAAAAAATTTCAAAGGGAGGAACCCCCTTTCCTATACAAAGAAAAATCCATCGATTAAACTTGCTTCATGCAAAACGAGCAACCGAACAACGAAAGACGCAGCGCCGGCTGCTTCTTCCTGGACCTCGCCAAAGGGGCCAGCTTAGGGGTTTCCGCCGCCATCCCGGGGTTAAGTGGGGGCACCATCGCCGTCGTGGAAGGATGCTACGATTCTCTGATCCACGCCCTCTCCTCCCTCCGTAAGAACTTCAAGAAATCTTTTTTGTTCCTTCTCCCCTATTTAATTGGTTTGGCTTTGGGCGCCTTAGCCGCTTTCGTCGGCATCAAGAAAGGCTACTCAGCAGCCCCGTTCACGCTGACTGGCTTGTTTGCAGGACTGGTATTTGGATCCCTTCCCATGGCGATTTCCGAGTTGCGGAAAGGGGAGAACGGAAAACAAAAAGCGATCTACGCCCTTTGCTTCTCCCTTTGCCTCCTTCTCGCCTCGGGGTTAGGCGTCTTCACCGCTCTATGCAAGGTCAACTTGGGGGATCAGTTGCTGAACCGCACGTGGTGGATGTATCTGCTCGTGCCCCTGTCCGGATTTTTGGCCGCGTTCTCCTTCATCGTCCCCGGCATTTCAGGATCGATGACTTTGATGGTTCTGGGGATGTATTACCCCATTCTTTATACCTTCATGCCCGCGGATAGCGGCAGTCCCGAGCAGCTCGCTTTGAGCCTTTGGGCGAACGGGGACGCCTCTTTCGTTGGAACGGGGATCGCAATGCTGCTTCTATTGGCTTTAGGAGCCGTTGCCGGCCTCGTCGTATCCTCGAAAGTCATGGGAAGACTTCTAGAAAAAAGGAGGGTCCCGACTTTCTATGGCATCATGGGACTGATCCTCGGATCGCTGGTTTCAATGTTCATCAATGCCGACATCTACCCAAAATATCTTTCCGGATCCATCCAGGCTTGGGATTACATCGCCGGAGCGGTTCTCTTCGTTTTAGGCGCGATCGGCATCTATTCCCTGATCCGAGTGGCGAAGAAAAAGAAACCAATGCCCGTAGAGGGGGAATAAGCATGCACGAGCTCAGCCTTTGCACCGAAATGGTCCGAACCCTCGAAAACCTGATGGATGAAGAGGGACTGACAAAAATAAAGAAAATAAAACTGCAAGTCGGGGAAGTTACCGGGGTTTTGCCGCGTTTTATGCAAGATTGCTGGGGGCCGGCCTCGGAGGGAACGCGCTTAGAAGGCGCCGAGTTGGAGATCGACTACCTCCCCTCCTCCGCCCGTTGCCCCAAATGCGGCCAGACCTTCCACCCCGAACGTGGACAAGCCACCTGTCCCAATTGCGGATGCAAGGACTGCCCCATCGAAAACGGCTTCGAATTCGAGATCACTGAAATCACAGGGGAGTAAAGACCGCCCTTATTGTTTGGCCTTGTCCAGAACCCGCCCACCTATAGGGGCTCAAACGCTGGGCAAAAGCCATTTCTATTCTTTCGGCCTTGCAAGTTGACCGCTTCGTTTTCGAGCTCTTTGCCCCTGGTTGCGCGAAGGCAATGC
>DCMK01000013.1:0-21712 GCA_002321395.1 Caryophanales bacterium UBA1624
ACATGCGTAGTTTGCGGAAACATGTCAAAAGGCTGAACGTCCTTAACTTCGTAGCTCTTTTGAAGGTAGGCAACGTCCCTAGCTAATGTGCTTGGGTCGCAAGAAACGTAAACGACGCGGTTCGGCTTGAGCGCTACCAAAGCTTTTAAGAAACGCTCATCCGCTCCTTTGCGGGGGGGATCCATAAAAAGAACATCCACCCTCTCTTTGGTTTTGGCCATGCGAACCATAAACGAGCTGGCGTCGTCGCAATACATGGAGAAATTATCGATTTTGTTGGCTTTTGCATTCCGGATTCCGTCCCTCACCGCGGCAGGGACGAGTTCGACGGAAAGGACCTGCTTGCAGCTTTTCGCTGCAATCAAGCCTATCGTTCCAATCCCGGAATAGGCGTCGAAAACAACGTCTTCTTTTCCAAGCCCGCCAGCCTGCATCGCATAGGAATAAAGCTTCTCCGTGATGATGGGGTTAGTTTGGTAAAAGGACTTGGCTGAGATGCGGAAGGAAAGCCCGCAGAGGGAATCCTCAATGAAACCCTTCCCAAATAAAACGCGTTCCTTTTCGCCCAGGATCACATTCGTCGCTCGCGAGTTGATGTTTTGAACGACCGTGGTGATTTCCGGGCACTGCTTGGCCAGCGCGGAGACGAAATTCCCTCTGCCGGGGAAGGAATCCACCGTGGTCACCAAAACGACCATGATCTGGTCTTTATAATGCGAGGTACGGATCAGCACGTGGCGGAGGATGCCCCGCCCCATGTCTTCTTGATAAGGCTCAATCCGCATTGCCGTGCAAAGCTTTTTGATGGCGGAAAGAATAGGAACCGCGCGTTTATCTTCGATGAAGCATTCTTCGACCGGAACCAAAACGTGGGTGTTCTGCTTATAGAACCCGCAGTAAACGTTGCCGTGGCGGTCTTTGCCGAAGGGCATCTGGATTTTGTTTCGATAATAATAGGGTTCATCCATGCCGATGCATGGATTGGCCTTCACATCCATATGGCCGACTTTGCGGAATTGCTCCTCGACCTTTTTCGTTTTGAATTCGAGCTGAGCTTTATAGGAAAGCTGCTGCAAGGAGCACCCCCCGCAGGAATGGCAGATTTTGCAGCGGGGAGAAACGCGTTCCGGGGAGACTTTGCTCAGGGACTTCACCTCCCCGAACAGTTCCCCTGCCCTTTTGTAAAGGATTTGGATCTCCCCTTCTTCCCCAGGGAACATCCCGTCCACGAAAACGACTTGCTTGCCCGACTTGAAAACGCCTTTCCCTTCATAAGAAAGATCAACGCAGGCACCTTCCAAAACGTCGGGGTGGGTCTGTCTCATCAGGCGGCCGCCTTTTCCTTGGGAGCAGCCATCATGTCCGCGATGGCTTGGATTTCTTTCTCCGCGTCTAGACGGGGGAAGAGCTGCTCGCCTTTGACGACTTTCCTTCCGCCCAGGAAGCCGAGGCGGGAGATGTTCTCGTATTGCTTATCCTCTTCCTGGCAGCCTAAAGAGGCGAAGATGGCGTCTGACTTATGGACCAGAACCGGCTTCATCATCATGCCGGCGCTATAAAGGACATGGGCCAAATGGGCCATGACCGATTCCAGCTCTTTCTTTTTGCCGGGGTCTTTCGCCAAGGCCCAAGGAGCGGTCTCTTCAATGTATTTGTTGGCTCTGGAAACGAGATTCATGACCTCGACGTAAGCTTCCGAAACCTTCAAATCATCGTTATAGGATTCATAGGCGATTTTGGTTTTGCCGACCAAAGCGGAAAGCTCTTCGTCAAGGTCCGTCAAATCCCCCTGCCAAGCGGGGATCACCCCATCGAAGTATTTGAGGATCATCGACACGGTGCGATTGAGCAAGTTGCCAAGGTTATTGGCCAAATCCTGATTCACCCTCATCACGAATTGCTCCGGGGTGAAGGTCCCATCCTGCCCAAAGGGGACTTCCGAAAGAAGGTAATATCGAACTGCATCGACCCCATAACGATCGATCAGTGGATAAGCCGAAATCGCGTTCCCTTTGGATTTGGACATCTTCCCATCTTTCATCATCAATAGCCCATGGACGAAGATGCGATTGGGTTGGCGAAGCCCCAATGACTCGAGGAACATCGGCCAATAAATCGTATGGAAGCGGGTGATATCCGCCCCGATGACATGCACGATTTCAGTGGAGGGGTCGTTCCAGAACTCTTGGAATTTCTCATCGTTTTCCTGCAAATATCCCAACGCCGTGATGTAGTTGGTCAAAGCATCGAGCCAAACGTAGACGACATGTCCGGGGTTCTCCCTCACCGGGATCCCCCAATCGAAGGAGGTGCGGGAAACGCAGAGATCCTGAAGCCCAGGCTTGATGAAAGTGTTCACCATCTCATTCTTTTTCGAGGAAGGGGTGATGAATTCGGGGTTGGAATCGTAAAGAGAAAGAAGCTTATCGACATATTTGGAGCAGCGGAAGAAATAGGCCGCTTCGTCCTTTTTCTCCACCGGGCGATGGCATTCCGGGCATAGATGCTCGGGGCCGACTTGGGTTTCGGTCCAATACGTTTCCTCATGCACGCAGTACCAGCCCGTGTAGGTCGAAAGATAGATGTCATCCTGAGCCAGCATGCGGGAGAAGATTTTCTGAACCGTCTCCACGTGGCGGGGGGAAGTCGTGCGGATGAAATCGTCGTTGGAGATCTCCATGGCCTTCCACAGCGGAAGGAATTTGTCGTTGACGATCTCGTCGACGAATTCCTGGGGGGTGACCCCTTTGGCTTTCGCATTGTCTTCGATCTTCTCGCCGTGCTCGTCCGTCCCAGTCAAAAAGAAAACATCGTATCCGCGCATCCTCTTCCCGCGGGCGATGATGTCGCACATCGTCGTGCAATAAGCATGCCCCAAATGGGGGGAGGCGCTTGGATAATAAATGGGGGTCGTGATGTAGAACTTCTTGCTCATGGGAACTCCTTCTTTGCCCTTAAGGGCAACGTAGACGCGGCTATTCTACCATTGAAACGCATCAAAGACAGGGCTACCCCGCTTCGAAAGCAAAAGGCCACCCCGAAGGATGGCCAAGATTGCGAATGGTGGCTTACTTGCCGTTGTTTTGGGCTTTGGCGAGCTTCTTGTTGAAGCGATCGATGCGGCCATCGGCTTGGACGAACCTTTGCTTGCCCGTGTAGAAGGGGTGGCAGTTCGAGCAGGTGTCGACCTTGATTTCCTTGGCGGTGGAACCGGTTTCGAAGGTGGCTCCGCAGGTGGTGCAGGTGACTTTGCAACGATGATAGTCCGGATGGATGTCTTTCTTCATGTCCTTTACTCCTTTCGCCGTACGCCTTATTGGCGCACAGAGAGTTCGCGCGTTGCGCAATAGCAAGAATACACGGGTTCGCCCCCTTGGGCAAGCCGAAGTTTTGCCCTAAGGCAAGAACGCGCGCGAAATGGGGCGAAGGCGAATCTCAAAGCTCGATGATCTGCCCGGGGCGGACCAAAAGGGAATTCGGATAAGAGACCTTCATGTCCTGTTTGATGTCGAAAAGCATCCCGGGGTGCATGTGATAGGGGATCAGGTGCTTGGGTTTGATGATCTCCGCGCAGCGGGTCGCCTCTTCCGGCCCCATATTGAAGACTCCATCGATCGGCAGAAAGCAATAATCCACGCCTTTCTTCCCGATGTCCTCCATCGCGGGGAAATAATCGGTATCCCCGGCGACGTAGATGGTTTTCCCGTCCAAGGAAAGCAGATATCCGACGCATTCTTTGGGATCGTGGTTGGCGTTCCCGGCGGGCACGGCTTGGATTTCCACGCCGAAGTAAGAGAAGGCGTGGTAAACCCCGCCCTTCAACGCGTCTTTGGCCCGAATCACGATCGTCCTTTCGCCGCATGGGACCAAATGGATCGCGTTATGGTCATAATGCTCATGGGTGATGAGCACCAAATCCGCGGGGAGATCGTAGCCGTCCCCCGCATAGGGATCGATGTAGATCACCTTGGCCTCGTCCGTTTGGATGCGCAGGGACGCATGCCCTTGATATAGAAGCTTTGCCATGGAAGGGATTATAGCCTCTTTTCCGGAAGGAAAACCCTTGATGGTTTCCCCCGCGGTGATACTCTTCTATGCGCTAGAAAAGGAGAAATGCATGATATCGAAAAAGCTCGCTCTGGAAGTCTTGAACGCTTCCCTTGCCACCGGCGGGGACTATGCGGAGATTTACCTAGAGCAAAATGACGGCGAATCCATCGTGTTGGAAAACGGAAAAGTCGAATCCTGCGAAAGCGGGCAATCCTACGGGGCCGGCATACGCATTTTGAAAGGTCTCCGCTCGGTTTATGGCTACACCAGCGACCTCAGCAAGAAATCAATGCTGCGCCTTGCCTCGGCTTTGGCCTCTTGCTATCAAGGGGAAAGGGCCATCACAGTCAAGGAAATCAAAAAGCAAAGAGTCAAGAACATCAGCCCCATCCAAACGCACATCAAAGACGTTCCGACGCAGGAAAAAATCGATTACCTCAAGGAATGCTACGCGGAGACCGCCTCCGTCGACAAACGCTTGGTCCGCATCCAGGACGCGCTCTCTTCCAGCCAAAAGAAAATCGAGATCTTCAACGCGGAGGGGGAGATAGGGCGCCAATACGAGAACGTCGAGGAACGCGGGCGCTTGGCGATGGTGGCCATCGCCGCCGGGGAGGACAACCAAATCGAGTCCACCTTCACCGGCCCGGGGCGCTTCGCGGGCTGGGAGTGGTTCAAAAACGTCCTTCCTTATAAGCAAAAGGCGAAGGAAGTCGGAGAAAAGGCCATTATGATGCTCGGTGCAAAAGAATGCCCGAGCGGACGTTACCCCGTCGTCATCGCCAATGGTTGGGGCGGGGTCATCTTCCACGAGGCATGCGGGCACTCTTTGGAAGCCACCGCCACGGCGAAGCACCTTTCGGTCTTCTCCGACTCAATCGGCAAGCAAATCGCCTCCCCTTTGGTAACCGCCTACGACGATGGGACCATGCCCAACGAATGGGGTTCCAACAACATCGACTCCGAAGGCCATCCAACCCAGAAGAACCTCCTCATCAAAAACGGGATCTGCATGGGATTCTTGGTCGACAAAGCCAACGGAAGAAGGCTGGGGATGGAAGCGAATGGATGCTCCAGAAGGCAGAATTATCGCTTCGCCCCCACTTCCCGCATGTCCAACACCTACATCGCCGCGGGGAAGGACAAAAAGGAAGACATCATCAAAGACACGAAGCTCGGCATCTATGTGGCCAATTTCGGCGGGGGATCGGTGGAGCCAACGACGGGGGAATTCAATTTCTCCGCTTCAGAAGCCTACATCATCCGCGACGGGAAGATCTGCGAACCCGTGAAAGGGTGCACTTTGATCGGCTCGGGAAAGGAAGTGCTCGAGAACATCGACCGCGTCGCCGATGACCTCGATTTGGGCCAAGGAAACTGCGGCTCGCTGTCCGGGATGGTCCCCGTCAACGTCGGCCAGCCCACGATCCGCATCAAAGAAATCACCGTCGGAGGGAGAGGAGGAAAACTAGAATGAACTTCAACCGCTTCTTTGAACTGGCCAAGGAGAAAGGGATCACAGAAAGCCAAATCCTAGTCGGGAAGGCTTCTTCCATCTCAATTTCCCTGTTCCATCACGAAATCGACACCTACAAAGTCACCTCCAGCCAAAGCATCAGCGCCTGCGGCATCTACAACGGCAAATATGGGTCTGCATCCACGGAGAAGCTCGGCGCGGGCACTTTCGAATATTTGATCGACAAAATCATCGAAAACGCGACCTATTCCGAAAAAAGCGACTCCGTCGGCATTTTCCCGGGATCGAAGAAATATAAGAAAGGGTCGGTCTACTCCAAAGCTTTGGACGAAACCCCCATCCGCGAGAAGCTCGCCTTGCTGAAGAAAGTCGAAGACGACATCTACGCCGCCGATCCGCGCGTCACCGAAGCGGATGGGGTGAATTACAAGGAGTCTTCCAGCGAAACCATCTTCCACAATTCCTATGGGCTCAAGCTCAAGCAAAAGAGCAACTACTTCTCCATCACCGGCGGGGCGGTGCTGAGGCAAGGGGATGAAACCAAAACGAATTATGAATTCTTCCTCGATAACGACCTCGCCAAATTCGATGAGCCGAAATTCGTCGGCAAGATCATCGCCGGGGCCAGCAGGAAATTCGGCGGCATCCAATGCGCATCGGGGAAATACCCAACCATCCTTTGCCCCGACGTCGCCGCGGATCTGACCGATTATTTCTTGGGCGCCTGCGTCGCCGACAGCGTCCAACGCCACTCCTCCTTCTTGGAAGGGAAGCTGGGGCAGAAGGTCGCCTCTTCAAAAGTCAGCATCCAGGAAAAGCCACTATGCCGCAACGTCTACTTCTCCTATTTCGATGGGGAAGGGGTCGCCTGCACGAATAAGGACGTGATCAAAAACGGGAAGCTGATGACTTATTTCTACAATCGCGAAACCGCGAAGAAAGACGGGGTCGAAACAACCGGAAACGCCTTTTGGGGCGGCGGGAAGATCGGCACCGCGTTCGGCAACGTCTTTGTCAAGCCGGGCAAAAAGAGCTTCGATGAGCTCATCTCCGACATCAAAGAAGGCGTCTACATCACCGACGTCGCCGGACTTCAGACCGGAATGAATGCCAATTCCGGGGACTTCTCCTGCCAGGCGGAAGGCTTCTTGATCAAAGACGGGAAGCTTGACAAGCCCTTGAATCTCATCACTTTGTCTGGGAATCTTCTGAAAATGTTCTTGGATTGCCAAGGCTTCGCCTCCGACGTCCTTTTGACGGGGGATTCGATTTCCATTGCCTCGATGCGCATCAAATCGATGTCGATCGGCGGCAAATAAAAAAGCGCCGAAGCGCTTCTGAAGCCGGCAGGCTATTGCTTGTCGGCTTTTTCTTGATGCTCGATGAAATCGGCTTGGATATCCCAATCCGGATGCATTTTCTTCAGCAAGGAATAAGAGGAATTCAGCAAGACGTTTTCCCCTTCCAAAGCAACCCCGGAGACTTTCTTTTGGAGGCGTTCCACCTTGTCGAAGGCCCAACTGGTCTCCGTATCGCTTTCTTCGAAGATTCCAGAAACGAGCGCATAGCAGCGGAGGGCGGGGAGGCTGGCGAGGGAGGCGATGTACCTTCTTTCCGCGTCGGGCATGCCTTCGTAATAGTCTTTGGCTTCTTTCTGCCTTTCCATCAAAAGAAGCAAAGCCAGCTTTTGGCAGGAGGCTTCTTGAACCGCGTTTTTGGAAACGCCTTTCTCCGCCGAGGCGATTGCCGAGAAGATGGAAAGGGCGCCTTCCAAATCCCCTTGGGTGACTTTGCGGTAAGCGGCGATGACGTTAAGGCTCGCGGTGAAATCCGTCAGCTCTTGGTAGACGGGTAGGTTGGCCAGCGCTTCCTCTTTGTTCTCGCTGTGCTCCGCCAAAAGGATCTGATTGTACGCCACCCGGTTGATGGGCTTCGATAGAAGAACAAGGAGGTATCCATCGGTGATCGAATCCAAATGGGCGGGGATGGAATTGTAGACGAAGATCATCCCGCCAATCGCGAGGATGACGTAGGCGGAGACGGGGATCCAAGTGATGGCTTGGAAAAGGGAAGCCAGAATCAGAAGAACGATGACTTCGACCAAATATCCTAGCATTGGGAAGAGAATCATCCCCGTGGGAGAGGATTTTTGGACGTCTTTGGGATCGACTTTGGTCTCGCCGGTCAGCCCGTCGAAGGAAGCGAAAGTAAAGAAACGGTCTTTTTTGGTTTTCCTCTTCTTAAAAGTCATGCTGAGGATGCAAACGCTTAGGACCTTGTACCCGCCGGAAGCCGCGCCAAGAAGATGGAGAAGCTCAAGGCAGGCGGAGTTGAAAATGACGCCGACCAAAACCGAGATGACCACGATGACCACGGCTTCCGGCGTAGTTACGTTGCTCGATCTGATCGTGGGTGAGACAACGAGCAAACCAACCAAAAGCGCGATGGCGAACATGGCGATGTAAGCCAAGAAAGTCGCGAAGTCGTTTTTCTTCAAAAGATTGTTCATAAAGCAAGAAAAGCCTCCTTAATCGAGCAGGCTCCTATAAATCGCTTCGATGTCCTGCCGATTCAGTGATTGGGGGTAACAGCCAATCACACGTGTTCCGTTACCGCTAGCCAAATCGCACAGAGGCTTTATGTCTTTTTCGGCGATCCCAATCTCCTTGAAGGAAACCGGCATGCCAACGGAATGAAAGAAATCTTTCATCGCCGCGATACCCATTATAGCCATTTCTTCTTCGCTGTCGCCTTCTAAGTTGAACAAAGCCCTTCCCATGCGAGCGAATTTCCCTAAGGCGAGCTTGTATACATAGCTTGCCCACGCCGGGAAAAGCAAAGCGACTCCGGCCCCGTGGGTGATGTCAGGCCGATATCCGCTGAGGGCGTGCTCCAAGGGATGAACGACGAAAGAATATTTTTTCCCGATCCCTGTATAGCCGTTGTGAGAAAGGGAAGAGTCCAGCATCAAGGAGGCGCGGGCTTGATAGTCATTGGGGTCATTCAAAGCCGCCACGCCCGCTTTCATCGCGTTCTTGACCAAATCCAAAGCCCAATCATCGGCGAGCTGCATCGAATCGGAGGCGCCAAAATAACGCTCCAAAGAATGCATCATGGTATCGCAGAACCCAGCGGCGGTCTGATAAGGCGGAACCGTATAGGTCAATACGGGGTCTTCGATGGCGAACAAAGGGCGAACAACATCTGAGTTAAAGCCCTGCTTCACGCCCGTGGCGTCATTGGAAATCACGCACGAATTCGACATCTCGCTCCCAGCGCTGGCGATCGTCAGAATCACGCCGACGGGAATTGTTTTCGCAGGAACGACTTTTTTCAAATTGAAATCAAAGGGATCACCGGAATAAAAAGCGCCCACACCGATGGCTTTGCTGGCGTCGATAACCGAACCGCCTCCAACGGCAAGAATCAAATCAAAGTGACTTTTGCGGGTTTTTTCAACGCCTTGCAAAACCGATTCTCGCGTTGGATTTGCGCGGATTCCGCTGAGTTCCTCGAAATGAATCCCTTTTTGCGTCAGCTGCGAAACAACGGTTTGGTATAGTCCGCTCCTTTTGATGGATCCGCCCCCGTAAACAAGCAAAAGGGACTTCACGCCATATCCCTCAAGAATCTGGCCTAAGCGCAGTTCGGCTCCTTCTCCGAAAAACAGTTTCGTTGGTGCCACAAAATCGAAATCAATCATTTCATTTCCTCCTTTTTCGAAAGGGAACCAAAAGCGGGCAAAAGAAGGCGGATCGCGTTATCGGAGAAACGGTTCATGTAATGATAAAACCTCTCCGGGGTCAGTTTCTGGTCTTTCATGCAGAAGGCGATTTCATCGGCGATGACGCGGGAGAATCTCCTCGCCATGGTCCTCACCCCTTCTTTTTTTATGCCCAAGGATTCGTCCCCAGCCCAAAGGGAAAACAGCTTCGCGTTGATTTTTCCGAACACAAAGTCGTCGGTGAGGTCCCGCCCAGCGGAATTGTAGGTAGAACGCAGGAAAGAGAAATTGTTCTTCGCGTATGTCAAAAAAGCCGTGAGGGATTTCTTCGCGTCCTTGGCGTTGTTGAGGGCGGTCAAATCTTCGTTGAGGAAAATGGCCGCAATCAAATCGTAAATATCCTGATAGTGGTAGTAGAAAGTTTGCCGATGGCATTTGCACTTCTCGCACAGCGCGGTAACGTTGATTTCCTCCAAGGGCATCGTTTCCATCATGCTCTTCAAGGCATACTTAAATTTGGCTTCCGTAATCATTTCATTCGCTCCTTAGACAAACGACAGGGTCTTTCTTTGCGGCAAGACGGGAGGGGATGTATCCGCTCACGAAGGAAAGAAGCATAGAAACCAAAATAAGAACCAAGGCGGTCATCGGATTCAGTTTGGCGATCGATCCCAAATGATTGGATGGGAAACGTTGGTTGAGGAAAGAATTCAAAGGCACGCACGCCAACATGGAAAGCAAAACGCCAAGGACCCCCGCGAAAAGCCCAACGAACAAACACTCGAATTCAAAAAGCCGCCCAACGTCCCTTTTTCTAGCTCCACAAGCCCGCAAAACCCCAATTTCTTTGGTTCTTTCCACAACGGAAAGGTAAGTGATGATCGCCGTCATGATGGAAGAAACAACCAAGGAAACCGAGGCGAAAACGACCAGGACGATGGAAAGGACCTGAATCAAAGTGCCCAAAGAGGAAGTAAAATCCGCCATCGCGTCGATGTACTGATTCTTTTGATCCGGATGCTGAACGTTCCATGCATCCAAATAGGAAGTGAGACGCCCTTTTGAAGAGAGCCCAGAAGGGAAGATAAGGATGGAATCCACCAAAGAATAGGCGTTCATGGACGCGACATAATCAATGAGGCCGGGCTCAACTCCCCCATTGAAGAAATCAGGGCCCAAAACCAGGGAATCGCCAAGCGCCATTTCGGCGATGAGCTCTTGCAAATCGGCTTGTGGGAACTCCGCGCCGAAAGTCTTGCAAAGGCCCAGGTATCCAGAGGGGTTCGAATAATAGGAATAGCTGCCACTGCTTAAAGCGCCGTTGGCGTTAAGAAAGCAAAAGCAGGAATTCAGTTGATTCTTGAAGAGAGCCAAATCGTTGGAGGCATCGTCCACTCTTCCGGTTTTTTTGATCGTTGTGATGGCGGAAGCGAGGGTTGAGAAAGCTTCTTGAAGTTTTTGTTTTCCATCAAAACTCCAATTGGACCCCTCTCCGCCTCGCGGGATCAGCCAATTGTCTTTTTGATACTCAGCCATTTTCTGAGTTACGGGATTTTCAAAATCGGCGACGATTTGATCCGTCAAAGCGGGGGTATATGCCAACGAAGAAGGCATCAATTGAATATAAGACCCCTTTGACGGCCTCAAAATCCCGACAATCTTGCACCGAATCGGCTTATGCTCCGCCTCGTTGGAATAGACCTCGGCGCCCGTTGGCGCCTCGATTGCCCGACATGTTTTCGTGTTTTTTTCAGGATCCTCGTCTTTCACTTCCGCTTCGTAAACACCGTCCCCGTCGGAATCGGAAATGGCCGCGGAAAGCGAACCATAGGCGGGGAAGGAAGGGCTTTTGGTCTTTTCTTCGAGTTCCGAAAGGCTATGAATGCCATAGTATTCGGAATTTGTGTAGCACTTGAACTCGCTCCCAAGAATCTGATCGAAAGTCAAAGTATCCAAGCTTCCTTTCATTGAAGCATTGGAAGCATAGAAGCCCAAAGCTTTCATCGTGGAAAAGTCGATGCGGTTATAGGAATCCAAAACCAAGGCCAGTTCGTTGGCTGCGGTTGGAAATTTCCCGGCGATCGTGTCATAAAGGGAGGACATGTTTTCCTCATCGCCGTACATTTCATGGAGAATTGTTCCGGGCAGCGAAGTCATTGAGGCGATGGTATATCCGGAAGAGGAGGCGTTTTGGTATTGGTTAATTAAGCGAATGGCTCCAGAAGGATCCTCCTTCATAAAGTGGTAGGTAAGGTTCTTTCGGTAGAACATAACCGACATAGCGGATCCATAGGCCGAACAACTTGGATCCTCGGTAATCGCGTTTAAATAAGAGAAATATTCCGCGGAAAAATTGTTGTAGATAACCTCGGAATAAGATTTGCGATAATCGGATATATTGACGTTATTTCCATCAGGATACTCCTGGAGGCTTTCTTCGTTTTCATAATGATATCGAGTCGTCAATGGGGACAAAGCAATCGGCACCGAACTGGCAACCGACCGCTCAACGTTGGAAACATAGGCGGAGAAGCCGTTGTTGATCGCCAAAATCAGAGCCACGCCCAAAATCCCAAAAGAGCAGGAGAGCGCGGTTAAGGAAATCCTTGCTTTCTTCAAAAGGATGGTCCGACCCGCAGAAGATAAGGCGGATAAGGGCGACATATATTTACTTTTCACTGCAAAATCAGAATTTAATAAGGTTTCTGCAGGCTTTTTGCATTCGCCGCAATCCGATACGATCAGCCCGTCCTTCATCGAAATGATGCGATCGGAATATTGCTTTGCCAAAATTTCATTGTGAGTAACAAGGAGAACAAGGTGGTCTTTTGAAATTTCCTTCAGCAGATCCAAGACCATGGCCGAGGCCTCCGAATCAAGCGCCCCCGTTGGTTCGTCCGCTAAGATAAGGGAAGGTTCATTGACGATTGCCCGCGCAATCGCAACGCGCTGCATTTGGCCGCCAGAAAGCTGGTTTGGCTTCTTTTTTTCCAACCCTTTGAGCCCCACTTTATCAAGCGCGGCGAGAGCCCTTTTTTTCCTCTCAGCCCTTCTGACTCCGGCGATTTCCAAAGGGAGGCAAACGTTTTCCAAAACACTCTTATACCAAATGAGGTTATAGCTCTGAAAAACGAAGCCGATGTTTTTGTTTCGATACAAGTCCCAGTCTTTGTTTTTGTACGACCCCGTGGATACGCCGTTGATTTTCACCTCCCCGGAGGTTTGATGGTCTAAACCCCCGATGATGTTCAACAACGTCGTTTTCCCACACCCCGAAGGGCCGATAACGGAAACGATTCCAGTTCCCTTCAGCTTCAAATCCACGCCTTTCAAGGCATCGAAAACCTCTCCACCGGATTGGAAGCTTTTCTTGACGCCAGCAAGTTCCAAGGAATGGATTTTCTGCAAAATGTTCCTGGGGTTTCTCTTCATGAAGAAAGCATACCATCTTTCCGCCCCAACGGACGATATCCTCTTTTTCTATACACAGTAAAGACTATGTCTTGAATTGCCTTTCAAGCCACTCAGCGCTCCTCAAGCCTTCGCTTTCCAAAAAAGGTTTTTAGGATGCATTCGCATTCGTTTTTTAATACGTTTTTGTCAATTAACGGTGGCGTGTATGCGTTTTTGCTATCAAACACATAAAAGTTAGATACCACCGCACCTGCTTTTTCGTCGCATGCCCCAAAGCATAAATAGCGTACCCGTGCCTGCAAAATCGCGCCGGCGCACATCAAGCAAGGCTCCAACGTCACGTATAAAGAGCAATCGGAAAGGTCCCAACGCCCTAAGCGCTTCGCGGCGTCCTTCATCGCGTTGATTTCCGCATGGCTCGAAATGTCGAAGGCTTCTTCCCTGCCGTTTCTTCCCCTTCCAACGATTTCCCCATTCCGGACCACCACCGCGCCCACAGGTACCTCCCCGTGCTTCAAAGCTTCTTCGGCTTCCTTTAAGGCTTCGCCCATATAAAACACATCATCTGGTTGCTTCATGAACCAATCATAGAAAAACCACCGCACAGGGGCAAACGATTTAAGGCTGCTTGGTTCCCCACCTGACCTGGTTCGTCGCCTTTCCCTCGCGGTGGCGGTTTGATTATACCAAAAAGCGGAGAGGAGGGCACGGGTAAGAAAAAAGCCCCCTGCTGAAGGGGGCGAGGACTCAATCCGATTATTTCTTAACCGGCTTTAGGACGGAGATGCCGCCCATGTACTTGCGGAGCGGCTCCGGGACGATGACCGACCCATCAGCCTGCTGGAACTGTTCCAAGATCGCGGGGAAAACGCGGGAGGTCGCAAGGCCCGATCCATTCAGGGTGTGGCAGAACTGCATTTTCCCTTCTTCGTCGCGATAGCGGATCATGCCGCGGCGGGCTTGGTAATCCCTGGCGTTGGAGACGGAGGAGACTTCCTTGTAGATGTGCATGGAGGGGATCCAAACTTCGATGTCGTAGGTCCTGGCCATGGAATGGGAGCAATCCCCAGCCGCGAGCTTATCAACCTGATAGCAAAGGCCGAGCCCTTCCACGAGGCGTTTGGCTTTGTTCACCATTTCCTCGAAGGCGGCGTCGCTGCCTTCTTTGGTGGTGTATTGGACCATTTCGACTTTGTCGAATTGGTAGCCGCGGATCATGCCCCTCTCCTCCGTGCGGTAGGAGCCGGCTTCCCTGCGGTAGCAGGGGGTATAGGCGAAATACTTCCGGGGGAGCTGATCCAAATCGAGGATTTCGGAACGGTGGATGTTCACCAAAGCAGTCTCGGCGGTCGGAAGGATGAACTTCCTCGGTTCGGTCCCCTCCAGCCAGAAGACATCTTCCTTGAACTTCGGGAACTGCCCGGCCGTGTAGCCGGATTCGTAGTTGAGGATATGGGGCGGGAGGATCATCTCGTAGCCATCGGCGATGTGGTTCTCGATGAAATAGTTGAGCAAGGCCCATTCCATCCTGGCCCCGAGGTTGGTGTAGATCCAAGTCCCGGTCCCGGAGATCTTCGCGGCCCTCTTATAATCGATCAAACCCAAGGATTCGGCGAGTTCAACGTGGTCCTTCGGGGTGAAGCCCTCGAATTTCCGTTCCTCCCCAAAGTGATAGATCGGGTGGTTGTTCTCTTTTCCTCCGCCCACGAGATCATCGTCGGGGAGGTTCGGCAAAACTTCGATGAGGGCCTTGATTTCCTCTTCGACCTTGGCAAGTTCGGCCTCGGCTTCCTTGTTGGAGGCGGCGAGGGCTTTGACTTTGGCGAAGATCGCTTGGACGTCCCCGCCTTCCTTCTTCACCTGAGGGACGGATTTGGAAAGCTTGTTCTGCTCGGATTTGGACGCTTCGACTTGCTTCAGCAGCTCAAGGCGTTTCGCGGAAAGATCCGCGATGGGCTTCGGATCGAAGTCCCAGTTCTTCTTTTTAAGGGCAGCTACGACATAGTCGGGCTTCTCAAGGATCAATTTGATGTCGATCATGCAATCTCCTTTTTCAGCGTTTCTTCATACACGCCGATCAGCTGTTTGGCGAATAGAGGCAGCGCGCAGCTTTCCGCGATGCCGTACCCCGCCATTATAATCGCCTTGTCTTTCTCAAGGTAGAGACGAGCAAGCGCCTTGGCGGCCCCCTCTTCCGTGGGGAAAAGAAGGGAATTTTCTCCGTTTTTCAGAATCGGATTCACTTCTTGGCCGCCGATGCCGACCACCTCGGCCCCGGAAGCGAAAGCGTCCAACAGACCCATTTGATCGGGGTGCTCATCGTCCAAGAGCAAGTAACAGCGGCAGTGCATCAAAGCACTTCGGTAAAGGTCGTCTTCCACAACCGGCTGGAAGACGATGTTCTTCGGGGCGCGGAAGCGGAGGGGGCCTGTCAAAAGGCGTTTGGTGAGGCTCTTTTTCGAGCCGAAGAAGTAAAACGTGAACTGCGGGGACAAGGAAGCGAGCCTGCAAAGGGAAGCAAGCGGCTTTTTGTCTTCGTAGGCGCCCAAACAGACGGCGAACCTTTCCTCCGGGCGGATGCGAAAATAGCGGGGGAAGATATCCGATTCCACCGACTTGGAGCAAAAACGATCGAGGTTCACCCCAGGGGGCATGACCACGATCTTCCCGCTGGCACCGCAGTCCCTGGCTTTTTTCGCCAGAAGCTCCGTCGGCACCAAGACGACGTCGGCCTCGTTCATCATCCGAACGCTTTTCTGCGAGATGCCCTTTTCCTTCTTCCCGGTGAGGAAGGCGGCATCGGGGTCGTTCTCGCAGTAAAAGCAGGACAAAACGGTCTTGATCCCCTTTTGATGGGCCTTTCGCAAAGTCGGCTCGTCGAGCGGGGAGAGGAAATGGGCGATGTCGGTGGTGGGGGAGAGCTCCTCTTCCCAAGGAACGTCCATGGCCTCGCACGCCCCTTTCAGGGTCTTGCGGAGCCGCGCTCCTTCGAAGGAGGCCTGGTGTCTTTTCTTGGGGTAGTGGATGCAAACCTTCATGGAAGGTTATTTGTCCTCCAAGGAGGCGTCCAGCTCATCGGGGGTGACGGGGTCTTCGGAAGGGGTTTGGGATTCCTCGGCGGGCTCTTCCGCTTCCTCTTCGCCTTCGGGGGCGGGATCTTCGTGGGGGAGGATGGAGATGGAGGCGACTTGGGCCTTCTCGTCCAAAGCGATGATCTTCACGCCTTGGGTGTTGCGCCCGGCGATTTTGACCTCAGAGAGCGGAGTCCGGATGACGATGCCGGTCGAGGTGATGACGAGCAGGTCCTCATCGCCGTTTACGGCGCGGACCGCGACCAAAGCCCCGTTTTTGGCGGTCATGTTGAGCGTGGTGACGCCCTTGGCGCCGCGGTGGGTCAAACGATACCCATCGTAATGGCGGGTAGAGCCGTCTTCGGAAACGACGTCGGTGTCTTTGGCATAGCTGATTTTGCCATAGCCAAGGCGGGTCAAGACCAGGATCTTGTCGCCTTCAAGGGAAGTGGTGACCCCGACGATGGACGAGCCATCGGAGAGATCCATGCCTTTGTTCCCCGTGGCGGTGCGCCCCATCGGGCGGACTTCCTCTTCCTGGAAGGAAACGAGTTTACCGTTGCTGGAGGCGAGGGAGACGATGGCGTTCCCGTCGGTGCGCTTGACGTCGAAGAGGCCGTCGCCATCGCGGAGACCAACGGCGATTTTGCCGTTTTGGTGGATGGAAGCGTACTCCTTCAGGGAAGTGCGCTTGATGAGCCCGTTGCGAGTGACGAAGATCAGGTAATTGCCCTCTGGATAGTCATCGCAAGGAACGATGGATACGACTTTTTCGTCGCGGTCGAGATTGAGGATGTTTTGAGCCGGGGTCCCTTTGCCGGTCCTCCCGGAATCCGGGATCTGATAGCCGCGGAGGCGATAGACTTTGCCGAAGCTGGTGAAGAAGAGGATGTCGGTGTGCGTCTTGGTGTGGTACATCAGGCGCACCACGTCGCCGGCGGTGGTCTTCATGCCGGTAATGCCCCTTCCGCCGCGGTGCTGGGCTTCGAAGGTATCATCGTCGACCCGCTTAATGTAGTTGTTGCGGGTGAGGGTGATGAGGATGTTCTTCTGCGGGATGAGGTCCTCGTTTTCGATATCGGCGGCCTCATCGGTGATGTCGGTCCTCCTCTTGTCCCCGAAGCGACGCTTGACCTCTTCGATTTCGGAGATGAGCAAATCGACGATGTTCTCGCGCGAGGAGAGGAGGCGGTTGTATTCGGCGATGTTAGCGACCAGCTGGTCCTTTTCGGCATTGAGCTTGTCCTGTTCCATGCCCTGGAGGCGGCGGAGGGTCATGGCCAAAATCGCGGCGCATTGCTTTTCGTCGAGGCCGAAGGCTTCGCCGAGGCGGGCGGTGGATTCCGCATCGTCTTTGGAGCTGCGGATGATGTGGATAACCTCATCGATGTTGTCGTGAGCGAGGATCAAGCCTTCGACCAAGTGCAGCCGATCGCCGTCCCGCTTCAGAAGGAATTTGGTCCTGCGGGTGAGGACGCCGACTTGGAAGTCGACGTAATTGCTCAGAAGCGGCACGATGCCGAGCACCTTCGGGGCCCCATCGACCAAGCAGAGGTTGATGACGCCGAAATTGCTTTGGAGCTGAGTGTGCTTGAGCAAATTGTTGGCGACGACTTCGGGGATCACGTCTTTGCGGAGCTCGATGACGACGCGGATGCCCTCTTTGTTGGATTCATCGCGCACATCGGTGATGCCGTCGATCTGCTTGGAGCGGACCAAATCGGCGATCGCGCTGATCATGTTGGCTTTGTTGACTTGGTAAGGGATCTCGGTGACGACGATCCTCTCCTTGCCGTTGCCCATATCCTCGATGTGGTATTTGGAGCGGATGGTGACGGTGCCGATGCCGGTGCGGTAGTAATCCAGAATCCCTTTGCGGCCCAGCACGGTCCCACCGCTTGGGAAATCGGGCCCGAACATATAGTTCTGGATGATTTCCTCCGGGGTCAGCTCCGGGTTCTTGGCCACGGCCACGACCGCGTCGATGGTCTCAGAGAGGTTGTGCGGAGGCATGTTGGTGGCCATGCCGACCGCGATGCCCTCGCTCCCGTTGACCAAAAGATTCGGGAAGCGGCAGGGGAGGACTTCCGGTTCCAGCTCGGTCCCATCGTAGTTGTCCACGAAATTGACCGTGTCGCAATCGATGTCGCGGACCAATTCCAAGGACAGTTTGTTCATCCTGGCCTCGGTGTAACGCATGGCGGCGGCCTCGTCGCCGTCGATGTCGCCGAAGTTCCCGTGCCCATCCACGAGGGGGTAGCGTAGGGAGAAGTCCTGGGCCAAACGGACCAAGGCGCCATAGAGGGCGGAGTCGCCGTGGGGATGGTATTTGCCCATGACGTCGCCGACGATGCGGGCGCATTTCTTATAGGGCTTGCTCGGCTGCATCCCCGCTTCGTTCATGCCGAAGATGATGCGGCGCTGAACGGGTTTGAAGCCATCGCGCACGTCGGGGATGGCGCGGGCGATGATGACGGACATGGAATAGTCCAGGAAGGCCGTTTTGACTTCGTGGGCGACGTCGCGGTCGGTCATGCCCGGGATGATGCCCGAAACGGCGGCTTCGTGGCCGAACATGGCATCCTCGCTTTGCCGGCCTTCTTTGGATCCGGTGCCGAGGAAGGAAGCGGCCTCTTCGGAAAGCTCGTCGTCGGTGGCTTTCTCTTCCGTTTCTTCGTCTTCGTTTCTTTTCTTGTTTTCGTCGTTATCCATGGTGATGCCCTCCTATCAGATGTCGAGATTCTTGGTGAATTTTGCGTTGGCGACGATGAAATCGCGGCGCGGCTTCACGTCGTCGCCCATCAAGTTGGTGAAAGCCTGCTCCGCTTCGGCGGCATCGGAGATGGTGATGCGGATCATCTTCCTGGCCTTGGGGTCCATTGTCGTCTCCCAAAGCTGCTGCGCGTCCATCTCTCCCAAGCCTTTGTAGCGTTGGAAGGGATAGCCGGCCTTCAGCCCAAGCTGCTTCTTCAGCACCTCGAGCTGCGCGTCGTTATAAGCGTAATAGGCCGAGCCTTTGTAATCGATTTTATACAGAGGCGGCTGGGCGATGTAGATGTAGCCTCCGTCGATGAGGGGGCGCATAAAGCGGTAGAAGAAGGTCAAAAGCAAGATGCGGATGTGGTCGCCGTCGACATCGGCATCGGTCATGATGACGATCTTATGATAGCGGATCTTGCTGACGTCGAAGGCTTCGCGGACCCCCGCCCCGATGGCGGTGATCATGTTGCCGATTTCGGCGTTGGCCCAGATCCTCTCTTCGCGCGCTTTTTCGACGTTGAGGATCTTCCCACGGAGGGGAAGGATAGCTTGGGTTTCGCGGTCGCGGCCGTTCTTCGCCGAGCCTCCTGCGGAGTTCCCCTCGACGATGTAGAGCTCGCAGACCTCCGGATCTTTGGAAGAGCAATCGGCGAGTTTGCCGGGGAGGGTGGTGACGTCAAGGGCGGTCTTGCGGACTTTTTCCCTGGCTGCGCGGGCGGCATTGCGGGCTTTGCGGGCCATGGAGATCTTCTCGATGATGGCTTTGGCTTCGGCCGGATTCTCATCGAGCCATTGGCGGAGCCCTTCGCCGACGACGGTGGAGACGATCTTGCGGACCTCGGAGTTCCCGAGCTTGGTCTTGGTCTGCCCTTCGTATTGGGGGTTGGGGTGCTTGACCGAGACGACGCAGGTGAGGCCTTCGCGGCAGTCTTCCCCAAGGAAGTTGTCTTCTTCTTCTTTCAGAAGCTTGTTTTTCCTGGCGTAGTCATTGATGACGCGCCCCACCGCGAGGTTGAGGCCCTCGACGTGGGTGCCGCCTTCTTTGGTGGAGATGTTATTGCAGAAGGAATAGACGCCGTCCTGAGAGTAGGAATCGGTCCATTGCAGGGCCGCTTCGGCGTAGATGTCCTCCGGGGCGCTCCCCGGCACCAAGATGACCCCCTCACGGCCTTGGCAGTAGATGGGGTCGCGGTTGATGACGACTTTGTTCTGGTCGATATAGGAAACGTATTCGCGGATGCCGCCGTTGTATTGGAACACCTCGGTGGTCGGAACTTCGCCGCGGGCGTCGGTCAAGCTGATGCGGATGCCGCCGTTGAGGAAGGCCATCTGACGCAAGTGGTTGCGGATGGTTTCGTAGTTGTAAACGGTGGTTTCGGTGAAGATGGTGGGGTCGGGTTGGAAGGTGACGGTGGTTCCGTGCTCATTGGAATCGCCGATACGCTTCAGATGCTCCACGGGGTGGCCGCCGTTTTCGAAGCGGATGAAATACTTTCCGCCGTCGCGGCAGACGGTGACGTCCATCCAAGTGGAAAGGGCGTTGACCACGGATGCGCCGACGCCGTGGAGGCCGCCGGAAACTTTGTATCCGCCGCCATCCCCGAATTTGCCCCCGGCGTGGAGGACGGTGAAGACGGTTTCAACGCCCGAAAGCCCGCTTTTGGCGACGATGTCCACTGGAACGCCGCGGCCATCGTCGGCGACGGTGATGGAGTCGCCTTTGTTGATGGTCACCTCAATGTGGTGGCAATAGCCGGCCAAAGCCTCGTCGATCGAGTTATCGACGATTTCCCAAACAAGGTGGTGGAGCCCCGCCGCGGCGGTGGTGGCGATGTACATGCCCGGGCGTTTGCGGACGGCTTCCAAGCCTTCGAGGACTTGGATGTTGGAACCGGTGTAATGGGAATCGGCCTTTTCGAGGGCCTTTTCGTCGTCCACCGACTCCTTGATGTAGGTGAAGCGCTCTTCTTCCGGCTGCTGCGCGGAAGCTTCTTTCGCTTTTTCTTCTTCTGCCATGCTAGTTCCTCCTGGTGGCAATATGCGAAGCGACGTCGTAGATCGACGCGCCATCGACTTCTAAGCGGGTTGCGGTCACGAAGGCTTGGGAGAACTCCTTCAGCAAGCGGAGGAGGTTCTTCACCCGAGCCTGGTCGAGCTCGCTGGTGACGTCATCGAGGACGACGATGGGCTTTTTGCCCTCGTCCTCGATCAGGTAATAAGGGGCGAGTTTGAAGCAAAGCGATGCCAAACGGTTTTCCCCTTGCGAACCATAGAAGGCGACGTCTTTGCCTTCGTATCGGAAGCGGATGTCCTCCCGGTGGACGCCGGCCCCGGTGCTTCGCCGGAGCAAATCCCCTTCCAAAGCCTGCCGATGGGCCGCCTTGACGCGTTCCAGGAGCCCATCGCCCTCTTTCACGAAGGGGAGGTAAACGAGCTCGCAGGAAGCCTTTTCGCCGCGCAGGCGGGAAAGGAGGATTGGGAGGATGGAGTTCAGCGAGTCGACATAGGCCCGCCGAGCGAGGATGATGGGGGCTTCGTAGGAAGCCATCTGCTCGTCATATACGCGGAGGAGGTCTTCATCGACCCGCTCCGCCTTCAAAGCCAGATTGCGCTGGCGGAGAAGCTTGGAATAAGAACTGATGAGGGCGAAGTATTCGGGGTTCGCCTTCGACAGGGCGACATCGAAGCAGGAACGCCTCTCCCCCGGCCCGCCCAAGAACAGGGATACGTCCTCTGGGGCGAAGACCAAGACGTTTACCGCGGAGCTGAGCTCGCTGAGTTTCCGGCAAGGCTTGTCGTTCAGGAGGATTTTCTTCGCCTGCTTCGTCAAACAAATGCCGACGGTCTTCCTTCGCTCCCCTTCGCGGAGGGAGGCGTAGACCCCAGCTTCGTTTTCCCCGGACTGAATCAGCAGGCGATCGTCGGAAGTCCGCCAGGAACGGGCCAAGGACAGATAGGCGATCGCCTCGACGAGGTTCGTCTTCCCTTCGCCGTTGTCCCCCAAGATCAGGTTGAGGCCTTTCCGAAAGGGAAGGTCCAATTCGGGGTAGCCCCGCCAATGGCTCAGGCGGAGTCGTTCGAGGATCATGAGGCGATCTCGACGAGGAGGGATTCCAGTTCCACGGTGTCCCCGGGGCGGAGCTTCCTCCCGCGGCGGGAGTCCTCTTCGCCGTTGACCAAGACTTTGTGCTCGGCCAAATAGCGTTTGGCTTCCCC
>DCMK01000013.1:21810-53874 GCA_002321395.1 Caryophanales bacterium UBA1624
TGATCGTTACGGTTCGCTTTTCCTTTTCCATAAAAAGATGGGTCCAATGGCCTTGATGACATTTTATTACTATGTAATAAAAAGCGGTAGACGTTTCTACCGCTTTTCGAACCATTTTTTCGCGTTTTGGAGGCTCAATACGTCCTCATTGGGGTGATCAGCTCAACGATCGACGGATTGTTGCTGTCGCGGACGACGAAAGGCTTCATCTCGCCTTGGAAGCAAAGGGTGACGTCATCGCTCTTCAAAGCGCGGATAGCGTCGTTGACGAAGAGGGAATTGAAGCTGACTTGGAGCCTTTCCCCAGTGAAGCGGCAGGTGCTCAAAGTCTCCTCGGCCGATCCAGCCACGTCGTTCTTGGATGAGACCTCCACCGACTCCTCCCTCATAGTCAAGGTAACCACCGGCTCGCGGTCGATCGAGAGGATGGAGACGCGGCCCATGGCGGAAAGGAGTTCATTGGCGTTGACTTCGAGGTAGTAGTTGAAGTTTTGGGGGATGATCGCCTTGGTGACGGGGTAGTCCCCGGCGATGAGGCGGGTGGAGACGGTCGTGTTGTCGAAGCGGAAGAGGGCTTTGGAGGAGGAGACGAAGACAGAGACGGTGGCGGCGTTCTCGAAAAGGTGGGTGATGTCCACGAGGACGCGGGAGGGGACGTTGGCCTTGAAGCGGACGTCGGAATCGATGGAGATGGTCTTTTTCGCCAAACGGGCGGAGTCGGTCGCGACGGCACTCAGCTCGCCGTTTTCAGCCTCTAGGTTCAAAGCGGTCAGGACCGGGCGCGCCTGCTCTTTGCTGGAAGCGGCAAAGGCGGTGGCCTCCACCAAAGAAGCCAAATCCGCACATTTCAAATCGAGGCCGGTGCCGCTTGGCTCTAGATCGATGTCGGGATATTCCTCGGCTTTCACACAGGGGAGTTTATAAGAGGTTTTGCCATCCCCGACTTTGGCGATCGATTCATCGATCACGTCAATGGAGATTTGGCTCCCTTCCATGCGCCGAACGCCTTCTAGGAGAGAACGGGCATTGACCAAGGCGGAGCCCATGCCCGCGTTGCGGATGATTTCTTCTTCCCCACGGCGATAGGGGACGATGCAGCGGATGGTGATCTCGGAGTTGGATCCGGTGACCTCCAGCCCCTTTTCGCTCAGCTCCAATTTGAAGTTGGAAAGGGCTGGAACCGGATTTTTGGAAGCAACCGCGTGGTTGGCGGCGTTCAAGGCTTTTAGGAATTGGTCTTTCGAAACGGTGAAGCGCATATTTGGACTCCTTATTTTCTTTCTAATTTTTGATTAACGGATATTTATTTTAATAAGGGCTGTGGATTTGGTGGAAAACTTCCTTTTTGCCTTTGGGAGTTTACCATGAGGCGTCCTCTTTTTGAACTGGTTTTATTTATTTATAAATAACTACTCGCTTTTCAAACGCGATTTCAGCGCGTTTACGGCCTCCCTCATGTTTTCATCATCCTTCAGGGACTTTTCCACTTTGTTCACGCCGTTCATCACCGTGGCGTGGTCTTTCCCACCGAAGGCCTGCCCGATTTTGACGAAGGGGGTGTCGAGCAAGGTGCGGATGAGGTACATCGCGATGTGGCGGGCTAGGGCGATTCTGCTTGTGCGGATCTTCCCCGTGATCTGAGCAGGGGTCAGGGAGTAATAGTCGGCGACCGTGTCGATGATTTTCTCCTCATCGAGCTTGCCCACGCTTTCTTGGGCGGAAATCAGGGAAGAGATGGCCTTTCGGGTCACGTCCATCGTGATGTGCTTGGCCGGTTCCAGATTGATCGTGTAGAAGAGCAAACGGTTCAAAGACCCTTCCAAATCGCGGACGGAGGAAGAGAAGCGAGAAGCCAAAAACTCAATCACGTCCTCATCAAAATCCTCCGCTTTGAGCCCGTTGGCCTCGATTTTCATCCGCAGGATCGCCTCCGATGTGGAGAGATCCGGCTTTTGGATGGGGAGGACGAGCCCGCTGGAGAAACGCGTTTTGAGCCTCTCATCGATCCCATCTAAGCGGCTGGGATCCTGATCGGAGGTGATGACGATCTGCTTTCCTTGGGTGTAGAGGGTTTGAAAGACGACGAAGAACATCTCCATTGTCTTGGATTTTCCGATCAGGAATTGGATGTCGTCGATGAGCAGGGTATCGACGTCGGTTTTGAAATACTGAGTCAGGGTCTGATCCTGCTTGGACCCGGTCGCGAATTTGATGTATTCGTCCACGAAATCCGCTGCGGAGATATAAAGGACTTTCGCGGATGGCTTGCTGGCTTTGATTTCGTTCCCGATCGCCTGGAGGAGATGGGTTTTCCCCAGCCCAGACTGGGAATGGATCAAAAGAGGGTTGTAAAGGCCGCCAGGGTTGCGGGAGATCATCAAAGAAGCTTGATAGGCTTCCCGGTTGCTTTCCCCGACGACGAAATTGTCGAAGGTGTATTTGGGGTCTAGTCTCGCTTCGGTGAAAAAGGGCGGTTTCTTCGGCTCCTTTTCGATGGATTGCGTTCCGCCAAAGCTGTCTTGCTTGACGAATTCGACTTTGTAATTCGAAGAGGTCTCTTCTTGGACGCAGCCTTCCACCAAGTCGGTGTAGGTGCTTTTCAGGATTTGCACGGCCAAGCCGGAATTCACCGCGACGATGAGGGTATTTCCCTGAAGGGAGTCGACGTAGCTTTTGTCGAAAAAGGAATCGTAGACATGGTCGTCGCCGAGCTTGTTTTTGATGCGGACAAGCGAACGGTTCCAAATTGCCGTAAGTTGGGAGATGGATTCGGACATAGGTGATTTCCTGACCAAGATTAAATCATTTTCCACAAAGGAATTCATTAAAAACCATCCGCTTTTTTGTTTTTCCACAATCGAAAAGGGAAATACCGACGGAGCCGAGGCTTTTTTAAGTTATTCACAAAATGAAATTGTGGAAAACTTGTGAATAAAAGAATGTGGATTTTTGCGATTGTGGAAAACGTTGGTTTTGTGTTCTTTTCCACAAACCGGGAATAGAGAAAACATCAGGCGACGTCAATGAAATTCCGCTTTATCCTCGTTTCCCCCAATCGGTTTCCCCACCTATTGTGGAATCCGCATTCCCGCTCGGGTTTCCAACGCACGCGCATTTGCACGCGTGCGAAATTTCGTTGTGCTCATCGAAGCCCCTCCGTATAATATTCACCGCTAAAGCAAAGGAGAAAAAACATGGGTAAGAAAACTTATCAGCCTTCCAAAAGGAAGCACATTAACGTCAACGGGTTCCGCGCTCGCATGGCCACCCCCGGTGGACGTCGCGTCTTGGCTCGCCGCCGCGCGAAGGGCCGCGCTCGTCTTTCCGCTTAAGTTTTGGCACCTTTGGCATGAAGAAAGAATATCGGGTTAGGAAACACCGCGAATTCGATCGCATCATTCATGCTGGAGCGAAGGTGAAAACCCCCCATTACACCATCTATGTCGAGAAGGCAGAGGGCCAGCCCCATGCTCGAATTGGGCTGGCTGTTTCCAAAAAAAATGGGAACGCCGTCACACGGGTCCGCATCAAAAGGCAGGTCCGGGCGATGGTCTCTCGCCATTTCGACGGGAAACCCCGCTTGAACTTAATCATCGTCATCCGCCCGAGCTTCTCGCCTTCGCAGAAGCAAGGGAACGAAGAAGAGCTCGCAAAAGCTCTCGCTCAAATAAAGGACACCGCAATTGAATAAGCACAACTTGAAAAAGAAACTGCTGGGGATCGCAACGCTTGGACTTGGCGTTGCTTTGCTTTCATCCTGCACGCAGAACTTCTGCTCGGATTCGGACAAGGCCAGGATGCTTTACCCCTATGAGCAAGGCGTCACGGTCTACGTCAGCAAGGATAAGTATCAGCAGTTGAAGGAGGGCGAGTCCACGAAGGAACTCATCGCCCTGGAAGAGTCCATGAAGTTTGGCGGGACTGCCGTCGCTGGAAAAGCCCTCGCCGATAACGAAGAAATCTATAAGTACGTCCCCTTCACGGAGGCGGACACCGTTTATACCTACACGGCCAAGAAAGCCGCTTCCCTGCTTCAGGGAACCGTTCTTTCGACCGCCGCGTCGAAGGGGTGCGCCCTCCCTTCCATCCAATATTGGGCCGCGATCGACGATTACGCTTTGAAAGCCGCGATCACCCAAGCCGCCTATGAAGACAGTGCGGTCACCACGGTTTCCAGCTCGTATTCGGGCATCGGCGACTTCGCCAACGTTCCGTCCAGCTTCGTCGCCGGGATCAAGATCGCCGGGGCCACTGGGGATGAAGCCACTGATCAAGCCACCGTCGAAGCAATCGCCTCCGAAACCGGGGTTTGGTACATCAACCCTTATTTGGAAGAAGACACCGATGGGAACGATGCGCATGTAATCGACTACGATCATTCCTTGCTCCGGCGCTATGGGTACGTGAAATTCACCGGCTTGGAAGACGAACTTTTCGGCCACTTCAACGCTTGGACCGCTGAACTGTTCAAAAATACTACCGACGCCGGCCTTGGGATGGACGGGTGCCCCAACGAAGACTTCGCTCTTCTTTACAAGAACAACGCCTTGGCCAAGGTCAATTCGATCCGCACCTGCATCGCCACACGCACTGGAACCTACGGCCATTACGGCCCTGGCAGGGATTGGCAAGTCGACATCACCGCCAAGGATTGGGGATACGCTTGGAGCAAAGGCTTCTTGGAAGGTTTGCTCGTCTATCCAATTTCTTGGATGGTCGATACCTTTGCCTTCGGGATGGATGCTTCCCTCACCGGATGGAGCCAGCTCCTCGCACTCGTCTTCGTCACCTTGATCGTCCGTGGTTTGCTCCTTGCGGCCACCTTCAAGAACACGATGGACCAGCAAAAGATGCAGAATCTGCAGCCGCAGATCGCAAAATTGCAGGAAAAATACCCGAATTCGAATACGAATCAAGCCGAAAAAGCGCGCCTCAGCCAGGAACAAATGGCCCTTTATAAGAGGAATAAGATCAACCCCATGGGCCAGATCCTCACCCTCATCATCCAGTTCCCGGTATTCATCTGCGTTTGGTCGGGGCTTGAAGGAAGCGCCGCGCTTTCCTCCGGCTCTATGCTCAATCTCCGTTTGTCCGATACCATTCGTGAGACGTTGTTCAACGTTTCCGGGACTTGGTACCTCAACTCGATGGGGTGGTGGACGGCTCTCATTCTCTTCCTTCTCATGGCTGGCGTTCAGGTTTTGGCGATGATGCTTCCGAAGCTGCTCGCCAATGCGAAGACCAAGAAAATCTCCAAGATGGGCAAAAACCCGGCAGCCAATGAGGCGAATAAACAAGGCCGCATCATGATGATCGTCATGCTGGTCTTCACCATCTTCATGGGGTTCATGCTTCCGGCCGCCATGGGGATCTATTGGTTGATCGGCGGCATTATCTCGATGCTTCAGACCGCCATCACTCAAGCCATTATGTCGCGTTCCGCTAAGAAAAGAGGAAAAATATGAAAGAATTTACCGCTAAAACCGTGGAGGACGCCGTTCGGCAAGCCTCCGAGGATCTCCAAATCGAACCTTCTAAGCTGATTTACAAGGTCACCGAGGAGAAAAAAGGCCTCTTCAAGAAGAGCGCGACCATCGCGGTTTACTTGGAAGAAGACGCCGTCTCCTATGCGCAGGAATACCTTCAAAACGCATTGAAGGCCCTGGGCGTTGAGATCACCACCGAGGGAAAGGTCGAAGACGAGATCATCAAGATCACCATCAACTCCGAAAGGAATTCGATCCTCATCGGCAGAGGCGGAAGGACCCTCCAATGCCTGAATGAGCTCACGAAGCTCGCCGTCAGCAACAAATTCCGCCATCGCTATCGCGTCCTTCTCGACGTCGGTGGATACAAGGAAGACAAGTACGACCGCGTCACCCGCATCGCCCAGCGCGCTGCAAAAGACGTCCTTGCTTCCCACCAAGACGTTCAGCTCGATCCGATGACTCCCGATGAGAGGAGGGTCGTCCACAGCGCTCTCTCCACGATGGAGCACATCAAAACCGAATCCACCGGCGAAGGTGATGACCGCGCCATTTGGATCCGTTACGTCGATTGATCGCTAAGGCGCCGCGAGGCGCCTTTTCTTCCACAAGAAGAAAGCAGGTATAATGTTTTTCGCATGAACAGGCCCATCATTGCTTTGGCGACTCCGCCTCTCAATTCCGCCCTTGCCTTGCTCCGGGTCTCCGGGGATGGCGTTTTTTCGATCGCGGATGAGCTTTTCTCGAAGCGGGTCAGCGGGATCAAGGAAAGGCGGATTTTGGTTGGCTATTTAAGCGACGAAGGAAAAAGGATCGATCAGGTCGTCCTTTTGGTCTATCCCAATCCCCGTTCCATCACCGGAGAGGACATGCTGGAGATCTGCTGCCACGGATCGATGCTGATCGTGGATGAGATCGTCCGGGCCTTCCTTTCGCGCGGAGCGAGCTATGCGACCCGCGGGGAATTCACTGCGCGCGCTTTCTACAACGGGAAGATGGATTTAATCGAAGCGGAGGCGGTGAACGATCTGATCAACGCAACCACCCAAGAAGGGAAGAACCTCGCTTTGCTTTCTTTAAGTGGGAACACGAGCAAGATGGTCGCCCCTTTGAAAGAGAAAATCGCTTCTTTGCTTGCTTTGCTTGAAGTGAATATCGATTACCCCGAATACACCGATTTGGAAGAAGCCAACGACAAAACGATCGGAGAAAAAGCTTCCGCCCTTCGGAAGGAGCTCTCTGCTTTGATCGAAAGAGGGGAGGAAGGGAAAATCATCCGCGAAGGAATTTCCATTGCCCTCGTCGGGGTGCCGAATGCGGGGAAATCCAGCATCCTCAATGCGTTGCTGGAACAGGAAAAAGCCATCGTTTCCCCAGTCCCAGGGACGACTCGGGATGTGGTGGAGGGCGAGATTTCGCTCCACGGGGTTCCGGTGCGCATTCTGGATACGGCCGGAATCCGCGAGACGAAAGACCAAATCGAAGGCCTCGGCGTGGAACGTTCCAAAAGGGCGATCGAAGAAGCCGATCTCGTGGTTTTGATCGTGGACGCCTCGAAAGGGATGGGCAGAGGCGAAAGGGAAATCCTGACCGCATCGAAAGGGAAGAGAATCATCGTTTGCTACAACAAATCCGACCTTATTAATAATAAGGATAGGAGCCGTCTTTATGTCTGCGCCGCGAAAAAGGAAATCAAACCCTTGGAAGAAGCGATTTTCTCCTCTTTGTCCTTGTCTCCATCCTCCTTTGTCAGCCCCTCTTTCAGCAACGCGAGGGAACTCGGTTTGCTTCGTCAAATCGATTCGAAGCTTCAGGAAGTCCAAGAAGGGGCTGAAGAGGGCTTGATGAGCGATTTGCTTTCCGTCCCCCTTCAGGAAGCTTATAACCTCTCCCGCCGCCTTTTGGGGGAGGAGCCGACTCAGGATTTGAGCGAAGAGATCTTCTCCCGCTTCTGCGTAGGAAAATGAACATGATCGCCTTCTATGATTCCCATTGCCATTTGAACGACGACCTTCTTTATCCGAAAAGAAGGGAAATCGTCGAAGAATCGATCCAAAACGGAGTAAAGGCTCTTTTAATCGTCGGATTCGACCTTCCTTCCAGCGAAAAAGCGGTGGAAATCGCCCACGAATTCCCGGGGTGCTACGCATCGATTGGATACCAACCCGAGAATCTCGAGGGCGCGAAAGAAGAAGACATCGCCCGTTTCGAATTCCTGGCCAAAGATGAAAGGGTCCTTGCGATCGGAGAAATCGGCTTGGATTACCATTGGTTCAAAGAAGAGGCCCACCGAGCGAGGCAAAAGGAATGGTTCATCAAGCAAATCGAACTGGCCAATCGCCTCGATTTGCCCGTTTCGATCCATGCTCGGGACGCCATTGGGGATACTTTGGTGATCTTAAAAGAGCATCCGGTGAAACGAAAAGGGGTCCTCCATTGCTACTCAGGGTCGGTCGAAAGCATGAAAGAGCTGGAGAAACTCGGCTATTATTTCGGATTCGATGGGCCGATTACCTTCAAGAACGCGATCGAACCGAAACGCTGCGTGAAAGAGTGCCGGGGCGACCGCCTTTTGGTGGAGACCGATTCCCCTTATTTGTCGCCGGTTCCGTTCCGGGGGAAGGAGAACTCCCCAAAGAACATCCCCCTTATCGTGAAGCAAATGGCGGAGCTGAGGGGAGAAGAAATGGAGGAAACCGCGGAAAATCTAAAGGCGAACTTCGAAACCCTGTTCCGCGTGAAACTATGAGCAAGATCCCCTTCCCTTCCATCTTAGTGGTCGAAGGAGCCTCGGATGAGGCTTTATTGCGATCCTTTTTGGATGCCGACATCGTCACGACCAACGGTTCAGAGGTTTCACGTGAAACAATTGATTTTTTGAAGCGTGCCTCCGCAACGCGTTCCATCGTCGTATTGACCGATCCTGATTCCCCGGGGAAGCGGATTCGGGACCTCATCGCCCAGGAAGTCCCCAATGTGCAGCACGCCTTCGTCCGCAAACAAAAGGCGATCAAACATCATAAGGTCGGGGTTGCCGAATCGAGCAAAGACGAAGTTCTCTTGGCTTTATCCCACCTGGTGCCTGCTGTGCCTCCGATTCGAGGAAACCTTACCAATCTCGATTTGATCGAACTAGGATTGTCTGGATGCCCCGGGGCTGAGGAAAAACGGAAAAAAGCGGAAGAAAAACTGCATTTGGGGCATGGGAACGCGAAGACGTTCCTGAAACGGGCGAATGCGTTGAGCTTAAGCAGACAAGACATCGAAAGGGTCCTATCATGAAGACGGAAGAAGCGTATTTCTCGGAAATCAAATCCTATAAGCTGCTCGCCAAAAAGGAAGTGGGGCAGAATTTCCTCATCGATCCCTCTGCCGCGAAGAGGATCGTCGATGTCCTCGGCGTGAAGGAGGGCGATCGGGTTTTGGAAATCGGATGCGGGGCTGGCTCTTTGACCTATTTCTTGGAAAAAAGCGGCGCGATGGGCGATGCCATCGACATCGATGAAGGACTGCTTACCAAACTCCAAGGGGATTTCCCGGACGGCCCTTTGTCCATCGTCCATGGGAACGCGATGCGCTGGGATTATTCCCCTTATACGAAAATCGTGGGCAACCTTCCTTACTACATCACCTCTGGCATCTTGGAAAAAATCCTTTTGGGCGCGAAGAGCGCGGATAAATTGGTGATCATGGTCCAAAAAGAGGCCGCGGACCGTCTGCTGGGGGCGGTGGGAAGCAAAGAGTACGGCCCTTTGAACGTTCTGCTTGGTCTTTCCGGGGCCTTGAAACGCGAATTCAAAGTCCTTCGGACGAGCTTCGCCCCTGCGCCCCATGTGGATTCCGCCGTCCTTTCTTTCTCTTTCTTCCCAAATCGCGACCTCGAAGAGCTTGCCGACGTCTACCGGTTTTGCTCCGCTATGTTCCTGCAAAGAAGAAAGACGGTCGCGAATAATTTGAAATCGGTGGTGAAAGACCAAGAGAAAGCCGTTAAGATTTTCCTTGGCTGCGGCGTGGATGGAAACAAACGCCCAGAACAATTGACCCCTGAGGAGTACGCTTCTTTAGCGAAAGCGAGCCTATGATTTGCAAATCTTACGCGAAAATCAATTTGAGCCTGAAAATCACGGGCATCCGGGAAGATGGCTACCACCTTTTGGATATGGTGAACCTTCCCTTGGCCCTTCATGATATTTTGGAGTTTTCGCCGCTTCCCGAATGGCAGGAAACATATATCGTCTGCGACGATCCCGGGCTTTCCGGGTTGAAGCACAATCTCTGCCAAAAAGCCTTCAACATCATGAAGGAGCATTACGGATTTCGGCAGAACTTCATCATCAAGATCCATAAGGAAATCCCCTTCGCCGCGGGGCTTGGCGGCGGCAGCAGCAACGCCGCGACGGTCATGTTGGCCCTCAATAAGCTCCTTCATTTGGGCGCAAGCGAAGAAGAGCTTGCTTCCTTGGGGCTTCAAATCGGCGCGGATGTGCCTTTCTTCATGCTCAATCGCCCGATGCGCGTCTCTGGGATCGGGGAAATCATGTCCCCCATCGTCCTGAAGGAACATTGGCCTGTGCTCATCGTGAAGCCGAAAACCGGGCTTTCCACGAAAGACGTTTATTCCGTCTGCGACAAATTCCCCCGCACGAATGCGGATACGGACGTTGTTCTTGAGGGGTTGGAGGAACGGGACCTCAATAAGATTGCAAAGGGGATCGGGAACGATTTGATGGCCCCCGCGGAATCGCTGCTCCCGGAAATCGGAGAACTTTACGCGATGCTGAAAAAGGAGGGGTTCCCCGTCGTATCCATGTCGGGGTCCGGATCCAGCTGCTTCGCGATTTCCCCTTCCGCCTCCGCCTGCAAAGAGGCTTTCCATCAATTCGATAAAATGGGTTATGTCGTGCGCTTGACCAAAATCCTTTGCTAAATGAAAAAGAGTCCCATCGAAATATTGGGCGAGCCCCTTTCCTATTATGGGTTAGAAGATCTTGCCGCGGCCAAAGCCGCCGCTTTCCTGAAGAAAACAAAGAAGCGGATCAATGCATCGCTTTTGAAGCAGGGCGTTTATCTCCTCGATCCTGAGACGATCTATATCGGCCCGAAGGTTCGGATCGGCGAAGGGACGGTTATCTATCCCAATACCCACATCTACGGGGAAACCTCCATTGGGAAAGGCAATGTCATCGGGCCGAACTGCTATTTGGAGGAATGCCGGATCGGCGACGGGAACAAGATCCAGCTTTCGCACATCGTCGATACCGAAATTGGCAACGCGACGCAGCTAGGGCCCTATTTCCGCAGCCGCGGAGGGGCAAAAATCGAAGACGGGGTCAAAATCGGGAATTTCAATGAAATCAAAAACGCCGCAATCGGGAAAGAAAGCAGAATGGCCCACTTGTCTTATCTTGGCGACGTCGATGTGGGCGAAGATGTAAACGTCGGGGCTGGAGCCATCACAGCGAACTACGATGGCGCCTCGAAGTTCCATTCCTCCATCGGCGATCGCGCTTTCATTGGGTCGGGGAGCACCATCGTCAGCCCAGTGAGCATCGGGAACGACGCCTTCCTTGCCGCGGGATCGACGATTACCGAGGATGTTCCGCCCCATGCGATGGCGATCGCCAGAGAACATCAAACGAATAAAGAAGGATATGGCGACTTATTGAGGCAAAAGGCCAAAGACAAAAAGGGCAAATAAGCCCTTTTCTTATGTGGGCTTTTTTACAACCTAAAAAATCTTAGATTTTTGAAATTTTCTTCTCAAAAATTTCGAAAATTATAAAAAAGCACGTTTTCTCCCTTTCGGAAGAAACGTGCTTTGATGCTTTTTAAGCGAATTACTTCGCTTTGCGGTCGTGGAGGATCGCGGCTTGGGCGGCAGCCAAGCGGGCGAGAGGCACGCGGAACGGAGAGCAGGAGACGTAGTCGAGCCCAACTTCGTTGTAGAACATGATGGAAGCCGGATCGCCGCCGGTCTCACCGCAGACGCCGATAAGGAGATCCTTATTGTTGGCGCGTCCACGTTCAACGGCCATCTTCACGAGTTCGCCGACGCCATCGATATCGACGGTCTGGAACGGATCGAATTCGTAAATCTTGCGATCGTAGTAG
Organism: Caryophanales bacterium UBA1624; assembly: GCA_002321395.1. Classification (GTDB taxonomy): domain Bacteria; phylum Bacillota_I; class Bacilli_A; order RFN20; family CAG-826; genus Alloenteromonas. The sequence continues at coordinate 33,408 of DCMK01000013.1, forward strand.
TAGGGGAGGAACTGGCCGGAGTCATCGCGGGAGAAGCCCATGGTGAGCTGGGTCAGGTCGTTGGTCCCGAAGGAGAAGAACTCCGCTTCTTTGGCGAGTTCGCCGGCGCGGATGCAGGCCCGCGGGATTTCGATCATCATACCGACGTGGTAGACAAGCTTCTTCCCTTCTTTGGCCATTTCGTCTTCAACCGTCTTGACGACGACTTCCTTCGCCCAGCGATACTCTTTGAGCTCGCCGCAGAGCGGGATCATGATCTCGGGCTCGATCGCCTTCCCGACTTTCTCGGAAGCGGCGATGGCGGCCTGGATGATGGCGCGGGCCAAAACGGCGTAGATTTCCGGATAGGCGACGCAGAGACGGACGCCACGGAAACCCATCATCGGGTTGGCTTGGTGGAGCTGGTTGATGCGGTCGCGGACCTTCTGCTCGCTGACGCCGAGTTGCTCAGCGATTTCGGCGATGGTCTTGCTATCGTGGATTTCGGGGAGGAATTCGTGTAGCGGGGGGTCGAGGAGGCGGATGTTGACGTTGGTGTCGGGGTTGGCCTCGTACATCTGACGGAAGTCATCGGCAAGGAAAGGACGGATCTTTTCCAAGGCGGCTTCGCGCTGTTCGGTCGTGTCGGAGAGGATCATCTCACGCATGTGGAGGATGCGCTCCGGGGCGAAGAACATGCGCTCGGTGCGGCAAAGGCCAATGCCTTCGGCGCCGAAGCGGTTGCCGTTGTTGGCGTCGGCGACGGTGTTGGCGTTGACACGGACCTTAAGGCGACGGTATTTGTCGGCCCAGCCCATGAGGCGGCCGAAGTCTCCGCCGAGGTCGGCGGGAACCATCTTGATGGCGCCTTCGTAAACGAGACCAGTGGACCCGTTGACGGAGAGGATGTCGCCTTCGTGGTAGACTTTGTCACCGACGGTGAGGGTCTTGGCTTCTTCGTTGACGACGATCTCGGTGGCGCCGGCGACGCAGCATTTGCCCATGGAACGGGCGACGACCGCGGCGTGGGAGGTCATGCCGCCGCGAGCGGTGAGGATAGCCTCGGAGTTGACCATGCCGATGATGTCCTCAGGGGAGGTCTCGGCGCGGACGAGGATGACTTTCTTGCCAGCATCATGCCATTCTTTGCACTCATCGGCATCGAAGACAATGGCGCCGGTTCCGGCACCCGGGGAAGCGGGAAGGCCTTTGATAACGGGATCATGGGCCTTGAGGTCGGCGGTGTCAAAGGTCGGGTGGAGCAAGTCGTTGAGCTGCTTCGGCTCAACGCGGAGGACAGCCTCTTTCTCGTCGATCAAGCCTTCGTCAACGAGGTCGCAGGCGATCTTCAAAGCGGCGCGAGCGGTGCGTTTGCCGTTGCGGGCTTGGAGGAAGTAGAGTTTGCCTTTTTCGACGGTGTACTCCATATCCTGCATATCGTGGAAGTAGTTTTCCATGCGTTTGATGGTGGCAAGGAACTCTTCATAAACTTCCGGCATCCTCTTTTGGAGCTCTTCGATATGAAGCGGGGTGCGGACGCCAGCAACGACGTCTTCGCCCTGGGCGTTGGGGAGGAATTCAGCGTAGATCTTCTTTTCGCCGGTGCCAGGGTCACGGGAGAAAGCGACGCCGGTGCCGGAGTCTTCGCCCATGTTCCCGAAGACCATGGTCTGAACGTTGACGGCGGTGCCCCATTCATAGGGAATGCCGTTCATTTGACGATAGACGTTGGCGCGGGGGTTGTCCCAGCTGCGGAAAACGGCAGCGACCGCTTCTTTGAGCTGGACATAAGGATCGGTCGGGAAGTCTTCGTGGAAGACGTCCTTGTAGTAGGCCTTATAGGCTTTGACCAATTCCTTGAGCTGCTCGGTGGTGACTTCGGTGTCGAGCTTGTAGCCGTTGTCGGTTTTGATCTTGTCGAGCATCGCGTCCATCTTGGTGCGCGGATGCCCTTTGGCGATATTGGTGAACATCAAAATGAAACGGCGATAGGAGTCCCAGGCGAAGCGCTCGTTGTTGGCGGCTTTCGCGAGCTCATCGACGGTCTTGTCGTTAAGACCGAGGTTGAGGATGGTGTCCATCATGCCCGGCATGGACTGACGGGCGCCGGAACGGACGGAGACCAAGAGAGGGATGCCGACTCCGCCGCCGAAGGCTTTGTTGTCGATCTTCTCGATTTCGTGAACATGCTTCACGATGTCTTTCCACACGAAATCGGGGATCTGTTTCCCGGACTCGTAGTAAAGGGTGCAAGCTTCGGTAGAAATGGTGAAACCAGCGGGGATGTTGACCCCGGCGGCGGTCATTTCAGCAAGTCCGAAGCCTTTTCCACCAAGGATGTCTTTGCCCAAGTGGTGCTCGTGGGCTTCCTTGAAGGAGTAGACGTACTTCTTTTCTGCCATGTTGTCCTCCTAAAGACAATTGAGGGCTTTATAAAAGCCCTAGCGGGGGAATAGTAACACTTCCGGGCTTGTTGCGAAACCTCCAACGGAGAGAAAACGCCGGTCAGGGGCAGGAAAAAAGAAAAACAGATCCATAAATGGATCCGTTTTGTCGACGATCGGATGGATTATTGGTTGATTTTGTAAACCGCTTCTTTGCCGTTGAGCTCCGACAAATAACGCCAAAAAATCTTCATCATCAAATGGTTCATGACGATATGGATGTCCTCGGTGATCTGCATGTCGTCGATGGGGGCGTGAAGATGGTAATCCGAAAGGCCCATCAGCTTTCCGCCGTTATACCCAGTCATTCCAATGACTTTGGCGCCGATTTCTTTCGCGTATTTGACCGCTTTGACGATGTTGTGGCTGTTTCCGGATCCCGAAATGGCCAAAACAAGGTCGTTTGGAGTGAGGCGGTCCTTCAATTGATAAACAAAAATGTTCTCATAGGAATCATCGTTCGCGATCGCTGTGATGGTGGGGGTGTTGTCGCTCAGGCAAACGAAGTGAAATTTCTTTTCCAGATCGTAGCAAGTCCCTTTGCCGAAATCGCATACCATATGGCTTGCGGTCGAGGCGGATCCTCCGTTGCCGAACGTGTATACGGTTCCGCCGCTTTCATAGCAGCGGAGAAGAGCGTTCATCGTTTCGTTTATTTCGTCAACGTTAAGCGATTTTAAGACCTTTTCTTCCAAGGAAATGTAATCGGAAATTTGCTGTTTGAAATCCATTTTCATGCCTCCAATTTCATGATGAGGTCGACGGCCTCATCCAGCGTTTTGCAGATGTGGTTCGGCTTCGCGTCCGGGTACTTTGCGTAGGGATGCGGATCCCCTCCGGTCAAAAGCACGGTCCTGCATCCGGCGTTGATCCCGGTTTGCACGTCTTGGCAGGTATCTCCGATGAACCAAGAGGAGGAGAAATCGATGTTGAATCGTTCTTTCGCTTTCAAAAGCATTCCGATTTTCGGTTTTCGGCAGGAGCAGTCGATTTTGAGTTCTGGGACCTCTCCAGGGAACCCTTTATCGGGGTGGTGCGGGCAGAAATAAATCCCATCCAAATACGAACCTTCGCTGCCAAGCAAATCCTCCAATTTGTTGTGGATTTCATGAAGCTGTTCGAAGGTCGTTTCGCCCCTTGCGACAACAGGTTGGTTGGTGATGCAAACGGCCAGATAGGGAGAAGCGTTGATGCGTTGAATTGCTTTTGCAGCGCCGGGGATTAATTTGAGTTTTGCGGGTTCCGTGACATAATCGCCGAAAACATTGATTGTCCCGTCCCGATCCAAAAAGATGGCTTTTTGCGGATTTTTAAGGCATTTTTTTGAAATTATCCCGTTTTTGCAGTCTTTCGTGACCTGCTCGTAGCGATCTGGCGTCCCCGCGTCTTTGACATATTCCGAGCTTCGATAAGCGAAAGCGCCGCCGCAGGCGATTGTGGGGAGAAGAAGATCTTTCTCGAAGTCCATTTTGCGGGGCTCATCCTCGTCGAAGGTATCAAGAAGCGTGGGCGAAACGCAATAGAGCCCTGCGTTCGTTAAATTCTCGTAGAAGAAATCCCGTTTCTGGTTTTTGGAGAGAACCGCTAGGATTTTATCTTCTGCCCCCGTCAGGAGGACGTCGGAATCATAGGGATGGGAATTGGGGTGCGCGAAGGCAGTGATGATGGACTCCTTTTCTTTGTGGAAGGCCATGAACCTTTTCCAATCTATGTCGAGCATTAGGTCTCCAAAGCAAAGGACGAAATCGCGTTGTATTTTTTTGGTCAAATAGGCTAAGGCCCCCCCTGACCCAAGGGGTTTTTCCTCAACGATGTAGTGGATGGTGCAACCGAATTTCTCGCCGCCCCCAAAGAAGCTTTGAATTGCGGTCGAAGAAGCGGAGACGACAAAATAGAACTCTTTGATTCCCGAGCGCATCATCGATTCGATCTGCCACTGGAGAATCGGTTTGCCAAAAATGTCAACCATAGGCTTTGGGAGATCACCTGTGATAGACTTCAAACGCGTTCCGGCTCCGCCGGCTTGGATTACTGCAATCATTCTGTGTAAACAATGCTTGCGCCCGATTGATCGAGCTCAAACGGCATCTCCTTCAAATCGCGTAGGGCATCTCTGACGCTAGCTCTTTTTGCTTCGTCTGGAACGTAAAACAGCAAGAAACCACCTCCACCTGCACCAAGGAGTTTTCCTCCGCTCGCCCCGGCTTTTATTCCGCGTTCGTATCCATCGTCGATGAGGGGGTTGGAAATGCCTGAAGCCAGGCTCTTTTTGATTTCCCACCCTTTTTTCAGGCAAGGGCCGATGGCGTCGACATCGTTGCTCTCCAAATGGGTCTTCAACTCGCGGGTCATCTTGCAAAGCTCGATGGTGGCGTTGATCTTTTCGTTGGCGGAGGCGAGATTCTTGGTTTCCTCCCCGAGAATTTTGTTCGCGTCATGGAGCGCCCCGGTATAGAAAAGCATCATTGAATTTTCCAAATGTTTGCGCGCGGCCTTGCCCATGAGGATCGGCTCAACCTTCACAAAGCCATCCGGCTCGAACTCGTAATAGCGGAGCCCGCCGAAGGCCGCAGCGAACTGATCTTGCTTCCCAATAGGATTTCCTAACTGATTGATTTCCACGTCGCAAGCTTCCTTTGCGACTTTATAAGCGGAAACAAAATGGTTGTTGTAACCGTAAAGAGCCTTCAGCAAAGCGACGGTGAAAGAGCTCGATGAGCCAAGCCCTGTCCCGGCGGGGATATCCGCCATGGAAGTGATTTCCACCCCTTTGGTGCCGAAGTCGCTTAGGACTTGGCGGAAGATCCTGTGCTGAATTTGGGCGGGATCATTCACGACCTCGGTTTGGGAATATTTCAACGTGATGGAGTCTTTGTTAAAGGCCTTATTGATCGTGAGATAAACGTATTTGCGAATGGTGGTGGAGATAACGCATCCAGTGTATTTTTCGTAGAAGGATGGGATATCGCTTCCGCCTCCGCAGAAGGAAACGCGGAATGGTGCTCTTGAGATAATCATAATTCTTAAATTCCGCGACTATTTTAAAGTTGGCAAGCGGGTAAGGCAACAAAAGCGGATTTCGCCGGCCTTTTCATAGAAAAGAATGTGCTTTTTTAAAAGCTGATTCGTTCAGCCTCTTTACGGTATGAAAATAACTTAAAAAGATACACGTCTTCGTTAATTGACATTCTCAATAACTAAAAAGATTTTGCTGTCTGAATCGAAAAATGCAAGGTTCTGTATTGGGGTGTATGATTATTTGGAACTATGGAAAGCAACTCTCCTTTAATCTTGACCCTGGACTTTGGGACACAATCCGTCCGGGCGTGCCTTTTCGACAGGCAAGGAAATCTTTTGGCCTACGAAAAGGAGCAATACGAACCAGCCTATGTCTCCCCAAAGCCGGGCTGGGCGGAACAAGATCCGGATTACTACTTCGCTTGCATGCAAAAAGCGATCCAACGCCTCTCTGCTCGGCAGCCAGGGTTGGTCCAGCGAATCGCCGGGATTACCCAAAGCTGTTTCCGCGATTCCGCCGTTTTATTAGATAAAGATTTCAAAGTCGTCCGACCGATGATTTTATGGCTCGACCAAAGGACCGCCGCTTGCAAAGAAAAGCTCCCCTTCAGTTCGCGGTTTTTGTTTGCCTTAGTCGGGAAAACAGAAACGATTCACCTGAACCGTATCCGCACCGCCGCAAACTGGATTCGCGAAAACGAGCCCGAGAACTGGGCCAAAACAGCGAAGTACGTTTCTGTTTCCACTTATTTCTTTTACCGCCTGACTGGCGTGCTAAAAGACTGCCCTTCCGATTTCACGGGTCATTACCCCATCAACTACGCGAAGAAATCTTGGTACAAAGATCCAATGAAGCATTTCCAAGGGAGGATCTTCTCTGTTCGGAAAGACCAGCTTTGCGAGCTGGTTGAAAGCCAGCAGCAAATCGGCTCTTTGACCAAGGAAGTCGCTGCGAACTTAGGGCTCAAGGAAGGCATCCCCGTCTATGCGGCTGGGAGCGATAAATCGTGTGAGACCTTGGGCGCCGGAGTCATCAACAATCGGCTTGCTTCCATTTCCCTCGGAACTGCCTGCTCTTTTGAAACCGTTACGAAGAAATACATTTCGCCCTTCCCTTTTCTCCCTGCTTACCCTTCTGTTTTGCCGGAATATTTCAATCTCGATCTTCAAATTTACCGGGGTTTTTGGATGCTGAATTGGTTCCTGAAAGAATTCGGTGCAACCCAAATTGAAGAAATGATGTCGGACGAGTTCTCCCCGTCCATCTTCAACGAACATTTGAAGGACGTCCCGCCTGGATGCGACGGGCTTTTGGTTCAGCCTTATTGGGGATCTGAGCTTGAAAAGCCGGAAGTGCGCGGGACAATCGTCGGCTTCTCAGACATGACGACCCGCTTCCATGTTTATAAAGCCGTCGTTGAAGGGATCGATTACGAGCTTCGCTCGGGGATGGAGCGTTTCTCTAGGCTCCTCCACACCGAGTTCGATGAAATCCGCATCTCGGGGGGCGGTTCCCAATCGGATGAAATTTGCCAAATCGCCGCGGATGTTCTCGGCAAGAAGGTCACGAAGGTCCAAACCAACGAAACTTCTTCTTTGGGCGCGGCGATTTCTGGCTTCTTGTCGTTAGGGGTTTATAAAAACGCCGGGGAGGCCGTCAAAGCGATGGTCCACCCGGCTAAAACATTTGTTCCCGATCCGAAGGCGAAGGAAATTTACGATCGTTTGTACAAAAACGTTTATTCCAAGCTTTATCCGAACCTAAAGAAAGAATTGAAATACCTTTATCACTTTTCGAAAAGGGACTGATTGAACTCAAAGGGAATGGTTCAAAGTCATCGAAAGAAGGAGATCTTTTGAGACTGTTTTTTTCAGGATTTGGTTCCCAGATAGGCTGCATTCGAAGATGCCGATGAGCAAATCGAAGAAGACGGTGGCAATGTCTTTGGGACTCCCTGCGATGACGTTTCCTTCTTCTTGGCCTTCTTTGATCAAGCGTTCGAAAGTCCCGCGGATGTCATAAAGCGTCATGGCCTCTTTGCGGATGCCGCTTCGATCAGAGACGCGTTCGAAATCGAGCAATATCTTTGCGGTGTATAGGTCCTGCTGGGGGCCGACCTGGAGCTTTTCCACGATCTCGAAGAACTTTCCAAGGCCTTTTTCCCCGTGGAATTGCCCCATTTCCTCCGCGGTGAGGAGCGGGGTCTTCGTTTGGTTGAGTATGAAGTATTTGACCACCTCTTCGAAGACATCCTCTTTGGAGGAGAAGTAGTGGTAGAAAAGCCCATGCGAGCACCTTCCGGCCTTGGTGATGTCGTCGATGGTGACCCCGGCATATCCTTGGTAAGCGAAGATTTTAAGGGCGATTTCAAGCAGGCGTCTTTTCCTCTTGTCCTTGATTGCTTGGTTCTGGGCTGCGGTTCTTGGCATAAAAATCCCCCTTTCTCGTGCGGTTATGGTAAAAAATGTTTTGTTTTTGTCAACGGACAATTATGGTTGGCGGGCTTGAAAAAGAAATGCCTCTTTCCCCCCGCTATGCTAATATCGTTTCGCTATGCGAACCCTTGTTTTGTACACCTCTGCCGTTGGCAGCACGAAAAAGTACGCGGAGGACATTGCCTCCAGCGTCAATGGGGATGTTTTCCCGTTGAAGAAATTCAAATGGAAGAACCTCCCTTCCTATGACACCGTCGTTTACGGCGGGTGGGTGATGGGGAGCAAAATCCAAGGCATCGACGACTTTTTGTCCCATTACGACGAAATGGAGAAAAAGAACGTTTTGATTTTCTCCTGCGGCATGGGCTTCGTTTCCCCGGAAGCGAGAGACAATTTGATTACCACCAACGTTTTGGATATCTACCACGTCCGTTTTTATCAGCTTCGAGGATCCTTTGATTATTCCAAGCTTCGCTTCCCGTACAATTTGCTGATCAACACCTCCATGAAGGCCATGAAAAACGATCCGGAAACGGCTGCTCAGCTTGGAGTTATCGAAGAGCTGAAAAAGAATCCTCTGGAGTTTTATGATCAGCAGGGCATCGACAAAATTATTGGGGTTTTGCACCGTCTTTCTGCCGTTGAGGCAACGAAATGAAATTAATCGTTGGTTTGGGAAACCCCGGGAAAGAATACGTTGGGACCCGTCACAACATGGGATTCTCCGCCTTGGACGAATTCGCCGAAATGTGCCGGGCCGATTTCGACCACGAAAAATTCCATGGCGTTTTCGCGATGGTGAAAGATCCTTCTTTCCCCGAGCCCTTCATCCTTGCAAAGCCCGAGACTTACATGAACGCATCGGGGGAGTTCGTCCGCCCTTTGATGGATTATTTCAAAATCGACGTCGCGGATCTAATGGTCGTCTACGATGACATGGCCTTGGCGCCCGGGAAGCTTCGTCTCCGCCCCGCGGGTAGCAGTGGTTCCCACAAGGGGATGCAATCCATCATCAACCACCTTCATAGCGATGCTTTCCCAAGGATTCGCATCGGCATTGGAGAACCGCCCCATTCCGGCGCGGATTGGGTGCTCGGAAAACCAAGCGGAGATGAAAAAGCCGCGATCGATGAAGGAATCACGAAGGCCGCGAAGGCAATTCGGGATGCTTTGCTCAAGGGGTTCCCCTACTCCATGAACCATTACAACGGTTGATTGGCATGCAATCGAAAGACCTTCTCAAAGAGATATTCGATTCGGAAACCGTAGCCCCCTTGCTAAAACGAAAGGGATCCTTCGTCGTGGACGAAGTTTTGGGGGCCGGCCTTCTTTTCGCCGCCGTTTTCAAACAGAAACCAGGGAATTACGCCCTCGTCAGCCCAAATCAATATTCCGCGCAGAAGCTTTATGAGTTTTTGCTCAATTTCCTTGACGAAGACGACGTCGTCTTTTTCCCCAGCGATGAGCTTCTCCGGGCGGAGGCCCTTTCTTCTTCGCGGGAACTCCTTTCCCAACGCCTTTACGCTCTGGGCCAACTGCAGCAAGGGAAGAAGAAGATCCTCGTAACCCATCCCTCCGCGCTGCTTCGATATCTTCCAAACCCCTCTCGCTTTGAAGAGGAGACGATCCATTTCAAAGTCGGCGATTCCTTCGACCTCCCTTCTTTGAAGGAAAGGCTTCTGAATATGGGGTACCAAGCGGCGTCCCATGTCGACAAGAGCCTCCAATTCGCCTCCCGAGGCGACATCCTTGACGTTTATTCGGTCTCTTACCTCGATCCGGTGCGCATCGAATTCTTCGGCGACGAAATTGAGTCGATCCGTATTTTCAACACCCGTTCCCAGGAATCGAAGAAGAGCCTAGAGGAAGCCACGATTCTTCCGGCCACCGACCTTTTCCTCGGCGACGAAGAGCTGGCCTCTTTCGTGGAGAAAACCAAAGAACGGTTGGAAAAGGACAAAAAGCTGATCTCCCCAGACGCGGCGGAGCTGCTTTCCCAAAACGCCGAGTTGATGCTTGACGCTTTCATCGAGCATGATTATCGCAGCGAGCTTTACCGTTACTACGGCTTTGCCTTGGGGCAAGCCAACTCCGTCTTGGATTATTTTCACCCCGACTTGGTCTACATCACGAACAAAGAGTCTTTCTCCTCCGCGACGAAGCAATTGGCCGCCGAAGCGTTCGATTACCTTCAAGAGGTCTTCTTGAAGGGGCAGTGCCTATCCCACCTCAGCCAATACATGACCTTTTCTCAAGCCGTGAAGGAAGAGAAAAAAGTCGTTTATGGCACCTCTTTCGCCAATGGGTATGATGACCATTCTTTCCAAGTTCGTTCCATCAATGTCCCCTCGAGGAACATCGCAAACATCGTCCCTTTGATCCAAACCTATCTTTCCGCCGGCGACAAAGTCGTCCTTTCTTTGGGCGATGCCCACCAAAGGGAGACGGTGATTTCTTTTTTGAAGGATTCTGGTTTGGGGTATGAACCCGTAAACGGCTTGGAACTCCCCGAAGGGAGCCTCGGCCTTACGGAAACCCCGCTTTCCGAAGGGTTCGAAATTCCGTCCTTGAAGATCGTCTACTTGACTTCCAATGAGCTTTTTGGGCACCGGGCTGTGAATACGAGATTTACCTCTCGGTTCAAAAACGCACAGGTTTTGCGGAGCTATGAAGATCTAAGGCCCGGGGATTATGTTGTCCACGAATTCAATGGGATTGGCCAGTTCTTAGGCGTGAAAACCATCGAAGTGGAGGGGGTTCACCGCGACTTCCTCCATATCGCTTATGCGGGGAACGAGTTCCTTTACGTCCCTTTGGAGCAATTCCGGTTGGTCCGGAAATACGCGGGGAGGGAAGGGGCTGCCCCGAAGCTTAGCCATCTTTCCGGCGGGGAGTGGACAAAGCGCAAAGAGAAAATCCAAAAACGGATCAACGAATTGGCGGACCGCTTGATCGCTTTATACGGAGCCCGCGCCAAGCTTCGTGGGTTCTCTTTCCCCAAAGACGATGAACTCCAAAAACAATTCGAAGGGGAGTTCCCTTATGAACTGACCCCCGACCAGCAGCAAGCCGTCGACGACGTCAAGGCCGATATGGAAAACCCCGATATCATGGATCGCCTCATCTGCGGGGATGTCGGGTTCGGGAAAACCGAAATCGCTTTCCGGGCCGCTTTCAAAGCGATCGACGCGGGGAAGCAGGTCGCGATGCTGGTTCCGACCACCCTCTTGGCCCGGCAGCATTTCGAAGTCGCCCAAAGGCGTTTCTCCTCCTTTGGGGTGAGGATCGCTTTGCTTTCTCGCCTCGTTCCGGCGGATATGCAGCGGAAAACGATCGAAGACATCGCGGACGGGAAAGTCGATTTCGTCATCGGCACCCATCGGCTTCTTTCCAAATCGATTTGCTACAAAGACCTTGGGCTTTTGATCATCGATGAGGAGCAAAGGTTCGGCGTGGAGCAAAAAGAGAAGATCAAGGAGCTCAAAAAAGACGTTGATGTCCTCACCCTTTCCGCAACTCCGATCCCTCGCACCCTGCAAATGTCTTTGGTGGGGATCCGCCCAATCTCGGAAATCAATACGGCTCCGCCTTCTAGAATGCCGATCCAAACCTACGTCACCCCTTTTAAGCAAAGCGTCGCGGATGAGCTCATCGAGAAGGAGCTGGCGCGCGGTGGGCAGGTTTTCTACGTTCACAACAACGTCGAATCCATTTACAACGTCGCCGTTAAGATGGAAAAGCGGATCCCAGGCGCCCGCATCGGCGTGGTCCATGGGCAAATGGACCGGGAAGAATCCGAAGCGGTGATGGAGAAATTCTACGATGGCGATGTGAATGTCTTGGTCTGCACTTCCATCGTCGAAAACGGGATCGACGTTCCCAACGCGAACATGATCATCGTGGAGGACGCCGACCGCTTTGGCTTGGCTCAGCTTTATCAGATTAAGGGCCGCGTCGGGCGCGGCAATCGAATCGCATACGCCTATTTGATGTACAAACCTCAGAAAAACATGAATGAGGATGCTCAAAAACGCCTCAAAGCGATCCAGGAGTTCACGGAACTCGGCAGCGGCTACAAAATCGCCCAGCGCGATCTGATGATTCGCGGGGCGGGGGACATCCTAGGCCCTGAGCAGGCTGGATTCATCGATTCGGTTGGCTTGGATCTGTATTTGAAGATGCTCAACGAGGCGGTGGAACAGAAAACCAAAGGCGTCCAGCCGAAGGAAAGGACGCCGAAGAAGCTTTTCGACATCGATGCCTATATCCCGAAGCAATACGCTAACGATTCCGATAAAATCGAGCTTTACCAAGAGCTGGATGACGTAGAAAACGAAAAGGAATTGAAAGAATACGTCAAAAAAATGAAGGACGTGTATGGAAAATTGCCGAAAGAGGTTTCTCTTTTGATCCGCAAAAAACGGATTGACATCATGCTTCAATCCCCGGAGTTCGATTCGGTTTCGGAAAACCCGAACACGGTTGACGTCTTCCTATCCGACGCTTTTTCCTCCAAAGACGGAATGGGCTATGAGCTTTTCAATTCCCTCAACGGCTATTTGGAGATTTTCCGCATGTCCTTCCTGAATCGGAAGCTTCGCCTGATCATGACGAAAAGGGATACTTGGCTGGACGATTTGGAAAAGATCCTCGATTTAATCCACAAGCTCGCTTTGAAACACGGTATTTGCAAAGAATCCCTTTAGGGATTTTTTGTGATAGGATTGTGCCCGTGAGAATCGACAAATTCCTAAAAGTCTCTAGACTCATCCTGCGGAGGGAAGTCGCCAAGCAGCTTTGTGACGATGGGGACGTCTCCATCAACGGCAAGCCCGCGAAGCCCTCTTCGGAGGTGAATCCCGACGACGTTCTCACTTTGAGGCTTGGGAGGAAGCGCATCACCGTTTCGGTGAGAGAGACCCGGCCCTTTGCCTCGAAAGCGGACGCCGCGAAACTCTATGAGATTATCCGGGATGAGACTTTAACGCAGGAGGACGAGAAATGATTGACTTCAATTTTGACCCCAAAGCCACCTATATCGCTTCGGTGAGCTTCGGCTCGGATTCTATGGCGATGCTCGATATGCTCCAAAAGCAGGGCATCAAACCCGTGGTCGCCGCGATCGACTACCACAAGTTCGCTTCCTCCACCGAGGACATGAGGAAGCTTGGCGAATACTGCAAGAAGAACGGCTTGGTTTACCGCTTATTGGATTCTTCTACGCTCTCGCAGGCTGAGCAGATGCATTTGGGCGAATCCTTCCATGATTGGGCCAAGAAGCTCCGCTATTCTTGGTACAAAAAGCTCTACGACGAATATCAGGCATCCGCCCTTTTCCTGGCCCATGAGCAGGACGATTTGCTGGAGGCCTATCTGAAGGCCAAGGAAAAGAAACAGACGATCATCAGCTTGGGTCTCAGCAAAATCTCCACCTATGATGGAATGCTCTTGGTCCGGCCCCTCCTGGATTTTTCCAAACAGGATTTGCTGGAATACGACGTCGAGAACAACGTCCCCTTCAATCCCGGCACGGAGAGCGCCCTCGACAAGACGACGCGCTCCTCGATCCGCAAAGACCAAATCTCGAAGCTGAACGAGATCGACCGCGAGAACCTGCTGAACCAACTGAAAGAGGAAGCCAACGAGACCCTCGGCCTCCTCAAGTCCGTTTCCTCTTTCAAAAACGACGAAGAGGAGTCGAACGAACTTGAGATCCGGGCCCTCATCGCTTTGCCCAAAGACGATTTCGCTTCCGCTTTGGTCCGCTTCGTCCAAAAAGTTCCGTCGATTTTGCTCAAGCCGGAGGATTTCGACAAAATCCGCGACTTCTGCCTGAGCGATCAAAGCAACGGGGTTTATCCGTTGAAAGATGGCTACTCTTTGGTCAAGGATTACGATGTTTTGACGTTGGAGAAGGACATCAATCTCATTCGCTACACCTATGTTTTGGACCGCCCTGGGGCATTAGAGACCCCGGAGTTCAGCTTGGACTTCTCTTCCGGGGCCGAAGACCGCGGGCTGAAGGCGGAGGACTATCCCCTCACCATCCGCAACGCCGTGCAATCCGATGGGGTGAAGATCCATGGATATATGGAGCCGGTTCGGAAGCTCTATTCCCTGTGGGGCATGCCCATCGACCTGCGTGAGATCTGGCCCATTTTCTTGAACAGGGAAGGCAAGATCGTCTATGTGCCCCGTTACCGGAGGAATTTTCAAGAATACCATGCCTCGGTCTTGAAGGTGAAAACCGGCATTCGTTGACGTTTGGAACTCATTCTCCTTGCATAAACGGGAATTTGAGATACATTACCCAAAGCCCTGGCCCCTTGGCCGCCTTCCTGGCTTCATAAGGAAGAGAAAGGAACCCCCAAAATGAATGATGGAAACGCGCCGCGCAAAAGAAGCGTACTGTCCTATATCCTGCCTTATGTTTTGATGGCCGCCACGATCGGCGTTTTCGTTTGGATGATCGTCTCCCAGTTCACCGGAAGCGGCGAAACGTGGGCCGAATCGGACATCGATTCCAACATCGGATATGTCCTCAATGAAACCGGAGACGCCTACGCGACTTACGACGTCGAAGCCTATTCCAAAGCCAAAAAGAAAGTCGTCTCCGCTGATGCTTCCCAAAACTATCGCGCCGTGACGGTCAATGGCACCTACATCAACGCCAACAACAATTTCGTTCGCTTCTCCGTCGTCATCGGCCAAAGCGAATGGGAAGAAGCCTTCACCATCGCCGGGGTCGAGCACGCCTCCTACCACGACGTCTTCGCCACCGCCATCCAGACCGCGAAGCAGTGGGCCGAAGCCAACAACCATCAAAATATCTCCCCCTCTTTCAGCAACACCGATGCTTTTAAGGTCTCTTGGTGGGACACCTGGGGTCCGACCCTCATCTCTACCGGGATCATCCTTTTGATCGGCGTCCTTTTCTTCACCCGCATCAACGCCTCCGTCAACGGGGCCAACAATCAGGCCATGTCCTTCAACAAGTCCCCCGCCAGGAGGGCCGACAACACGAAGGTCCGCTTCGACGACGTCGCAGGGTGCGATGCCGAGAAAGCCGAAATGATCGAGCTGGTCGCTTATTTGAAAGACCCCAAGAAATACTCCCAGTTCGGAGCCAGGCTGCCTAAGGGCGTCCTCCTGATCGGCCCCCCGGGCACCGGGAAGACCCTTTTGGCCAAAGCCGTGGCCGGCGAGGCCGGGGTCCCCTTCTATTCGATCTCCGGC
This sequence comes from Caryophanales bacterium UBA1624, assembly GCA_002321395.1. Classification (GTDB taxonomy): domain Bacteria; phylum Bacillota_I; class Bacilli_A; order RFN20; family CAG-826; genus Alloenteromonas. The sequence continues at coordinate 48,521 of DCMK01000013.1, forward strand.
TCTGATTTCGTCGAAATGTACGTCGGCGTCGGCGCGGGCCGCGTTCGCGACTTGTTCAAAAAAGCGAAGCAAAGCGCCCCTTGTCTCATCTTCATCGATGAAATCGACGCGGTCGGCCGCCAACGCGGCGCCGGCTTAGGCGGAGGCAACGACGAACGTGAGCAGACTTTGAACCAGCTCCTCGTTGAGATGGATGGGTTCGAAGCCAACTCCGGCATCCTCGTCATCGCCGCCACCAACCGCGACGACGTCCTTGATCCGGCCCTTCGCCGCGCAGGGCGTTTCGACCGCACGATCACCGTTTCCCTGCCTGACGCCGCCGGGCGCGAAGCCATCCTCAAAGTCCACGCCAGGAACAAGAAAATCGACCCCTCCGTCGACTTCCACGCCCTCGCCAAGCGGACCGTCGGGTTCTCCGGCGCCGATTTGGACAACGTCCTCAACGAAGCGGCGATCCTCGCCGTCCGTGGAGGCAAACCCGACGTCGGCATGGCCGATATCGACGAGGCCATCGATCGGCGCATCGCCGGCCCGGCCAAAACCTCCAAAGGCATGTCCAAACACGAGAGGGAGGAAGTGGCCTACCACGAAGCGGGCCACGCCGTCATTGGCATCAATCTTCCCTTCTCCGACAAAGTCCAAAAAATCACCATCATCCCGCGCGGCAATACCGGCGGCCATGTCCTTATGACTCCGGAAGACGATCGCTTCCTCCTTACCAAGAACGAAATGATCGCCCGCATCACCGGCCTCCTCGGCGGCCGCGCCTCCGAAGAGATCTTCTTCGGGGACGTCACCACGGGAGCCAGCAACGACATCCAAGAAGCCACCCGTTTGGCCCGTTCGATGGTTACCGAATACGGCATGTCCGAACTCGGCCCCATCCAATATGAAAGGGATACCGGATCGGTGTTCCTCGGCCGCGATTACGCGTCTACCCAAAAGAATTTCTCCACTCAGGTGGCTTACGAAATCGACAAAGCCGTCCGCGAAATCATCGAGACCGCCTATAAGCGGGCGCACGATTTGCTGATCGAGCACAAAGACGAGGTCATCAAGATCGCGGAGACGCTTCTGGAGAAAGAAACCATCACCGCGGAGGAAATCGATTCGCTCCTCGGCACAAAACCCGCCGTCGAAGAAGACGACGAACCTTCCGCCCCGGCGAAAGAGGAAAAGACGAAATCGGAAACCCCGAAAGACGAGGCTCCGAAAGCGAAAGATCCCTCTCCGAAGAAAGGCGAATAAGCGAATGTCAGCGCCAGGCGGAAGCTTGGCGCTTTCTTCTTGCCCCTTTTTCCTGTAAAACAGGGCGTATGAAAATCGGGAACCTCGAAATAAGGGGCCGCGTCGTTCTCGGCCCGATGGCCGGGATCTCCACGCTGGCGTACCGGGAATTCATGAAGCCCTTCGGGGTCGGGCTTTCCTATACCGAGATGGTTTCCGACTGCGGTTTGGACTATAAAAACAAAAGGACCTACGAATATTTGGCGACTTCGGAAGAAGATTCTCCGGTTGGGATCCAGCTTTTCGGATTCAGTTTGGAGCACACGCTCCCCGCGATCGAGATCTGCCAACGCCACGGCGGGTACGATGTTTTGGACATCAACCTCGGATGCCCCGTGACGAAAGTCGTCAAAACCGGGGCGGGATCGGCTTGGCTGAAGCATCCTCAAGCTTTGTATGAATATATGTCGGGAGTGGTGAAGGCTTCCCAAAAGCCCGTCACGGCAAAAATCCGTTTGGGATGGGACGAAGGTTCCATCAATGTCTTCGAAGTGGCGTCCCTTTTGGAAAAGGCGGGCGTTCAGGCCCTTACGGTGCATTGCAGAACCCGTTCCCAAGGATACTCGGGCCAGGCCGATTACCGCGCGATCGCGGGGCTTAAGGAAAGGCTTTCGATTCCTTTGATCGTCTCCGGGGACATCTTCACGGCGGAGAAGGCGAAGGAAGCGGTGGACATCACCCACGCCGATGCGGTCATGGTGGCCCGGGGAGGGGTGGGGCATCCTTTCTTGGTGAAGCAGATCAATTCCTATTTGGAAAACGGCATCCTTCTGCCGGATCCGGATGCGGTGACCCAAGCGCGTTACGCGAAGGATTTTTCCACCAGGCTCATCCGTTTGAAGGGCGAGGGGGTGGGGGTGAAGGAATTGCGGGGGATTTTGCCGCATTTCTTTTCCGGGTATCCGGGATACAAAAAGCTCCGCAACGAAATCGCGATGAACATCAAAACCTCGGATGACGTGGAACGTCTTTTGGATGGGGTGATCCTCCGTGGCGGCTGCTGAGGAATACCAAAGTCATGGCTTCGGCCCCATTTACGATGGGAACTCCCGCGTTTTGATTTTGGGCTCTTTCCCTTCGGCGGTTTCCCGGCGGCAGGATTTCTACTACGCGAATCCCCGGAACCGTTTTTGGAACGTCCTAGGCGGGGTTTTCGGAGAGGACGTCCCCTTAGACAAAGAAGGGAAGATCGCTTTTTGCCTTCGCCATGGAATCGCCTTATACGATTCCTTGGAAGGATGCCTTATCGCCTCTTCCAGCGACGCCAGCATCCGATCTCCCCGCCCCAGCGATTTATCCCCTATTTTTGCGAAGGCTTCGATCGAGAAGGTGCTTTGCAACGGGAAGGCCGCGGGCCATTATTACGATCTTTTCCAAGCGATGAGGTATCCCGTTCCCCGTAAAGTCCTGCCGTCGACTTCCCCCGCCAACGCCTCTATTTCCTTGCCGCAGCTGATCGCTTGCTACAAAGAAGCAATTTTCTGATTGGTTTCCCTTGACGGCGGCCCGACTTTGTAGAAAATAGTTCGGTACCTAACGAAGGAGGAGAGCCATGAACAAAGACACCAACGTCACCAAAATCAGAGACCTTGGCCGCGAGCTCCGCGTTTTGTTCCGGAAACGCTACAGCGAAAAGATGCCCAAAGATGTCAGCCGCGTGGAAGGCCGTTTCTTGGGTTACATCTACGACTATCAGGACGAAGGGGTCATCTCCAGCGACTTGGTTCGCGCCTTCCAGCTGAAGAAGTCCACGGTCTCCGAGACCCTCTCCTCTTTGCAGAGGAAGGGGTTCATCGAATTCGCCCCAACCGAAGAGGACCGAAGGAAGAAGATAATCCGCCTCGGCAAAAAAGGCATGGAACACCAAAAGGAAATCGCGCCGGTCATTGAGGAGTTCGATTCCATTTTGGACAACGCCCTGAGCGAAGAAGAACAAGCGCAATTCGAGGCGATTTACGCCCGACTGATGAAAGCCATGAAAGAGAAGGAGGAAGCATGAGCAAAAAAATCGAAACCACCGCTGAGGATCAGCAGATCCTCAACGCGGTGAATCAGCGCGACGAGGAAGCAATCAACGCAAGCAAGAAGCTGCATATTTTCCGTTCCCTTTTCTCTTATATGAAGGGCTTTTGGCTGGATGTGGTTCTAGCTTGGATCTTCGTCGCCTTGGAAGTCATCTGCGAAGTCCTGATTCCATTCTTTTCCGAATATTTGGTGGACTCCTTGAAGGAGAACCCCATCGATTTGGGCGAAGTTTGGATGTGGTCCGGCCTCATGATGGGCATGGCGGTGGCGAGCTGCCTATTCGGAATCCTCGCCGGATTCGTCGCCGCGAAAGCCTCCGCCGGATTCGGTCGGAACCTCCGTCAGGCGATGTATTACCACATCCAAGATTATTCTTTCTCCAACATCGACAAATTCTCCACGGCCTCTTTGGTCACCCGCTTGACAACGGACGTCACCAACGTCCAATTCTCCGTGCAGATGATCCTCCGCCTGGTCGTTCGTGCTCCTTTGATGATGGTGGTGGCTTTTGTGATGGCGTGCATCAAATCCTGGGAATTGTCCTTGATTATTTTGGCCACCATCCCCTTCTTGGCCGCGGTGCTCTTTTCCATTTCTATCGTGACTCACCCCGTCTTCGTCCGCGTCTTCAACGCCTACGACGATTTGAACGCCTCCGTTCAAGAGAACCTCAACGGCATCCGCGTGGTGAAGTCCTTCGGCAGGGAGGATTTCGAATCGCAGAAGTTCGGCAAGGTATCCTATTTCATCTATAAGAACTTCATCCGCGCGGAGCGTTTGCTCGCCTTCAACAACCCGGCGATGCAGCTTTCCGTCTACGCGGCCATGCTTTTGATTTCCTATTTCGGGGCTTTGGCCATCCAAAAGTCCGGGGATGCCGATCCTGGATTCACCACGGGGGCTTTGACCTCGCTGCTTTCCTACATCATGATGATCCTCAATTCGCTGATGATGGTCTCCATGTCCTTCGTCATGGTCATCATCGCGAAGAACTCCGCGGAGCGAATCACTGAGGTTTTGATTGAGAAACCCGACATCGTTTCCCCTCAGAACGCGGTGACGGAAGTCAAAGACGGATCGGTGGATTTCGATCATGTCAGCTTCCGCTATTCCGCCACGGCGGAGAAAGACACCCTCCACGACATCGATTTGCACATCAAAAGCGGGTCCACGGTCGGTATCCTTGGCGTGACCGGGAGCGCTAAGTCGACCTTGATTTCCCTCATCGCCCGCCTTTACGACGCAAGCGAAGGCCAGGTCAAAGTGGGCGGAGTCAACGTGAAGGATTACGATCTGACCGCCCTCCGCGACGCCGTCTCCGTCGTTTTGCAGAAAAACGTCCTGTTCTCAGGAACCATCAAGAGCAATTTGCTTTGGGGCAATCAAAACGCGACCGATGAACAGATCCGGAGAGCCGCCCATTTGGCCTGCGCGGACGAATTCATCTCCACCTTCCCCAAAGGGTATGACACCCCGATCGATGAGGGTGGGACCAACGTCTCCGGCGGCCAAAAGCAAAGGCTTTGCATCGCCAGGGCCTTGCTGAAAAACCCGAAGATCCTGATCCTCGACGACTCCACCTCGGCCGTCGACACCAAGACCGACAAGCTGATCCGCGAGGCGTTCCACAACGAGATCCCCGACACCACGAAGATCATCATCGCCCAGCGCGTCGCCTCCGTGCAGGAATCCGACATGATCCTCGTCATGGACCAAGGCCGCATCATGGCCTCCGGCACGCATGAGGAACTGCTGGGAACCTGCGACGAGTACCGTTCCATCTACGAGTCGCAGACCAAGAACCAGGCCCAGCCCGAGGAACTCCAGTGAAAGGAGGCATCGATATGAGCGAAACAACCAAGACGAATATGACTACGAACACAACCACGACGCAGACCGGACGTCCGCAGGCCAAGCGCCCGCAGACGGATGACGCGGCCGAGCGTCCCGACGCCAAGATGCACGGCGGGCCGAAGGGGCCGCAGAAGGCGGCCCCCGGAACCACCAGGCGCATCTTCGGCTACATCTTCCAATACAAGTGG
>DCMK01000013.1:53979-54250 GCA_002321395.1 Caryophanales bacterium UBA1624
TCGACAGCTACATCCTGCCGCTGGTCGGCGCCAAGAACCCCGACTGGGGTCCTCTGATGCGCGCCTTGACGTTGATGGCCTGCCTCTACGTGGCCGGCATCTTCTGCAGCTGGCTGTGGCAGTGGCTCATCGTCGCCGTCGAACAAGGCACGCTGAAGAAGATCCGTGACGACATGTTCGCGCATCAGCAGACGCTGCCGATCCGCTACTTCGACACCAACGAGCACGGCGACATCATGAGCCGCTACACCAACGACACCGACACCCTGCG
>DCMK01000019.1:0-1036 GCA_002321395.1 Caryophanales bacterium UBA1624
TTCCGCCCCCTTTGCGGTCCTGGATGGTTTGGCTGAGCCGGGTCAAGGCCAGTTTGGTCTCGGCGGCGGATTCGCCCAAAAGCTGAGCGATCTTCTGCACGGCCTCCATGTTGCGGTCGATGACCTCGGAGGTGACCCGAGCGGTCTCCTCGGCGTCCTTCAGGTGCCTGGCTTTGCGGAGCTCATGGTCGGTCACGTCGCGAAGGGAGCCGAGGATGATGTGGAATTTCTCGTCGTAATGGATGGTGGCCTCCACGATCTTCCCATTGGGAAGGCTCATTTTCTTCAGGCGCGTGTTCTCCCCGGAGAGGGAGAGGAAGAAAAGCTCGGGGTCGAGGAATTCTTGGACGCCTCTCCCGAGGAGGGCGCTTGGGGCGGGCACCCCGAGGATCGCGGCCATGGCCGGATTGGACAGCTGGATCGTCCCATCCTCGTTGAGGACCAGGATCCCATTGGGGGAATATTCGACGATGTCGCTGCCGAAGCTGGTGGCTTTCTCCATCAGGAAGGGCAGGCACATCTCTAGGTTCGCCTTGCCTTCCAAAACGGCTTTGGCCTTCTCGTGGCAGCTAGGATAGCCGCAGGAGGAGCAATTGAGCTCGTCCTTCGCGGAGTTCTTCCCGATTTTCCGGAGCACCGCTTCGATTTCCTTTTCCCCGAATTCCTTCTTACTTTGGGGCAAGGGGGCGAATTCTTTCTCCATCCCCCCTTCTTCGAGCCCGGGGACGGGGAAATCCCCCTTCCCAGCAAAGCGCGACAAGGCCACTTCCGCAAGCAACGGGCTCTTTTTGCCCCGGACGTGGGCGGGGCCGTTCAGGCAGGATAGGTGGCAGGAGCTCATCTCCAAAAACGCATGGTGGACGTTCCTTTTCTTGATCTCCTCCAGGACGGCGAGGCAATCCTCGACCCCGGAGACGGAAAGGTAGTCGTATCCCTTCTCCCTTTTCTCCATCGAATCCAAGATGCCGCCTTCTTGGGGGAAGAGGCGCGTCCGCGAGCCTTCTTCCTTCTTTTCCCCCATGAGGGGGATTCAGGC
>DCMK01000019.1:1090-17380 GCA_002321395.1 Caryophanales bacterium UBA1624
GGGGGATTTCGATGCCTTTTTCGCGGAGCATCGACTGCAGCTCAAGGAAGGTGAGGCAGGCATCGACCGTCCCGAAGGAGGAATCCGCCTCCTGCTTTTTGGCGATGCAGGGGGAGAAGAAGACGACGGAGCATCCGGGATGCTCCCGCTTCAGCAGTTTGGCGTGGGCTTCCATGGGGGAAGGGGCTTCGGCCAAATAGGGAAGGGCTTCGGGGCAATGCTTTTGGATGAGCAGGTTGACCGAAGGGCAGCAGGAGGAGATCAGGACGTCCTTTTCCCCCGTGGCCAGAATCTGTTGGTAACGATCCTTGACGAGCTTGGCCCCCCGGGCGGTTTCCTCCACCCCGGAGAAACCAAGCGCTTTGAGGGCTTCCTCCATGCCGGCAAGCCCAGCCCCGGGGAAAGAAGATAGGAAGCTTGGGGCCAAGGAGGCATAGCAATCCCCCCGCTTCAGCAAGGAAAAGGCGAGCTCGACGTCGCTGCGGATCTGCGGGCAGGCTTGCGGGCAGACCGAAAAGCAATTCCCGCAGTAGATGCAGGAATTCGGCAGGATCTTGGCCTGCCCCTCCGAAAAGGAGATGGCCTTCACCGGGCAGAAGCGGATGCATTTGTAGCAGCTCCGGCAATCGTTTTCCGCGTTCTTCAAAACGTCGTTCATCTTCTCCTCCGACAAAGAGGCCCCCCGAAAACGGGGGGCTCTGCTGAACTAGCCCAATTTGGGGAGGACTTCCTCCTCCAAGAACGAAGGCACTTTCTCCGGGGTGAGGCCCGGGACGATCTTCCCGTCCACGGACACGCTGACCCCATCGTGGCCGCATTGGCCAAGGCAAAAGGCGGCCTTCAGCTCGACTTTTCCTTCCAGCCCGCGGGAGGAAATCTCCTCCTTCAAGGCCGAAATGACTTCCCGGGAGCCCTTCAAATGGCAAGAGCTCCCGACGCAAATGGCAAGTTCAATCTGATCCATCAGTTCCCTTTATAGGCGTCTTTCATGATCTGGACCATGTCCTCGACCATGGGCTCGCGGGGATTGCACGGGGTGCATTGGTCCTCGTAGGCCAGATACGCCAACTCCTCTAGGTGGTCATTATAGTTCTTTTCGTCGGGGATAATCGACTGGAAGTTCATGTCCATGCCGATTTCCTTGCCTAGCGCCAAGACGGCGTCGGCGAGGTTCTTGGTCCCCTCTTCCGGGGTGTCGGCTTTGATGCCGAGGGCGCGGCAGATGTTCTGGTACTTCCTGTCGCACTGGTACTCCTCGTACTTCGGCCACAGGGCAAGCTTGGTCGGCTGAGTGCCGTTATAGCGGATGACGTGGGGCAAAAGGATGCCGCAGGTTTGGCCGTGGATGGTGTGGAACTCGCCGCCCATCTTGTGGGCGAGGGAGTGGACCAAGCCCAAGAAGGAGTTGGCGAAGGCCATGCCGGCGATGGTGGCGGCGTTGTGCATCTTCTCCCTGGCCTTGAGGTCATGGGCGCCGTCTTTGACCGCGCGGGGCAGATACTCGAAGACGAGCTGGATCGCCTCAAGGCAAAGCCCGTCGGTGAAGTCGCTCGCCATGACCGAGGTATAGGCCTCGATGGCGTGGGTCAGCACGTCCATGCCCGTATAGGCGGTGGACCGGGGCGGGATGTTGGTGGTGAACTCAGGGTCGACGATGGCGATGGAGGGGGTCAAGGAATAGTCGGTCAGAGGATATTTCTTGAGGTTGGCTTTGTCGGAGATGACGGCGAAGGGGGAGACCTCGCTCCCGGTGCCGGAGGTGGTCGGGATGCAGATCAGCTTGCTCTTCCTGCCGAGCTCGGGATATTTGAACGCCCTCTTGCGGATGTCCATGAACTTCTGCTTGAGGTCGTTGAAATCGACTTCGGGGTGCTCATAGAAGATCCACATGCCTTTGGCGGCGTCCATGGCGGAGCCTCCGCCCAAGGCGATGATGGTGTCGGGCTGGAATTCCTTCATCAGCTCGACGCCTTTGCGGACGGTGGAGATGTCCGGATCGGGCTCGACCTCGTCGAAGAGCTGATAGGTGACCGGATTGCGGCGAAGGGCGAGCTGGTCGGTGATCTTCTTCAGGAACCCGAGCTGGACCATGGAGTGGTCGGTGACGATGAAGACCTTATCCACGTCTTTGGCCGATTTCAGGTATTGGATGGAATTGCGCTCGAAGTAGATTTTCTGCGGAACCTTGAACCATTGCATGGTGTTTCTCCTCTTCCCCACTTTCTTGATGTTCAGCAAGTTGATCGCCGAGATGTTGCCCGCGACGGAGTTATGGCCATAAGAGCCGCAGCCCAGGGTGAGCGAGGGCAAGAAGGAGTTGTAGACGTTGCCGATCCCGCCGAAGGTGGAAGGCGAATTCCAGACGATGCGGATGGCTTTGACTTTGTCCCCGAAGGCGTCGGACATGGATTGCTCTTTGCAGTGGATGGCCGCGGTATGCCCAAGCCCGCCGAATTCGAGCATGGCCTCGCACTTTTCGAATCCCTCTTTGGCGCCTTTGACTTTGTATACGGCCAGCACCGGGGAAAGCTTTTCCCGGGACATCGGCTCGCTGGGTCCGACTTCCTTGACTTCGGCGGCGATGATCTGGCAGCCGTCGGGGATCTCGAACCCGGCGTTCTTGGCGATGTTTTTGGCGCTCATGCCGGCGACGGCCGGGTTGAGTTTGGCATTCTCCACTCCGGCTTCGCCTTTGCTGACGCCGAACATGAACTTCTCCAGTTTGCGGATCTCTTCTTCCTTAGCGAAGTAGACGCGGTATTTCTGGAAGAGGGCTTTGGCCTCCTCATAGATCGGCTCATCGATGAACACCGCGGACTCGGAGGCGCAGATCATGCCGTTGTCGAAGGCTTTGGACAAGACGACGTCGTTGACGGTCTGGGGGAGGTCGGCGGAGCGGTCGATGTAGCAGGGAACGTTCCCGGCCCCGACGCCCAAGGCGGGCTTGCCGCAGCTATAGGCGGCTTTGACCATGGCGTTGCCTCCGGTGGCCAAGATGGTGGCCACGCCGGGATGGTTCATCAAAGCCGAGGTCGCTTCCATCGAGCCGTGCTCAATCCATTGGATGCAGTTTTTGGGGGCGCCGGCGGAGACGGCGGCCTCAAGCATCACCTGCGCCGCTTCCTTCGAGCAATGGAAGGAAGAGGGGTGGAAGGAAAAGATGATCGGGTTGCGCGTCTTGATGGCGATCAGCGATTTGAAGATGACGGTCGAGGTCGGGTTAGTAACCGGGGTGATGCCGGCCACGACCCCGACGGGCTCGGCGATCTCAGTGATGCCGGTCACCGGGTCGTCGGAGATGATGCCGACGGTTTTGGTGTGGCGCATGTTGTTGACCACGTATTCGCAGGCGAAGAGGTTCTTGGTGGCTTTGTCCTCGAACACCCCGCGGTGGGTCTCCTCGATGGCGTGGCGGGCGAGGATGCCATGGTGGTCAAGCCCGGCGACGGACATCTTGGCGACGATGTAATCGATTTTCTCCTGGTCAAAGGAAGCGAATTCGTCCAAGGCTTTCAGCCCCTTCTGGACCAATTCGTCCACTTCCTTGTTCGCGGCGTCTTTCTTGGCCTGGATTTCCTCTGGGGTCAAGGTTTTCTTAGCTTCTGCCATTGTTATTTTCCCTCCTTGGCAAGTTCGACGTTGAGCCGGTGGCTGAGCACGGCCAGCGAAGAAGCGAGATTGACGTTTTCGACGACGATGCCCTCTTTCGTCTCCAGCTGGACCGGGGCGAAGTTCCAGATGGCCCTGGCCCCGCTTTCGACGGCCAGGTCGCAGACCCGCTGCGCGTGGGGCGCGGGGACGGTCAGGATAGCGATGTTGGCGTTCAATTGGCCCATCAGCTCCGGAAGGCGCTCGATGGAGAAGACCATCTTCCCCCCGACGGTTTTCCCGATCAGATTCGGGTCGGCGTCGAAGGCGGCGAGGATTTCAAGCCCCATCTCCTGGAACGCGGGGAAGTTCAGAAGGGCCGATCCCAGGTGGCCGCATCCGATCAGCACGGCGCTGGCCGCGTCGTGGTAGCCGAGGAAGGATTCCAGATCCTCCACCAGCTGCTTGACGCTTCTGCCCTTCTTGGGGCGTCCGGCTTCCAAGGAGACTGCTTGGAGGTCTTTCCTCACCTGCTCCTCGCTATAGCCGAGCTTCGAGGCGATGCGGGGAGAGGAGACGAACTCCACCCCATCGCCAAGAAGCTCTTTGAAGTACTTCAAGTAGATCGGATAACGCCCCAACTGGTTGTTCGAGAATCGATTGATCATCGCCTTAGCTCCTTTCGCTAATCCTTTACCGAATGAAATACTAGGCGTTGGAATAAACAAAATCAATGAAAAGGTATTTTATTACCGTTTTACTCATTCACCTGTTTACCGGTTTCATTCGGTAAGAAGGTAAATTGATATTTCGCCGCTTTCATCGATGGTTTTTGTAAGGGGTTACAAAGAAAATGGAAGCGCTTACGATGCGAAATTTTCATGCAATCTCTCTTTGATTCTATTTTTCATTGACGTTTTTTTGCACATTTTATTAGCAAGAAAAAAGCGGCCCGTGTTGGGCCGCTAGGTTCTAGAAGGAGATCAGTTGTGCTTCTTGGCGAAGAAGAGGAGCCCACCCAAAGATAGAGCCACCGCCGCAATCGAGACGACGGCCATGGCGCCGGTGGAAGCCCATTCGGCGGTCTTGCTGCTGAAGGGCGCGTTGTTGAGGTTCAGCTTGGCGGAGATCCCGCTGTTGGCGAGCCAATACTCATAGATGGCTTTGTCCGCAGCGTAGGCGCTATCCTCATCGAAGAGCTTCTTCGCTTCTTCGGACATGGCGTTATAGGCATCGAGGGCACGCTGGGCTTTGGCCTTGCAGGTATCCCCTTCTGCCGGAGCTCCCTTATAAGGGGTGATGTTGGCGGCAATGAAGGAGTCGACTTCCTTGGCGCCGGTTTTGTAATAGGAGCAGCCCGTGTCGATGACGAGCTCTAATTTTCCATTGTAGATTACTTTCACGCCGATAATGTCGTAGGCGACATCCTTCTTGAAACTCCCGAAGGTTTTCGCAATCTGAGAAACCAAGGCGCCTTTGATATAAACAACAAAGGAGGTTTTTCCATCGGCCAACAAGAATTTGACTTCAACGTTTTTCGTGCCGGAAAGAGTTTTGTCCTCTTGGCAAACAGCTCCTGTCGCAGACATCAAGGATCCCACGGATTCGTATTTGGGAGCGTTCTCGGCAGTCAGCTCAACCGGAATGATTTCCTCTTTGATCGAATCGTCTTTTGTCGCAGAGGGATTCGTCAACTCCGTCAAACCATTATGTATCTTAAGTTCTCCGCTGGCTTTGACTCCGTCGCCAAGCTTCAAAGAGGCGAGCTCCTCGCCTTTGGTATACAGCATAATCCCATACCCCTTCGACTGGATGAAAACGCTCTTGTCTTCGATGGCGGAGACGGTTCCGACGGTGGAAACCATCATTCCTTCTTTTAGGTTGCCGGGGTAATTTGTGCCATCGGGGGAAAGCAGCTCGGAAATGGCGAACTCGTTGTCGATGGTGAAATGAAGGGTCTGAAGGATGGTGGAATCGGCTTTGGAAGCGGCGGAAACGGAATAGCCGCCTTCTTTGTTTCCATATTGGTTGATGGTCAAAAGACCCGTTTCGGAAACGGATGCGATGGAAGCATCACTGACGGTCCAAACCACTTCCTGGGAGCAGGATTCCGGAGCAACGGAGGCAGAGAGCTGAATGGAAGAGCCAAGTTTCAAAGCGGCATTGTCCTCAAAGCCCGTGATAGCAACGGAAGTCGGGGCAACAGAAACCGTGATAGTTCCAGTGCAGGAAGCGACTTCGTTTCCGGTAGAATCTTTGGCGGTCACTTTGTAGGCGGTTTTCCCCGCATTGTCCCCTGCCAGGATTTCGACGCCGGTTTTGTCTTCTTTGACTGTGATAACGGCGACATTTTCGTCTTCGGCGGCAGCTTCGAAGAGAGCGCCTTCCGGAAGATTCTTTGCTTTAAATGCAAACTCGGCGGTTTCGCCTGTTTTGAGGGTTATGTCTGCTTCGCCATCGATGGCGAGGGAAGGCTCAGTCGACTCTTCACCGGCAACAAACAAAACCTTGGACAATTGAACGAAACCGTTGCCGGAGCCTTTTTTGCAGTCAAATGAAATCCTGTAGAAAAGGTCAGTGGCAGGATTTGCAATTTCTAGCGTTCCCACGCCTGTAGTCAAACTCGTTAATGCAACCTTATCACCCCAAGTTTTATTATCCGAAGAGGTTTCGAGATAGATAGAGTTTACGAACGATGCGTCGATCTCGTCAATTGTAAGAGCAACTTTGGAAACGGGTATACTGAGCGCGCTTTTTGTGACAATGGTTGCAATCCCAGCCGTTTTTTTGTTCCCACAGCGCACGTATGTCCAGTTATTATTGAAAGAATTGTTGTTAAATTTCGAAAGAGTAAACAAATAAGACCCGTCAGCAGTCTTCGCGTCCCAAGAGTCCGTGTATCCGGATACGTTTTTCAAGCTTGTTTCCTTTGAAAAAGTCAAAGCAATGTCTTTGCTTTGCTCATCCGCCGCTTTGATTAATGTAGCATCCCCGTTGAAGACATTGGCCGCGCCGACCGCGGCGAGGGTTCCAAACGACATGGCTAAGGTAGCCAGTCCAAGAAGAAGGATCGATTTCTTTTTCATTTTTTCTCCTTTTTCGGGGCGAAGAAACGCTGAAAAGGCCTAGGCCTTCTGCCGATGTCTAGCATTTTCCGCACCTTTTGTTTTCACGGTTGCATTTTAGTCAATCAAAGCGCGTTTATCCACGAGGAAAGCGCCTTAAAAAGGGGTTTGGCGAAAAAAAGACGGCCCCATCGGGATTTCCGTTTTGATGAAAGCGGTTACCAAGGGCCGTCGTTTGTAAAATCAACAGGCGTTTAGGCGCGGATTCCGGAGTTTGTCCAGATCCGATCGGCGAATTCGGGGTTGTCGACGAAGGGGTTGCGGCCATAGCCGTGGTCGTAGAGGTAATCGTTGATCTGCTTCTCCATGTCGTTGGGCTGATACTCGCGGTTCCATTTCAGAAGCGTCGAAAGCCTCCCCATCGTGTGGTTGTCCTGGGCGTCGGTGGTTTTGTCGACGAGCTCCAAGGGCTTATTCCCGTTGCTGGACCCCCCGCTTCCGCAGGTGCCGTAATAGGCGGTGGCGGCGTAGAGGATGACGCGGGCGGATTCGCCCCGGGATCCCTCAAAGCCGCAGGAAGCGGGGTCCCAGGTGCCGGAGTCGACGCCATAGAACTTATTGCTGCGGGAGGAATTCTCTTCTTTGAGAGTCGGGCGGATGATGAAGGGGTCGGCGGCGGGTCCGGTTTTTTTCCCGCATCCGCGCGAATTGGGCCAGGTGTGCTCTCTGTTGCAGGAGCCTTGGCTGACGGTGGTCGATCCGCCGAACCCGCTATTGGGGGCGCTATGGTAGAAGGGGACGAACTTGCTCGATCCGAGAGGATAGGATGCCGCCGCGGCGCCGACGTCCAAGCATTCGTTGTAGCTTGTGGAGCTGGTCTTATAGCTTTTGATCGCCGTTTGAAGGCTCTTGCGGAGGGCGTTCCCGATCAGGCTGATGTCGACGCTCTCCCAATAGGAGCTGGGGTCCACGTCCGGGAGGGATTCCGAGGTCGAGGGGCCTTGGCTGTCCTCTTCGGAGGAGGGGATCTCTTTGTAGGATGGGGCGTAGAAATACACGCTCGCGGCCGCTTTATGCTTTTCGGTGGCCGCGCAGAAATGGCCGTTATAGTACTCCAGGTAGGTCGACTCGGGGCTCTTGACTTGGAATGCCCCGCCCCCTAAGGGGATGAAGGTGAACGCGCAGGGGGAGGTTTGGTGGCCGATGTTGGCGTGGCTTTTGCCATCGCTTCCCTGCGCATACCCCGACCAAAGGTAGCCGTAGGAGGATTGGATGGTGGCTTCGTCCTCGGAGGAGAAGGACAGCTTCAAAGAGGCGAGGCCCTCGCTGAGCTTGAGCTCGCCGGAAGAATAGGCTCCCAGATCCTTGGCTTCGTGATACCAAGGGGTGTTTCCGATCTCTTTGCCGGTATAGCCGACGTAGGAAGAGCCGTTTTTGGCCACGAGGATCACCTCTTCGGCCCCTTTCAGCGCAGTCAGATCGGAAAGCAAGGCATAGCAATTGGGGGTTTTGGGCGAATCTTCCGAAGAAGGGTTGCTTTCTGAGGATGGGGCCTCTTCCGAAGAGGGGGCTTCCTCTGAGGCGTCCGCCTGGGCTTGGGAGGATTGCTCCCCGCCGCCGCTTCCGCTCCCCGCAGGCGCAGAGGGCTCCATCGAGCAGGCGGAAAGGATGCCCAATAGGGCCAAGGCGATCCATTTTTGAGGTTTTTTCATTTCCATTCTCCCCTTCACAACAGCTTAGGTTAGCAAAGGGCGCGCCAATCCTCAATGGAAAGTTCTATTCGGCGAGGAAATCGAGGATGTAGTTGTAGGTATTGGACTTCTGGCAGAATCGCGAAGCGCACTTCTCGGCCGCTTCCTTCAGCTCCTCGTAGGTGCCCTCTTTGAGGTTGGCTTTCCTTTTCCCGCCCCGGAGGTCGAGCTTCTGGGTGAGGATCGACCAGGAGGTGGTCCACCAGCCGGTCACCGCGGCTTTGTAGGTCCACATGGCCCAGGAATAGCCGCGCTTTTGGTAGAAGGAAAGCTGCTTCTTCCAGGCTTCCCCGTCTTCGAAGAAAGTGAACTCGCCGATGAACATGGGCACGTCGTAATCATGCCCCCAGTTCCTCAGCTCGTGGTAGTCGTTGAAGAGCCAATAAGGGACTTTCTCGTGGTCCCAGTTGTACATGTGGGTCTCATGCAGGATGTTGGTCCAGCCGTAGTCCTTGGGATCGCGGAAGGAATCGTAGCTCCACATGCCCTCGATGGTGATGACGTGCTGATCCCCGGTGGCGCGGATGGCTTTGTAGATGCGGTCGTAGACGGGGTAGGCGATGCTGGGATCGGTCCCATCCCCGGGGTTCTCGTAGCTGGTGCAGGGCTCATTGAGCAGATCGAAGGAGGCGATGCTTGGGGCTAGGTCCGGCCGCTTATCCTTATAATAGGAGGCGATGTAGGCCCAGAGGTCGGCGGTGGCTTCTTGGTGGCGCTCCTCCTTCCAGAGGTCGGCTTTGGATAGATCCCCGGAATGCTCATAGGCGTTTTGGCTGCCCGGGGCCCCGTGGAGGTCGAGGATGCAGTAAAGGCCGTTCTTCTTGCAGTTCTCCAAAAAGGAATCCAGATAGGCGAAGGCTTCCTCCTCCTTTTTCCGGCGATAGTCTTCCTCCAGGATATCCCGCCAATAAAAGGGCAGGCGGATGAGGTTGAGGCCCATTTCCCTGACCAAGGCGAAATCCTCTTCGCCGAACCAAGAGTCGCGGTAAAGCCGGATGAGCTCCCCTTTTTGCTCCTCATCGAGGTTGGGGTTGGAACGAAAGGCCTGGATGGCTTCTTCCATGGGGAGCTCGGGATAAGTGGGCAGGGAATCGTGGTCGAGGATGGGGTCCCCGTTTTGGTCGAGGCTTTCCCCCGCCCCAAAGGGCGAGAGCCAGGATTCGCTCACGAGCAGGTTGCCTACGTTGACCCCGCGCAAAAGAAGGTAGTCCCCGTTCTTGTCGAAGAGGGCCTTCCCTTTCTGTTGGACCAATCCGGTGGGGTTTTCGATCTTCTCGGTCGCGTGGGTGGGCAGGCTCCTGGAAAAGGAAATCGCGGTGAGAATGCCTAGGAAGGCGGAGGAGATCAAGACGATGCCGGCGAGGACTCCGCCGAGGATCGCCAAGACTTTCCTTTTTTTGCTTTTGTTCTTCATAATCGTGCCCTATTGGCCTTAAGGTTACCTTATGCGAATGCATCTTTCAAATTCGCCCTCTTAGGCAAATCGCTTTGCTTGTTACACTGAAGAGGAATAAGGGGGGCCTCTATGGATCCCATCGCCGTCGTGTTTCTCGCGTCGCGCTTTTCTTGATCATCCTCTTCCTGACGGGGATAAAGGCGGTCCGCCAGACCGAGGAATGCGTCGTCGAGACATTGGGGAAATGCTCCCGGACCCCGACCGCCGGCATCCATTACGTTCTCCCCATTTTCAGCAGGATCGCCAAGAAGGTCTCCCGGAAGGAGCAGATCTACGATTTCCCGCCTCAGCAGGTCATCACCAAAGACAACGTCGCCATGCAGATCGACACGATCGTCTTCTTCCAGGTGGCCGACAGCAAGCTTTGCTGCTACGGGGTCGAAAACCCCATCGCCGGCATCCAAGCCCTCACCGCCACCACGATCCGCAACCTAATCGGGGATTTGGATTTGGACCACACCTTGACTTCCCGCGACTTCATCAACAACAAAATGCGGGCGATCATCGATGAAGCCACCGATCCCTGGGGGATCAAAGTCACCCGCGTCGAGGTGAAGAACATCCCCCGTCCGGGGCATCCAAGAGGCCATGGAGAAGCGGATGAGGGCCGAGCGCGAGAAGAGGGAGAAGATCCTCATCGCCGAGGGGCAGAAGACCAGCGCCATCACGATCGCCGAGGGGCACAAAGAAGCCACCATCCTCAACGCCGATGCCGAAAAGGAAGCCAAGATCAAAGCCGCCGAGGCGGAGGCGGAATCGATCCTCAAGATCAAGAAGGCCCAAGCGGAGGGCGAATTGCTCCTAAAGAAAGCCGAAGCCGACGGCATCCGGATGATCAACGAGGTTAATCCCAGCAAGGAGGCCCTCTCCCTCCGCAGCTTCGAGGCTTTAGAGAAAGTCTCTGAGGGCAAAGTCACCAAGATCATCGTCCCCAGCGGCCTTCAGGACCTGACCTCCTACGCCAGTCTCCTCAGGGAGATCGTCAAGCCGGAGGCGGAGGAAGCCCCGAAAAAGGCGCAGGAAAAGCCCGCGAGGAAGAAAGAAGAAAGCGAAGAAAAGCAGGAGGAACCGAAGGTCCCCCACGTCTACGAAGAGCATCCATTGGACTAGCAAGCCGCCCTGCGGGGCGGTTTTCTTTCCTTTTTTCCCGAAATTCGCAAGATTCCTCCTTGATTAGTTTTGACGCGATACTATTTTTAACCCGTTGATTTTCTTTGCGATGCAGAGAAAGAAAGGAAAACATGAACAGAAAATCTTCCATCATGCTCTCCGCTCTGGGGCTTTCCGCCTTGGCTTTGGCCGGGGTCGGGGCCTTCGCCTCGAACAAAGCCGGGCTTATCCCGGCCAACGGGCAAGAGGTTGAGTGGGGCATCGATTTCGGCGTTGAGGACAACGCGCTTCAAGAAGGGAAGAAGCAAATCGCCTCATCGAAGCTGGGAAATTCGTTTGAATTCCTGAGCGAGGGCCTCAGCAAGGCCGAAGGGAAATACGCGAAATTCGCCAAAGGGGCGAAGCTCGCCAATTCCACCATCATCCATCAGCTCAAAAGCATCGAGGTCACTTTCTCCGAAGGGGCTTCTTTGAGCGTTTCCTGGGGATGGGAAGCGGACAATCTGATCCGCGAGAACGTTCTGCAGAGTGGGGTCGCCTATGCCTTCGACGGGGACGCCCCGGACTATTTCGCTTTAAGCGCGGAGGAAGAAGGGGAAGTCGATTCGATCTCCCTCCGCTTCACCTGCTCGGGGGAATCGCTCAACACCGCTTCTTCCTATGAAGGACTCCTCTCCGGGAAGGGCTTCTACCAAGCCTCCACCGGGGGCAAGACGTATTCCCTCCGCCTCAACGGGGGCAAGGCCGCCCAGCTTTACGAAGACGGGGTTTCCCTCGGGGAAGCCTATCTGAGCAAAGCGGAAGATGGCTATGCCTTGGTCGGGGGAGGCGCGAACCTGACCATCCCCGCGACGCTGGACGGGAAAGCGGTTTTGGCCAAGGGGACCCTCAATGGGAACGCCCTGCCCGATTCCGGGCTTTCCTTCGCCCGGGCTTTGGATTTGGACGCTTTGACCCACGTCGATGGGTATAAGTTCTCCGCTAGCTACGAAAACAACGACTACGCGATGGCTTACGTCGCCGGGGAGGGCTATTACGGACTTCAGGGCAAAGAAGCCAGCAAGTGCGTCGGCGCCTTCGTCAAAGACGGCTTCACCTATCCCCTCCACTACTTGGATTCGGCTTGGAAGTACAAGGAAAGCGAAGGGACGAGCGGGGTCAGCGAGGATCTAGCCAAACACAACCTCAAGACGATGATCGCCCTCGATTCCTGGAAATTCGTCTCCCTCACCGATGAGGCGCTCACCTTCCAGGCCGAGGGGCAGCTCAACAAGGGCGATGGCTTCGTGGCGACCTTAGGCGCGACCTGCGCGGTCACCAACACCCCTTGGTCCTACCTCCGGGCGACTTTGGTGCTCTCTCCGGACACGGGCGAGATCCTCTCCGTCACCATGGGCGGGAAGTACAACTCCAGCTCCTATTATTCCTACAGCGATTCCGATAAGTATTCCTTCTCCGCTTTGGAGGAGCTCGACATCGCCCCCAGCTTAGGGAGCGGGATCGCCTCGGGCGAAGAAGCCGGCGGCGGCATCGAAGAGGATTTCGGCGGGAAATAAGGAGGAAAGGACATCATGAAAAACAAATCCAGCAAATTGCTTGTTCTCTCTTTGGCCGCTTTGCTCGGCGTCGCCTGCTCCCCTGCGATCCTTCCTAGCGATAGCCAGGGCGTGGGCGAATCCATCTTGGTCGACGGAGAAGGCGAAGCAGACGAGATCGGCGCCTGGGTCAACCTAGGCCGCCACAACGCCTCTTCCAGCGCCGTCTCGGCGCAGATGGGCAACTATTTCGGCCTGCAGAAGATCGATGAGGAGGGCGGCAAGATCAGCGTGCGCTTCATCGTCGCCGTCTCCGGCATCGACGACATCTACTCCATGTACGTCAAGCGCTCCGTCACCGCCGACGATGGCAGCAGCGTCATGGAGGAGAAGACCATCGCCATCGAGAAGGTCTACAAATCCTTGACCGACGCTTCTACGGTCTCCTGGGATGGGGACAATGGCCTGAGCGGCGATGTCTACTACGCGGTCTACACCCTCAAAAACATCCCCGAAGCCCATTATAGCGACGCCATCGAAGTCGAATTCGGGCTGCGCAGATGGAGCGGATCCACGTTCCACACCAGCCTGAAGGCCAACGGGACCTCCTTCGTCCACCCCGCCACCCAAATCGAAGGCCTGACCTTCGTCGCGGGGAGCTCCAGCAACGAATCCGTCAAAGCCAACGAAGCCTACGTGAACGCGACCTCCACCGCTTTGACCGAGGTCGAGATCCCGGAGAAGGTCTACGTGACCCCGCTTTCCTATCAGAAGCACGTCGTCAAGGAAGCCACCGTCGTCGCCATCGGCAACCCGAGCTTCTCCGGTTACGATTTCGAAGGCCAGGGTTTCTACGGCTGCGACAAGCTGAGCAAGATCGCTTTGCCGAAGACCATCCGCACCTTCTCCCCCTACGTCTTCGAAAAATGCACCGCGCTGGAGGAGATCGAATTGCCGGAGGGCTTGACCACGATCATGGAGAAAGCCTTTGGCTACAAATCCTCCTACTCCGATTACAGCTGCGGACTTAAGAAGATCCTCTGGAACGCGAAGAACCTCTCTACGGCCCCCAAATTCGACGCGACCGACACCTACACCTACGGCATGATTTCCTGGGTCTTGGACAAAGTCGTGATCGGCGAAAAGGTCGAGTCCCTCCCGAACTATCCTTTGTTCGGAGGCGGAGAATCGACCGTCGCGGCCACCCTGCCGAAGGAAGTGGAATGGAAGAAGACGGAGGCGGAGAGGAAGGCTTTGCTCGCTTCTTCCCCCGAATCCGATTTGGACGTTGAGAACTACCTTTGCACCGATACCCAGAAGATCAATCTGACCTACCACATCGGCGAAGGGAGCCTTTCCTTGGATGGGGCGTCTCAGACCGGGGATTACTCCAAGCAGGTCTACGGGATGGGGCGCAAGCTCGCCTCCCCGGAGAACCCGACCCCAAAAGCCGGGTATAAGTTCTTGGGATGGTACCTCGACCAAGCCTATTCGCAGAAAGCCGAGTTCCCTTTGACCTTAGGGACCGAGGACGTCGAGCTTTTCGCCAAATACGATGTGGCCGAGGAGGGCGAAGTCCCCTCCGCCCCGAAGTCCCTCTCTTTGGGCAGCTCCATCACCTTCACCACTTCCGAGGCGGTCCCTTGCCAGTACTTCACCTTCACCGCGGATAAGGAAGGAAGCGACTATTACTACTTCCAGATCAGCGACTTCGCCGTCTCAGAGTCGAGCCCCAACCAGCGGAAATCCTACGATGACAACATCTGGATTTACACCGACTCCGGCTATAGCAAGCTCATCACCCCGAACCGGACCAACCCCTTCGTTGACCAGGTTAACGGGTACAGCAATTATCAGCTGAACGTCTTGCTTAAGAAGGGCGAGACCGCCTACATCAAAGTCGCGGCTTATGACATCGACACCCTCGCCACCCCATCTCCGGTCTATGGCGACATCACCTTGAAGACCTTCGCCGAGGAAAACGACCAGACCAGCGAAGCCATCGCCTTGGCCAAAGGCGTCGAGGCCAGCTATGAGAAAAATGGGATCCATCAGGATTACATCTCGACTTTCTACAAGTTCACCGCCGAGCAGACCGGGTACAACCTCAAGCTCGCCCAGAAGGGCAGCCACAGCGTACGCGCTGACGCTAGGCTCTACAAAGAGGACTCTTTGGTCCGGAGGCTCGCCAATTTGACCCTTTCCGGATCCAGCGCGGAAACCATCCTTTCCGGCCTTACCGTCGGGGATGCGTATTACCTCGTCATCGAAAGCGATTACCTCTCCACCTTCGAACAAGGCGATGGGGTTTCGATCCTCCTCGGCGACCTCCCCGCGGGCTTGGCTAAGGAGAACCCGATCCAGGGCCGCCTAGGCGGGTATAACGAGGTCAAGGATATGTCCGCGAAGACCCGTTACTACTCCTTCTCGCTCGAGCAGGGGAAGACGTATTACCTGCTTGGCTGGAGGACTTCCTCTTCCTCCTCTTATAGCAGCAAAGCCGGAGGCGCTTATTCGCTCCTCGCCCCCTCGGGCAGCAGCGAGCAATCCGGCAAGCTCTTCACCACCAGCACCTCTTCCAATTGCGGCAAGATCTCCTTCACGGCCGCCGAGACTGGGACCTACGTCCTCTCCGCCGACGTCGTCAATTCGGGGACTTGGAGCTCCACCTCCCATTTAAGCGGCCTCTGCTTAGTCGAAGAGAAAGCGGGCTTTGAGGAAAGCGCGACCTATCAAAACCTCGACATCCTCTGCATCAAGACGGCGGAGAAGGCCATCTACAACTTGGCTTTGGGAGAGGCTCAATTAGGGAAGCTGAATTCTTATAACCTCTCTTACCCCACTTCTTCCTCCAGCATCTACACCGGGAATGCGACGGTAACCCTAACTTCCTCTAGCAGCGCTTCCTTCTTCCAGGTGAAGACCTCCTCGGAGGCGGGGGCCACCATCAAAGCCGAGAAGGCCAAAGCTGTCCTAGAAGGCAAAAACTACGTCGGAAAGCAGTTCAACGGGACCATCGCGGGACAGTCTTCTTTCTATCGGGCATCCATCGACTCCTATGGGGCCACCGATGGGGAAAGAGCCTTCCGCAGCAGCAACAACCTCAGCGTCGAGGAGCTCTCTTCAGAAAACGGAATCGCCACTCTGCAGTTCACCCTATCGGGGACCTTGACGAAGGGCTATACCGATGGGCGCTTCCTCTATGCCTACGTCAGCGGAGACGAATGGTTCGCCTCAAGCCAAGCCGAATACAGGAGTTCGATCGCCGGGATGTGGGCGAAGACCTCTGATTATGTCGCTGGAGGGGAATCCGGCGTGGAAATCCTCTCCATCGTGGAGGGTTCCGCCCGCGTCTACTGCGCCGTGATCAAAGGGAAAGTCCACCTTGGCGTCAGCGTCGAATTCGCCTCCGGCGACTCGATCGGCGAAGAAGGCGCTTCCTTCTCGGTCAAAGACTCCTCCGGCAACCTCCTTGGCTCATATAAGGTCACAGCCGCCTGCTCTTCTTCCGAAATCGGCACGATCGTCGAAGCCTAACCTTCTTCCCCCACCAACTTGCCGCCTAGCCACCTAGGCGGCTTTTTATGCATCCGCGGGGTTCGTAAACCCCACCGCTTTCGTGAGCCAAGGCCGCAAAAAAAGAGCCGCCGAAGCGGCTCTTTGGGTTTGAGGCTCAGTCTAGATGCGGGCCAGCGGCGACGAGGGCTTTGCCCTGCTCGTTGTCCTCGTACTTCTTGAAGTTCTTTTGGAAGCGTTCCGCCAAATCCTTGGCTTTCTTCTCCCAA
>DCMK01000005.1:0-619 GCA_002321395.1 Caryophanales bacterium UBA1624
TTCTTCTTTTTCTTCGCGGACGGTTTCCACCAATAGTCGGGGTCTTCCTTCCTCTTCTCCGCGAACCACTTCTTGTGCTCGTTGAGCGACATCATGTAGTCGTTTGGCCGCTCGTCGGGGGCGTCCTCGAACCCCGTGTCCTCCCACCCGCAGACGGGGCAGATGTCCTCGCAAATCAGGTCCTTGAACGTGTATTCGCCGCATACGGGGCAGGGGTGCTTGGTCTTGTGCTTGGCCACCTCGTTGACGTATTCCCACCTCGGATGTTCCTTCCGCTTGCTCTTGAACCACTCACGGTATTGGTTCAGCGACATCTCGTTGGCGCCGTTGGCCAGATCCGGGTTCTGGATCTGGTCCCAGTCGTAGCACCACCCGCACACGAGGCATTGGATATCCTCGGGCGTGACTCCGGACGCCAATTGGTTCTCGTCCAGTTTGGTGAAATAGAATTCCCCGCAGACGGGGCATTCCATCGGCCTTATTTGCTTTTTGTCGTTATCCATTTTTTGACTCCTTTTTTCGAATAATACCAAAATCTTCCCCCGATCTTTCGGTACGAGACGACGTATCCGTCCTTCGTGACTTCGACGAGGACGTCCCTCCCGGGGTCGATTTTGTA
>DCMK01000005.1:707-2767 GCA_002321395.1 Caryophanales bacterium UBA1624
ATTTTCAGTTCCTTCCCGTGCCGTTCGAAGTGGTCTTGGAGCCCGCCCCGGCAAAAATCCTTCGCCCAGGGGTAGCCGATGCTTTGGGTTCCCTTTCCTTGGCGGTTTGCCCCCTTTGTGTTCCCGTAACGGTTGCTGGGCCCTTTAGTCGACATCGTTTTTTACTTCCTTCCAGCGTGTTTCGATGTAGGCGTCGTAGATGTGGAATTCGACCTTATCTTTGAAATCCTCCACGACGTCCTTTGGAAGGTGGCCGACCACGATGAACCCTTTCGGGTTTAGCGTGTCGATCACGGCGCTGATCCAATCCCTCCATTCGTGCTTTTGGTCTTTGCGGTGGACGAACCCATGGACGCCCAAGGCCAAATAGGAATTCCGGGGGAGAGCCTCCAGAAACTCCTCGTTCAGGCAGTCCGATCCCCCTCTGCAATTGGGGTAGAGAGGGATCCCGTTGTTCGCATAATAAAAGGAGAGAGACAGGTTGTCGTTCATTTGGGATTTCTGCATGATAAGCGGCATGTCCGAATGAATCGAAAAATCGGGTCCGATGATCCCTTGGCAGCGGTGCAGGAACCCTAAATATCTTTTCGGATTTTTGCGGACCCGCTCGAAGGAACCGTCGGGCGAATAGAAGTCCACGACACAGTCGCTCAAGTCCCCGTGGAAGGTGATTGCTTTGCTGAAAGGAAGCACTTTCTTCGGCGGCTCAGCGGGAACCATGTCCTCACGGATGATTGGGTATTCCTCTTTTGCGGTGAACTTCGCGCCCTCCACGAGGAAGGCTTGGAAGGAATCGACGACGGCATTGCTTTCAAATTTTGGCATAGCAAAAAACTCCTTGATGAATCGGATGAATCATGTGATCTATTTTGGATTTCTAAGGGTTGGCCCGTCCGCTTGCGGATGGGGCTTGAGCGAGGACGGTGCGGCGTTCTTCTAACTTTTTCCGGAACGAATTCCCAAGCAGGCTGTTAATTGTTCCCTCGTAATCGCATTCAGGGATGCATAGGTATTTCCACCTTATTTGGAAACGGTCCCAAGCGTTCCAGGCCGCTTCATTGGAAATTTGGAAAACCTCTTGGATCTGCGCAGGATCGTCCATAATCGAACTCGATCCGGGAAGCAGGCAAAGGGATACCGGGGCTAGCAGGTAGGCCGCGGCGAAGTCCGCTTCTTGCTCAATGATCGGACCCTGTTCGTGGTGGCCAAGGATGATGTGGGCGATTTCATGGGCGATGGTGAACCTCTGCCGGTTGATGGGCATGTCGAAATCATTGAGAAAAATAACAATCCTTTTGCTTTCTTCATCGTAGAGATTGAACCCATCTGAAGAAAGCAAAGGAGAGCGGTCTGTGCCGGGGTGGTTTTTCGGGTTGAGAGGTGGCATCTCCGATGCACGGGTGATTTTGCAGCCCATTTGTTCCGCCAAGGCGAACACGTTTATGGGGAGCTCCCTCACATCGTAGTCCTCTAGGAATTCGGCGATGATTGTCTTTATTTCTTCGTTTCGTTGACTGGAAATCGTATTTTCGCTCATTCATTTCCTTTCTCGCGCAGCAGATGGATCAACTCCTTTTTTTGCTCATCGGTGAGATTGGGCAGGCCTCTAGCCAAGAGGCCATGGAGTTGAGAAAAGCTTACGTTGGCTTGATTCTCGGAAATCAGGTCGTCGGCCGTGGTACCCAAGGCATTCGCCAAATTGACGATGACGTCGATTCGCGGCGTCCTTTCGCCGCTGAGGTATTTCGACATGGATGCCTCTGTTATGTGGGCTTTGCTCGCCAACTGCTTTTGATTCAGGTGATTTTTTTCCATCAAAGCGCGGACTTTTTCGTTGATTTTCATTTTTCTTTTTTCCTTCTTTGTGTTCGTTGTTTGAGGGTTCATCCTGCCAAAGCAGGACCGGAAAACAACGGGCTTCCGGTGCTGGTGGGGACCAGCACCGAATGCGCTCGGTTCAAGCGCGATGCAGAATTTTCCTCTATTTTGACGCTTCGCCCTCTTTCTTTGCGGTTTTCTTTTTGGCTTTTTTCTTGGCCTTCTTCTTTTTCTTCGCGGAC
>DCMK01000078.1:0-19164 GCA_002321395.1 Caryophanales bacterium UBA1624
GGCCCCCATCGGGGGCCTTTTGCGTATAAGGATTGAAATCTGCCTTTTTTGCCACTTCCCATGCCCAGGTTTTATGGCTGACGCTGATTTTTGGTTTTATTCGTTCTTTTCATCCTTCTTTTCCACCTAAAGACGGCAAGCTCGACGCCGCCGTTGGTCGCGCCACGCCGACCGGCAAGAAGAGGGCAATCCGCCTCCAGATCGGGATAGAGGACGAATCAGAGCCTTCGATTAGGCCGCATGCGTGAAGCTGAAGCTCGGCTTCCTCGGCAGCCGCATCATGCTCTTTTCCCGCCCCACCCAAGAGCTCTTGACACTTGGGAGCCTCCAGATCCCTAATCCTGTCCCCTCCTTTCATAAAGCCCCCCTTATGAAGAGGGGGCTTTTTTAGTGGAAGAAGGACGCAAAAGGGTTAAAATGTCACGGCTAGGAGCAAGATTATGAATCTCATCGACGATTTGAATTATCGCGGACTCATCCAGCAATATTCCAACGAAGAATCCGTGAAGCGGCTATTGGACAGCAAAACGACGGTTTACTGCGGCTTCGACCCGAGCGCCGGATCGATGCATTTGGGCAATTACGTCATGATTTCCCTGCTCAAACGCTTCCAACGCGCCGGGCACCGTGTGGTCGCCCTGGTCGGCGGCGCCACCGGGATGATCGGCGATCCCAGCGGCAAGTCCTCGGAGAGGAACCTCCAAACCAAGGAAACCCTGGAAAAGAACACCGCCTCCATTAAGGCCCAGCTGGAACGCTACATCGATCTGAGCGATCCGGAGAAAGGCATCCTCGTCTCCAACTACGAATGGCTGGGGAGTCTTTCCATGATCGATTTCCTCCGCGATTATGGGAAGTATTTCTCCATCAATTACATGCTTTCCAAGGAAATCGTGAAATCGCGTTTGGAGGCCGGGATTTCCTTCACCGAATTCGCCTATCAAATCCTCCAAAGCATCGATTTCTACCACCTCCATCACGAATATGGGGTCAGCATGCAGATCGGCGGGAACGATCAATGGGGGAACCTCACCTCCGGCCTTGAGCTCATCCGCAAAATCGATGGGGAAGGGGAGGAGGTCGAATGCATGACCGCCAAGCTCCTCTTGCGAAGCGATGGCAAGAAATTCGGGAAATCGGAGAAAGGGGCTTTGTTCCTCGATGGCAAGCTCACTTCCCCCTATGCCCTTTACCAGTACTTCATGAACGTCACCGATGAGGATGCGATCCGCTTCCTGAAAGTCTTCTCCTTCCTGCCCCGGGAGGAAATCGACGAAATCGCCCACGACCACTTCGCCAACCCCGGCGCCCGCATCGGCCAGAAGAAAGTCGCCTACGAAGTGACCAAAGACATCCATGGGGAGGAGGCGGCCAAAGAAGCCATCGCCATGACTGAGGCCCTTTTCAAAGGCGATGTCCGTTCCTTGAAGGAAGAGGAGATCGAGCAAGTCTTCGATACCAAAACCCATTTGGAGGAAGGCATCCTCCTCGAAGACGCTTTGATCGCCCTGGGGTTAGCAAGCAGCAAACGCGAGGCCCGCACCTTCCTACAGGGGAACTCAGTGCTCCTCAACGGGGAGAAAGCAACCGATCCAAAGCTCCCCCTTAGCAAGGACAACGCCCTTTACGGCCGCTACCTGATCCTCCGAAGAGGAAAGAAAAACTACGCCTTGGGAGAGTTCTGATGGAAAAGAAAAAACTCGATGACCTGACCAAAGCCAAGCTCATCTATTCCGGTGAGCTGCTGCTGTTTGCTCTCGTCTTCGCCGTGTTGGGGATCCTCTTCCTATTGGGGGTCATCTCCCCAAGCGACTGGAAGAAGTGGCTTGTTCTCGTCGGGGGGAGTTTGGGTTCCGTTTGGTGCTTCGTCGACTTCGCTTGGATTTTGGCTTCCCCGAAGCGAAAGGCCAAAAACAGTCTGATCGATAAGATCCTCCTTTTGCCCAGCGCGGCCGTCTCCTTGGGCTTCAACGTGTTCTTTTGGATCAAGATGATCCCCTTCCATTCCGACTACGACTCCCTCTTCGCCGCCTTCCTGGGTTCCATCCTCCTTTATTTCTCTTTGGTCTACCTATTCGAATGCTTCTACCATTGGAAGCATCCCGTCCCGGGGTTGCTGGAAGAGAAGAAGAAAGAGGAAGAAGCTTCTTCTCCGGAACAAAAATAAGAAAGGTGGCCAACCTTCCCCTTCAGCTATTCCATTACGAAAAAAACCGGGAGGAATCCCGGTTTTTTGTTTGCTACTTTCTTCGGATTAGAGCTTGCGGTTGTAGAACTCAATGATCTGGCTCTCTTGGATGTCGGAGGGCAATTCATTGCGTTCGGGCAAACGGACGAAGGTTCCTTCGCACTTCTCGGCGTCGACTTTGACGTAGCCGACGGAAGCGGGCTTGGAATCAAGGGCTTCTTTGACGACCTTGAGGGGGCTATCGCCCTTGAAGGTGATGACGTCGTTGACCGAGCAGAGGTAGGAGGGGATGTCGACCTTCTTGCCGTTGACGAGCACGTGGCCGTGGTTGACGAGCTGTCGAGCCCCGGCGCGGGTGCGGGAGAATCCCATGCGGTAGACGAGGTTGTCCAAACGGGATTCGAGGATGCGGAAGAAGGCGAGGCCGGTGACGGTTTCCTTGTCGGATTTGGCAAGGAGGAAGAGGCGGCGGAACTGACGCTCATTCACCCCATAAAGGCTGCGGAGCTTCTGCTTCTCAAGGAGCTGAGTTCCATATTCGGACGGCTTCCTTTTTCGATCTTGGCCATGCTGGCCTGGGCCATAGGCCCTTTTCTTGAGCTCATCCCCGGTCTCAAGGACGGAGAAATTGAGGTGACGGGATTTTTTCCACGTCGAATTGGTGTACCTGGACATTATTTCATGTCTCCTTTCTTTGCGCTGCAAAGTCGAGAGTGCCTCCTCCATCTCCCCGGGTGTCGGAAGGTTTCGGCCCCGTAGCAGGAAGGCTTACTTTTTTCTTGATCCGACGTCAGGCGGGAGCGTAGCGGCATGCTGCTTTTCACGCATACGCGATTATATAGAAGGAAAAGGGCTAATTCAATGGGAATTTCACGTTCCCGTTGGCCTGGCGCATTGTAAAAAAGGCTGCCCGGCTTTAAGATTGCCCCGTGAGAAAGAAAACCCCCATCGAAAAAAACCGGATGATCCACGCCTCTGAGCTGAGCCGCACTTTCCGGACCGCTTCGACGGAAGTCCGCGCCCTGAAAGGCGTGAGCTTCGACATTTACGAAAGCGAATTCACATTGATATTGGGCCCTAGCGGATCGGGCAAGACGACGCTGCTCAACATCCTCGGCGGCATGGATGCCCCGACGTCCGGAGAACTCATCGTCGGGGAGACCCACGTCGAGGAACTCAGCAAGAAGCAGCGGTGTGATTTCCGCCGGAATGAAGTCGGGTTCGTTTTCCAGTTCTACAACCTCATGCCGAACCTGACGGCTTTGGAAAACGTCGAGCTCGCCAGCGAACTGTGCAAAGACGCCCTTCCCGCGAAGGAATCATTGGAGAAAGTCGGCCTTTCCGACCGCATGTCATCCTTCCCCGGGCAGCTTTCCGGCGGGGAGCAGCAGCGCGTCTCCATCGCCCGGGCCTTAGCCAAAAACGCGAAGCTCCTCCTCTGCGATGAGCCCACGGGGGCTTTGGATTACAAAACCGGAAAATCCATCCTCAGGCTGCTCTTCGACGCCGCGCACAAGCACGGGAAGACCGTGGTCGTCGTTACCCATAACAGCGCCATCGCGCCCATGGCAGATTGCGTCATCCATCTGCGATCCGGATCCATCCAATCCATCCAAAGGAACCCTTCCCCGACTCCGGTGAAGGAAATCGAGTGGTGAAGCATGAGAAAGGATTCCGTCTCTTCTTTCCGCAGCCTCGGCCAAAACTGGTCCAAGCTTTTGGCGATGACTTTGATCGTGGCCCTGAGCTTCGCCTTCATCTTCGGCATCTCCATCACCCCGGATAAGGTGAAGGACTCAATGGACGCTTCTTTGAAGCGGAACCGCATCTCCGACTTCAATGTGAAATCCTTGTCGCAAGACGGCTTCTCGGAAGAAGAGAAGGCGGCCCTCTCGGAGCAGGAAGGATGCCACGTCGAATACGCCTTTTGCCTCGATAACGCATCGCTTTCCGCTTCCCTCAGCTTCTATGAGCTGCTCGACGGATTCGGTCCAACCGCTTTGAAGAAGCAGGACTTGACCCAAGAGCAAGCCGATTACCTTATCCGCTTGGCCAAAGTCCTTTTGCCCGATCAAAAGAACCTCCTTTCCTTTTCCCCCGCTTTGATGGGGGAGGGGAACCTTCGCCTTTTCGCCTTCCCAGATGGGAAAGGGGACGAGGTGAATGTTTTCAACCTCGTGGAGGGGAGGATGCCCATCGGCGAGAGCGAAATTGCCATCGACGCCTTGTACCGAAAAGAAAACGTGGGGGACGTGGTATCTGTTTTCGGCAAGGAATACCAAATCGTCGGGGCGGTGAAGAACCCCCTTTATTACGGTCGCAACGGCGAGCCTGACCTCATTGAGAAAGAGAAGCTCAACGCGATCTATTATTACAACGGCAAATTCGCGAAGGCCCCTTCCCTCGACTCCCTGCTCCAGGACGGCCTGAAGAATTACATCGAAACCAACGCCTCCGCCCTCCCCGAATCCGTCCGCGCCCAATTGGAGCAGTCCTTCTCCGACATCCATTACTCCTTCCCCGAATCCACAGATGCCTTCCTTTTCTTCCCGGAAAGAGACGCCTATGGCCTTTATTCTTCCGGCTACGAAAGCTTTTTGCGCGAAAAGCAAGAAAGCTTGAAGGACTCCCTCCCCAACGCGGAGATCCTGACCGCCGAGCAAACCTATTCTCGGACCCTTTTGATGACGTCCTGCCAAAAGATGGACGCCATCTGCTATATCCTCCCCGTTTTCTTCCTCGCCGTTTCCGGGCTCGTCGTTTCCATCTCCATGAGCCGCCTGATCGAAGAGGAAAGGACGCAGATCGCCTGCCTTTCTTCCATAGGCTACACCCCTTTCCGCATCGGCCAACGCTTTTATTTCCAGGCCTTGACTTCCACTTTGACCGGCATCGCCCTGGGCCTTGGCGCCGGATACCATTTCGTTTTCCCCCTCATCTTCGAAGCGTTCAACTACATCCTGCTTCTCCCTTCCGCCCTTTCCCCTTTGTTCCATCCATCCCTGACCATCGTCAGCGCCTGCGCCATGCTCGCTTTGATCCTGATCCTGACCTTCGTCCAATTGAAGCAGACCCTTCGCCCCCTCCCCGCGGAGCTCTTGCTGCCTCCCTCCCCGATCCAAGGAAGCAAAACCAAGATGGAGAAAGCCTTCTTTTGGAAGAAACTCCCGTTCCGCTTCAAAAGCACATTCCGCAATCTGGTCCGCTTCAAGAAAAGGGTTTGGATGACCGTCCTCTCGGTCGGGGGCAGCACGGCGATCGTCTTCGCGGGCTTCGCGCTTTTGAACATCGTCTCCTCTTTGGAAGCAGGGGAGGCTGGAGCCGTCGCAAAATCCATCGTCCCCGTTGCTTACTTTTTGATCCTTTTCGCCATTCTCCTCTCCGCTTTGGTGCTCTACAACCTGATGAACATGTCCATCACGGAGAGAAGCCGCGAGCTCGCCACCTTGGAGGTGTTGGGATACCACGACAAAGAAACCGTCTTCTACCTTTATCGGGAAATCGCCTTCATGACCCTGCTCGGCATCCTCTTCGGAATTCCTTTGGGCCTAGGCATCATGGAAATCGTCGTTTTGTATTTGAACTTCGGCTCCTTGGCCGACATCGCGTGGTATTCCTACTTGCTTCCCGTCGGCATCATGGTCTTCTTCGCCGCGTTGGTCGACCTCCTCTTGCTCCCGAAGATCAAGAAAATCGACATGATCTCCTCTTTGAAGTCGCTCGATTGAAAACCTGTTTCACTTTTTCTTAAGAAAAAGAGAAAACCCACGCTCCCTCCATGGTAAAATAAGTTTCGTATGGAACTTGTTTGGATCATTTTGCTTGTCGTGGCCGGCTGCTTGGCCGCCGCCGGAATCGCCTTATTGCTTTACTTCACCCTTTTCCGCCACATGTGGGCCAAAAAGCAGGTGAGGGAGCTTTCCCGGCGTTTCGAATACCTTCATGCGCTCCTTTTTGGTCAGGACTCCCAATATATCAAACGGATTGAGAACATCTCGATGACCAACCTGCTTTACGTCAACACCCACGTTGAGTTCAAAAAGCGCTTCAAGGAAGTCCGCGACCAAGCCGATTCCACCGCCCAAAGCGTCATCAACGACCTCAAAGACCTCCTCTCGGAGCACAAATACCGCGTTTTGAAGGAAAAGATCCCTCAAGCCAAAAAAACCATGGCCTATTACGACGAGCAGGTCAATCGGCTGAATTCGGATTTGCTCACGGTCATCAAACCAGAGGAAGATTGCCGCCAGGAATCGCTGCTCTTGAAGGAAAACCTCCGCAAAATCAAGCAGGATTACTACGTCAAGCAGGCCGATCTCACCTTGGTTTCGGATTCCTTCGAGAAAATCTTCCAAAACCTGGATGGCAAATTCAAGGAGTTCGAATCCTACGTTGAAAGCGCCCAATACAGCGAAGCATCCACTATGCTCCCCCTCATCGACGGGGTCCTGAAGCAGCTTTCCAAAGCCCTCTCCGACATGCCCAACCTCTGCGTCACCATCCAAAACGTCATCCCCGACAAGCTCAATTCCCTCGAGAACCGATTCGATGAACTCACCAAGGCCGGCTATCCCCTCCATCATCTCCTTTTCCGCTCCAGCATTGATGAGATGCGCGCTCAGCTGGACGGGATCGCCAAAAAGGTCCAAGGATTCGAACTCTCCGGGGTCCAGCAGGAGCTTGACGGCATTTTGGCCAAAGTCGACGAGTACTTCGACGCGTTCGAAAAAGAGAAGAACGCCCGCCTCCAGTTCGAGTCCGGATGCGATGGGGTTTACCGCGAATCCTCGGAAATCGAAAAGAAATACATCCGCCTTTGCAACGCCCTTCCCGACGTCCGCAAGATCTTCGTGATCTCCGATCAGGAGCAGTCCCGCCTCGACGACATCAAGAACCAAATCAACAAAGCCGGCGCCACCAAGCGCAGCCTCGACACCTTCATCCACTCCAACACCAAGCAACCCTACACCATCCTTTTGGAGAAGATGGACATCCTGAAAGAGGAATCGGAGAAATCCGACTCGGCCATCGACGAATTCAACCAGTACCTGTTCTCGCTGAAGAAGGATACCGACGACGCCTACCAATCGATCGGGAAGTATTATTTCCAACTCGCTCAAGAAGAGGCTTTGGTCCGGGGAATCGCTTTGGAACCCGTTTCTTCCTCCTTCCAGCCGACCTTCGATCGCCTGCATGAGGTGATCGATTCGATCTACAAACTCTTCTCCTCCCAGCCGATCGATGTGGAGAAGGTCAACGCCTTGGCCACCGAACTTCGCGGGAGCGGGGATAAGCTGAGCAACGACCTCAAAGTCCTCTGCAACCAGAAAGAGCTTGCCGAGGCCGGCATCCTCTACGCCAACCGCAGCCGCGACCGCTTCTCCGATCTCTCCGCCTCCCTCTCTCAGGCGGAAGAGCTTTATTTCCAAGGCAAATTCGGCGCCTCCTACCAAGAGGCAACCAACGCGATCAAGCGCCTGCGGGGCGAATAAGATGGTGTATTTGGATTCCGCCGCCACAAGCAAGCCTTACCCTGAGGCGCTTGAGGAGTTTTCCAAAGTGAGCCTCGGCTCTTTTGGGAACCCGAGCTCCCTCCATCGCTTCGGCTACGCCTCCAAGAAGATCCTGGAGGATTCGAGGGCGAAAGTCCTTTCTCTTTTAGGGCTTTCCTCCACCCATCAATGCATCTTCCTATCCGGTGCCAGCGAAGCCAATTCCATGGCCATCAAATCCATCGCTTGGCAATACGCTTCCCGCGGCAGGAAAATGATCACCAGCTCGGTGGAACACCCCTCCGTGACCAACGCCTTTCTGCAATGCCAAGCCCTCTTCCATTTCGATCCCGTCTTTTTGCCGGTCAACCAAGACGGCTATGTATCCCCGGAGACGCTGGAAAGGAATCTGGACAAAAACACGATCCTGGCCTCTTTGATGGAAGTGAACAACGAAACCGGGGCCATCTTCCCCATCGGGGAATACGCCTCGATTTTGAAGAAGTATCCGAAATGTCTCTTCCACGTCGACGCCACCCAAGGAATCGGGAAGACCGACTGCGATTATTCCAAGGCCGACCTCATTTCCTTCTCCGCCCACAAAATCGGCGGAATCAAAGGAAGCGGGGCGCTCCTGTATCGGAAATCCCTGCGCTTTGCGCCTTTGATCTCCGGCGGGGAGCAGGAATTCGGCTATCGGGCCGGGACCGTCTCCGTGGCCGCGGCCTCCTCCCTTGCCACATCCTTGGGCATCACCCTTGCAAGGAAGAAGCAGAGCTGGGAAAAAGTCTCCTCCCTTTGCCAAGCCTTGGAAAAGGGCTTGCTTCAAACCGGGGAGATCTCCTTGAATTCCCCTTCGGGCCATAGTCCCTATGTTTGCAACTTCTCCCTCCTCCATCACAAAGCCTCCGTCGTGGTGGAAGCCCTCTCCGAAAAAGGGATCTACGTCTCCTCCGTCTCGGCCTGCTCGTCCAAAGCCGAACCCATTTCCCGCGTCTTGCTCTCGATGGGGAAAACGGAAAGGAACGCCGCCAATTCGATCCGCGTCTCCTTCTCCCCCGATTCGACCCTGGAAGACGTAAACGCCTTTCTCTCCGCCTTCTTCACGATTCTAAGCGAGGTCAAACCCCTATGAACTATGACTATTTGATGATCCATTACGGCGAGCTTTCCACCAAAGGCAACAACCGCAAACAATTCATCCAGGCGCTTCTGCACAACGTGAGGAATGCCCTAAAGCCTTTTCCGGTCGAATGCAAAGGCGACCATGACCACATCTTCGTCTCCCTCTCCGGCAAAGACTACCGTCCGATTCTTTCTCGCCTTCAGGACGTATCCGGCATCCAAAAAATCTCGTTGGTTGCCAAAAGCGGGAAGGGCATCGAGGAGTTGAAGGAAAACGCCTGTGAGCTTCTTTCCTTGGAAAAGGGAAACACCTTCAAAGTCGAGGTCAAGCGCACCGACAAATCCTATCCCTTGGATTCCTACCAAATCGCCGTCGCCCTCGGAGACGCGGTTTTGGATTCCCACCCCGAGCTTTCCGTCGACGTCCATAACCCCGACATCACCCTCCGCGTCCAAGTCCGAAAAGAAGGCGCCAACCTTTCTTGCCACGATTTCCCCGGCATCGGGGGCTACCCCATGGGCATGAACGGAAAAGTCACGATGCTTCTATCCGGAGGAATCGATTCCCCCGTCGCCGCCTATTCCCTCATGAGGAGGGGCGTCAAAGTCGAATGCCTGCATTTCGCCGCTCCGCCCTATACCTCGGAAGCCGTTTTGGACAAGCTCAAAGACCTGCTGAAGAAGCTCAACCTCTACCAGTCCGACATCAAGCTGGAAGTCGTTCCTTTCACGGATCTGCAGCTTGCGATTTACAAAAACGTCCCCGAGCCCTATTGCATCACCATTATGCGAAGGATGATGCTCCGCATCGGCGAAGGCGTGGCAAGAAAAAACGGATGCCTGGCCCTCGCCACGGGCGAATCCATCGGCCAAGTCGCGAGCCAGACCCTCGCCTCCATGGCGGTCATCAACCAAGTCACCTCCTTCCCGATCATGCGGCCCCTTTGCTGCAGCGACAAACTGCAGATCATCGATACCTCGATCAAAATCGGTACCTACGACATCTCCATCCGCCCCTACGAGGATTGCTGCACCATCTTCAAGCCCAAGAAACCAAAAACCAAGCCTCGCTTGGACGAAGCGGAGGAATATGAGAAGCGGTGGGATTGGCGTTTCCAAGTCGACCAATGCATCGCAAACACCAAGAAAATCTACCTAAGCGAAGGCGAGGAGGTCTTCGCCAAAACCACGGAGGAGAAAAGGGAATGAAGAACGAAGGCGAAATCAAAGTGAGCCTATCTGAGGAGGCTCTTTCCTCGGCTCGTCCTGAAACCAGGGAAAGCCTATCCCAAGGAAGAGAGGAACCGCCCCTTTACGAAATCCCGTCCTTCCGTTTGCCTTCGACCTACTCCTATGCCTTCGGCGTCGCCTACACCTCCGCCCCGGCTTTCTATTATCTCTTCCCCATCCTTTTCGCCTTTCTCGCCCTTTTTGCTTTCCTTTTCCTCCCCTCCGCGGTTGAGCTTTCGATCGCCTTCTTCGCCTTCGCCTTCTTCGCCCTCCTTGCTTCCTCGCTCTTCTACGTCTTCCTTCCGCTATTGATGAGGTCGCGCCTAAGAAGGGTCCAGCCGATCAAGGCGAGGTTCTATTCCGACCATTGCGAATTCGCCAATGCGGTGGCGACTCCGAAGGAAGCCCTTGGCGAAGTCGCCTTCTCCGTCCCTTATCCGAACCTAAGGAAAATCCGGAACACCGAATCGACCCTTTTCATCCTTTTCCTCTTCCAAGGGAAAAGGAACGTGATCGGGATCGAGAAAAGCGCGATGCCGGACGGGGTGCTCGACTTCATCCTGTCGAAGAAGAAGTAGGGGTGAACAAGCGAGGCGGGGGCAAATCGCCCCCGCTTTTTCTGCATGAAAAAAGCCCCCCCTTCCGGGAGGCTAGGAAGCGCGTTGCTTATTCGGCGATGGCTTTTTTGGCGGTCTCGACCAAGCCGGAGAAGGCCTTGGGATCGTTGATGGCGATCTCGGCGAGCATCTTGCGGTTGATCTCGATGTTGCTCTTCTTAAGCCCGTTCATGAAGCGGGAATAGGAAATGTTGTTGACGCGGCAAGCGGCGTTGATCCTCTTGATCCAGAGCTTGCGGAAATCGCGCTTGATCAAGCGGCGGGAAACGTAAGCGTAGCGGAGGGAGTGGCAAACCTGCTCCTTCGCGGTTTTGAACAAAAGGTGCTTGGAACCGAAATAGCCTTCGGCGCGCTTAAGGACCTTTTTACGACGGGCACGGGTAACGGTGCCACCTTTGACTCTAGCCATGGTATTTTCTTCCTCCTATCACTTAGAGATCATGAACTTGATCCGCTTGTAGTCGGTGCGGCCAAGGATGCCAGCGCCGCGGAGCTGGCGCGACTGCTTGGGGGTTTTGTACGGAGCGTGGTGCCCTTTGAACGGGTGAACGTATTTGATCTTTCCGGTGCCCGTGACTTTGATGCGCTTCATCAAGGCGCGATTCGATTTCATCTTCGGCATTTGAGGTTTCCTCCTATTTCTTCTTTTTGGCGACGATGGCGGAGAAGCATTTGCCTTCCCAGAAAGCGGGTTTGGCGAATTGGACATCTCCATTCTCCTGAAGGATTGCGACGAATTTGTTAAGCAGCGCTTCCCCGAGGTCCTTGTGGGCCATTTCCCTGCCCTTCAGGATCACACGGATGTTCACTTTGTCGCCGTCTTCCAGGAATTCCTTGGCTTTCTTGGCTTTGGTCTGGATGTCGTGCTCCCCAATGGCGATGTGGAGCTGGACTTCCTTCAGTTCGGCCTGCTTGGAATTCTTCTTGAGCTCACGATCCTTCTTCTGCTGCTCGAAACGGTACTTGCCGTAATTGAGGATCTTGCAGACGGGCGGGTTGGCGTTGGGGGCGACGCAGAAGAGGTCGAGATTGTAGCTGGACGCGAGCATATTGGCTTCGCGGGAGCTCATCCTGCCTAGGTTCTGGCCTTCCGGGCCAATCACCATGACGACCGGATAACGGACGTGCTCGTTGATCGGATCGAAACGCTTTTGCGGACGGCGTTCTGGTTTGCTGAAATAGCGAATGGTTGCTTTCCTCCTTGGTCGAAAAACGGGGCCGCAGTTGGGTCCCGTTGCAGTACTGATGTTTGCCTTCAGTAGTTTGGGCCAATTCCCAATGGGAATCTGGCGAGCGCGGGGAGCGACTGCTTTCTACGTCTATCGACGCGTGCAATTCTACCCTCCCCCATTTCTTACGTCAACCATCAACCGGAATTTTCGAAAACTCGCGAGGCGATAAAAGAACCAAGGCAAAGAAAGCCTTCTTCGATGATCTGGACCGATGTTCTCCGACGCGTTTGATTGAGAAAAGGCCGCTTTCAGGCAAAGAAAAGTTCCTTCCGCCAAAACACAAAGGCGCATTAAAAACCCCTTCTAGTAAAGAAGGGGATGCGTATTTGATGCGGGCGTTGGTGGAGCAGCGGCGAATCGAGGCTCTCCCCGCTGTTTTGCGGATCCGCCTATTCAAGCGCCGCAATCAAATCATTTCTAAGAGCTTTTCTTTTTTGGATTGGAATTCCTCTTCGCTGATGATCCCCGCATCCAAGAGCTTTTTAAGCTTCGCAAGATCGTTCATCGCGTCTTTTTTGGGTTGAAGCGGAGCGCTCTTTTCAATTTCCTTTTGGATATATTGGGCGATTGCGGAAATGTTTTTCGAATGCAAACCGAAGGTGTAGAGGTTGGAGTTGCTGGAAATGATGTTCATGTGGGTCGAACCGTCTTCGTTGCTTATTAGGTCGATCGTGATTTTATCGCCATAAGTAAAGGCGGTCGCCCGATGATGCAGGCTGACCCGCGTCGTTTGATTGGCCAACTCCTTCGACCCCTCATAATCGATCCTCAAGCCCGCTTGCCTTATGTTCCGAAGAATGTCGAGCAGCCTATCTTTGGTCGTTTGGAATTCGAATTGCTGTGCGGTGGAAGACATGATCAAAGCCTGTCGATCAAACTTTTGCGCTTCTGCTCGTATTCCTCTTCCGAGATCGCGCCCATGTCTTTGAGATCCTTCAACTGAAGTAATTCTTCGGTGATGTTTCCTTTGGGGGCGGGGGCTGCCTTTTGCTTCATCTCGTTTTCGATGATGCGAGAGGATGCTTCGTTTTTCGCAACGGCTTCCGTAGGATTATCATCGTCGGGATTCCAAATCAGATAGAAGATGCCGCCGACGATCCCGCAGAAGAGGATGTTGCAAACGCCGATCCCAACCGATTTTTTGTTTTCTTTGATGCTCTTCGTTGCCAAGGCTAAGAAGAGGGAGGCCAGCAAAAACCAAACAAAGTAAAACACGGCATAGCCGAAGAAAACTGAGTTATATCTCGCGCCGAGGACGAGGTAGACGATTGTCGAAATCGCCGTGGAAACTACGGTGATGATGCCGAAGACTTTGGTTAGAATCGAAGCTGCTTTTTTCATTGTTTTTCTCCTTTTTAGCAGACTGGGGCAGATCGAATCGCTTCAGCGCGTTTCCCATACCCCTTGAAGGAAACACACGTAGCACAAAATCACAATAGGTTCGTTGGCATCCCTCCTTCTTCGATGGCCTCATTGTAACCGAGCGGGAAAAAGCGGAATTCAACAAGTGGGGAAAGGCGTTGAACAACGGAGGAACCCCGCTTGTTTAAAGAAAAAAGAGAGGGGGCGTCGATGCGCTTTCGGGTTTTGGAAGACGAGAAGAGGAAAAACCTC
The DNA here is from genome assembly GCA_002321395.1 of Caryophanales bacterium UBA1624. Classification (GTDB taxonomy): domain Bacteria; phylum Bacillota_I; class Bacilli_A; order RFN20; family CAG-826; genus Alloenteromonas. The sequence goes on from DCMK01000078.1 coordinate 13,499, forward strand.
TTTGATGCAAAACCATATTGGGGGGCATCGTTTCCCCTCGATCCGCGCAACGCAAATTCGCTTGATTATGGGATCTGCGATTCTGAAAACAAACGGGGACAATGGCTGAGCCGACCGTTTGAAATGATTCGACCCTACCAGTTAAGCAAGGAAGATGGATAGTCGATGACGGCATCCTCGTCATAGCGTTTCTCTTTGTGATAATGGATGCTCGTGTTCGCGCTATCGAGGAAGGGGGAGCGGGAAATGAACTCGGCGGGGAGGGATTCACAGCCGTAGAAATCCACGGCGAGGCGATCGCTCCGCGGCGCGAAATACCCTTCCCTCGCCGTATCGGGAAGCAGGACGCGGTCCGCTTTGATGGTTTGGCCGCGGAGGGCGAGTGCCTTTCCGCGCGACATATCGAATTCCTCCACTTCCAAAGGCTGGTTCCGATCATCGAAGCAAACGCCGCCGTTTTCCATGACGAAGCGTTTGACCTTGCCAAATTTACCCCCCTCCAAGCGGACCAATGAGGTGCCGTAGAAGCGCATTTCCTCTTGGTCAAGGTCGGGCAGCTCCGCCGTCAGCATCGAATAGCTGACTTGGCCGGGGACGAAACGGAGGATTTTGCAGTCGCGGCTATGGATTGTGACCGTCCCCTGAATGCCGTTGCCCAGCCGCAGTTCCCCCAAAACGCCGAAGCCATCGTTCCAAGAGGCGGGGACGCTTCTTGCGGCTTCGTTGAATTCGAAGGTGAACTCGCTTCCGCCCTCCAACCCATATTCCTTCAGCCTCAAGGGCTCAGCGTCGTTTTTGAAGGGGGTTCCGGAACGGAGATAGGTGACGTTAGGGCAGTTGAGGAAAGGGTTCGCCGCGAACCGGCTCGAGGAATCGAGCTCGGCGAAATCGACGCGCCGCAAAGCGGGCAGATTCTCGAAGCATGAGGCCTCTAGGCTTAAATGGGGCTGGTTGAAGGTCAAGGAAACGACCTGATTCAAATCCTTGATGGCGTGGGAGGCGATCCGGCTGATGGGATAGGTCCCCAAAGAGGACAGATCCAGCTCGGGCCATTCCCACTTCTTGACTTTCTTTACGACAGCTTCGCCGCCTTTCAATTCATAGTCGAAGAAGTCCGAAGCCAGCATCGGGGTGAGGGTGATGTCGAAATCGTCGTCATAGGTAAACGGCAGCGTGATTTGCCTCCCTCCTTCCGTCCAACCCAAAACGATGTCATCGGTTCCGATGGCAGAAGGCAATTCGCTCACTTCCGCCCCGAAGGTGACCTCTTGGGTGAGATCCGTCCCTTCGAAATGGATTCGGTAGGTCAGGGACTCATAGACCGCATGGAGGGATAGCGATTCTTCTTCCAACGGGTAATTCTCATCGAATTCGCGCCCCTTCGAATCTGCATAATAAAGGAATTTGTGGCCTTTTTTCGCGGGTACAGGGAGGGAGGAATAGGAATCGGCGGTATAGCCGAGGCAGGAAGCGCTTTCCTCCCCGTTTACTTCTCCGCCCGCGAAGTCCAAAAGGAGGTTCGAGCGGAATCGGGAGAACAGGGAATGGATGGTGAGGTCGGATTGGACGCAGTCGAAGCTTTCCTTCCAGCCCACAAAGCGGAAATCCCCTTGGTCTTCGACGGAGGAAGGGGCGATGGCCGGAGAAAGATAACGGGCTTTCGAGGTCCCCAGCACTTCGTCCCGATAGCCCAAGAACGTAACCGTGAAGGTCTTCTTGGAGAAGAAAGCCTGCAGGGCGATGTCGGCCTCGATCGGGGTATCCGCGTAACTGAAGTCCTCCCCGTCCAGCCAAGAGTAGACATAATCGTAATAAGGGGAGGTTGGATGGAAGCTTTTGAGGATGCTTCCTTTCTTCACCGTATAGGAATAGCTCAACGAGGCGATCGGCTGGAGATCGTCGATGTCAAATCCCTGAATCTGGACGCGGCAAGTCTGCTTCACCGCCGGGACATCGGAGGAGGAAGCGTTGGGATTGAGGCGATGGGACGCGAAAGGGATCAGAATGCAGGCGGAGATCGCAATCGCGGATGAGACGGCAATCAAGGGCGTCATCCATCTAACGCGACGAGGGGGGACGGGGGCGAGGGGCTTCTTTTCCCTGCCCAAGTACAGATCCGCGGGCTTATAGCCGAAGAGTTTGGACAATGCGATGAACTCATCGACCGAGGGAAGGGAAACGCCGCTGCACCATTTCTCCAGACGGGCGGAGGAGATGGACAGCCGCGCGGTGATCTTCGAAACGGCGTCCGGGTCTTTGCCGAGCTCCCTTTGGAGCAGGGAAGAGAAGGCGTCTTGGGCGAATGCTTCGTTTCGGTAGGAGGAGATGCTTCCCACGTCCATCGCGAAGAAGGATTCTGCGGACAGGTTCAAAACGCGGCAAAAGGAGTCGACCAAGCTCAGGTCGATTTTGACGATCCCCTTCTCGTAGCGGTAAATCGCCTGAGGGGTATAGCCAACGACGTCGCCGACCTCAGACAAAGTTAAGCCGAGTTGCTTTCGTCGAAATCCCAAAAACGTCCCAATGCCCATGTAAACATATTCTATACCAAAACCGGTGGGGAAAAGGGCGCGATTTCGCAATCGTCAAAAGCTCGTTAAGCCGCGGAAAAGCGGCGATCAAGCCATTCTTTTCTCCCTTCGGCCGCTATTCGGCGCGCTCCTTATTGGGCGTTCAGCAAAGCGTAGGAGATGGAGATGGCGTCTGCCAAAAATGCGCATCCGGAGAGGAAGAAAAGGGCAGCGTCCGCGGTTTGGATTTTCTTCCCGGCCGCCTTTGCGAAGGGGTAGTAGAAGCAAGAGGAGAGGAAAATCCCCAAAAGGATCCCGATCCAATTGGCTTGGGCGCTTGCCTCCGCGGCGAACAAGGAACGCCCCTCCAAAACCAAAAAAACCTGAGCCGAGGCGGCAAAAACCAAAAAGAGCCCCATAAATAGCCTCCCACAAGGGCCTTCTTTCGACTTGAATTTGAAATAAAGGACGTAAAAAACCAAGAAGGGAACGAAGCTGACGATGCAACCGATCATGGGTAGGCTCATAGGACCCCCTTTCGGCAGTAACGCTGATTCCGATCGGTGGGGCAAAGGGGGTTGCTCATGGCGATTTTGCCGCGATCCAAAGCGGGGCGGAGATAATTCTTCTGCAGGCCGAGCCTGGATTTGAGCCCCAATAAAGCGCAAAGCTCGGAAGCCGAATAGAAACGCCCGATGGCCATCTTCGCAAGGAGCCGGTCCACCAAAGGGGAGGGGGCGGTCTGCTTTTGGCTTGCTTCTTTCAGCAAGGCGTTCACGCTGGAGAGCACCAAGGTCAGCAAGCACTCGACGAAAGGCGCGTTGTCTTGCTTGGCGCTGCTTTCCTCGAAGGCCTTCGCCAGCTTATCCTTTTGATAGAAAAGCGACTTCTCGATCTTCAAGGCATCCATCGAACGCCCGGCCTTGCCGAGCATCGTCTTGAACCAATAACGGGCCAAAAGCCCGTTTTGGCTGGAATAGGGAGCCAAAGCCATGACTTCGAAATACAGCAGGCAAGCCAAAGTGACCGGGGACATGACTTCTTTGTTCTTCTTTTCGAATTCGAAGAGGTTCTCCAAGAGCTTCCGGACTTTGTTGTAGGGGGGCAAAGGGTAGGAAACCCCCTCGATCTTCGAACTCTTCCTCATCGGAACCCCATCGGGATGAACCGCCTTTTCGAAACGTTCCAAGATCGAAGGGGAGTAGGGGTCTTCTTTCCCTAGACGCGAATAAAGATGGAACAAGGAAGTGGCCAAAGGGCAGGAAGGAAGATCCTCGCCTTTATTCAATGCCCGCATCTGAGAGGGGGTGAGGGTTATCCCTTCGCAAGCCAAGGTGAACTTGACCTCTTCGGCGTGACAGGAAGCATCGGGTTCTACCGTGCCGAGGCATGATAAGCGCCCGAGGCGGTAAGCGATGTCGCTGGAAAGGCGGAGGATGCTGTGATTGACGCTCATCGCCGAGCGATAGGGAGGCAAAGGGGAATTTGTAACCATAATTGTCTTTATTTTAGGTTCGATTGGGTTTGAACAAAAGAAAAAGAAGCTTATTTCCTTGCATATCGGCAGAAAAGAAAACCCCAGGATTCCTCCCGGGGCTGTTTTCTTGAGAATCCCTTAGTCGTTGAAGGGGTTTTCGTCTTTGCTTTCCTCATCGTCAGCGATGGGGGCGAAGATGTTGAGCTTGGCGATTTCCTCAAGCTTGGCATCGTAATTGAGTTCTTCCTGATTCATAACTTTTCCTCCCGCATTTCGTTCCGCTTCTTTTCCGGAACGCCAATACTTTAGTCCGAAAAACGGAAGAAAAAAGGCCTTTTTCCAGTGAAGCGCTTTCGTAAGCGTTTCCAGAAAACGCTTTCATAAAAACAATCGATGCCATGCTGATTTTAAAGCGCTTTCAACGAACGATGAAAATATTTACATTGAATAGTTTTCCGTTTTTTTCATAGAAAAGGCCCCTCTTTCAAGGGGCCTTTCTTGCGATGGTTGGGTTAGAATCGAGCCTTTTCGGCGATGTGCTTTTGGATGAGTTCCTCGAACTCTTCCTTGGAGACGGTGATCTGGTTCTTTTGCCCGTAAACGCGGTAGGTGAGGGAGGAGTTCTCCACTTCCTTGTCGCCGATGACGATGGAGTAGGGGATCTTCTCAACCTGGGCGTTGCGGATTTTATAGCCAAGCTTCTCGTTGGAATCGTCGATCTCGACGCGGACGTCCAGATCTTTCAACTCCTTTTCGATTTGCTTCGCGTATTCCAAGTGGCGGGAAAGGTTGACCGGGAGCAATTTGACCTGAACCGGGGCCAGCCAGGTCGGGAAGGCTCCGCCGTAGTTCTCAATCAAGATGCCGATGAAGCGCTCGATGGAGCCGAAGACGACGCGGTGGAGCATCACCGGCTCGATTTTGTTGCCGTTTTCGTCGATGTAGAAGCATCCGAAGCGGTGCGGCAAGTTGACGTCGAGCTGAATGGTCCCGCATTGCCAGGTGCGGCCCATCGAATCCTTGAGTTTGAAGTCGAGCTTCGGCCCATAGAAGGCCCCATCGCCCGGGTTGATTTGGTATTCGTGGCCCGAATCTTTGCATGCCTGGGCCAAAATCGCTTCGGACTGATCCCAGAAGGAAACCTCGCCGATGAAGTCGTCGGGGCGGGTTGAGAGGACGATCTTATAGGAAAGCCCGAAGACGCTGTAGACCTCGTCGAAGATGGCCATGATGCGCTTGACCTCGTCCTCGATTTGGTCGCGGCGGAGGATGATGTGGGCGTCGTCCTGGGTGAAGGCGCGGACGCGGAAGAGCCCGTTGAGGGCCCCGCTGGCCTCGTGGCGGTGGACATGCCCGAGCTCCGAGATGCGCATCGGCAGCTCCCGGTAACTGTGGATGCCATTTTTGTAAACCAGCATCGCGCCGGGGCAGTTCATCGGCTTGATGGCGTAGTCTTCTTCGTCCACCTTGGTGGTGTACATGTTGTCCTTGTAATGATCCCAGTGGCCGGAAGTCTCCCAAAGCTTGCGGGACATCATCGTCGGGGTCATGACCTCAAGGTAATCCGCTTTCGCGTGGAGCTTGCGCCAATAGTTCACCAGCTCATTCATCACGATCATCCCCTTGGGGAGGAAGAAAGGCATGCCCGGGGCGTAGTCGCTGAGCATGAACAGCCCCAG
>DCMK01000078.1:19269-27015 GCA_002321395.1 Caryophanales bacterium UBA1624
CAAATGCTCCTTCAGCGCCTCTTCGCTCGGGTAGCAGGTCGCGTAGATGCGGGTGAGCTGCTTGTTCTTGCTGTCGCCCCTCCAGTAAGCCCCAGCCACCGAAAGGAGCTTGAAATGCTTCAGATAGGAAGTGTTCGGCACGTGGGGCCCGCGGCAAAGGTCAACGAAATCGCCCTGCTTGTATAAGGAAATGGTCCCCTCAAGCTCTTTGATGTGCTCGACTTTGTAATGGTTGCTGGCGAAGACGCGCAAAGCCTCTTCCTGGGAAACCTCCTCCCTTTGGAAGGGGATGGCCTCCTTGGAGAGCTTCTTCATCTCCGCTTCGATCGCGGGGAAGTCTTTTTCGGTGATGACCCTGTCCCCGAAGTCCACGTCGTAATAGAAGCCCTCTTCGATGGCGGGGCCAAAGCCGAACAAGCATCCGGGATATAGGTGCATCAGCGCCTGCGCCATCAAATGGGAGCAGGAGTGGTTGAGCATCTCGAACCCATCCGGGTCCTCCGGCATGACGAAGCTGACCTCGCCCTCATGGACTTGGTCGTTCATGTCGAAGAGCTTTCCGCTTTGCCGAAAAGCCAACGCCTTGTTCTTCTTTTCCGGGTCAACGATCTTCGCCAAAGCGAAGCCGGTGATGGGGGATTCGACTTCGAATTCCTTTCCTTGGTAGACGACTTTCATGGAATGTCCTCCTAAACAAACAAAAGCGCCCTTCATAAGGACGCTTGGCTGCGCGGTACCACCTTACTTCACGGAGGGATCCCCCCGTGCTCTCTTCCCCCTTAACGCGGTGGGGTGCGCCCGAGTTGTTTCCCCGGGGGCTCGGGAGTGGTACTCCATGCGCCTATAGGCGCTTGAGCGTGTCTCCGTCAACGCGCCTTTATTCTAGGAGGGAAGGAGGGGAAGTCAAGACGGCGGACAAGATAATCCCCACTTCAAATCAGGCATTATCCGGGGCGCTCTCGCCCGCCTAATTTTGGCGAGGCTGCTGCGCATGCGATTCTGCCTTGCTTTTTAGTTCAAATCCCCGCCTCAAACGTAGAACCACTTCGGAAAAAGATATATAAATACGATTTCCAAAAGTGGAGCGGCATATGGTTATTCAGCGCGATGCCTATTTGAACAAGTTGATTCGGAAAAAGAATAATGGGCTGATCAAAGTCATTACCGGCCTTAGAAGATGCGGCAAAAGCTATCTTCTTTTCCATCAGTTTTACGATTATTTAATTCAATGCGGCATCCATCCGGAGAACATCATAGCTTTGTCATTGGACGAGGATGAAAACGCGTCGCTCCGAAATCCGGACGAACTTTCGGCTTACTTGAAATCTTCCATCAAAAGCAAAGACGAAAGCTATTGCGTTTTGCTGGATGAGGCTCAGTCTGCCATCACGGAGCAGGAAAAGAAAGGACAAGAGCCCATCCGCCTTTACGGAATCTTAAATGGATTGCTTTCAAAGGGGAATGTCGACGTTTATGTTACGGGATCCAATTCAAAGTTTCTTTCATCCGAGTTTATGACGGAATTCCGGGGAAGGGGCGACGAAGTAAAGATATACCCCCTCACCTTCAAAGAGTTTTGTTCCGCTTATCCTGACAAGGACGTTTTGGAAGCTTGGGGGGAATACAGCCGGTATGGGGGGATGCCTTATTTGCTGTCACTGCAAAATGACGAGGACAAAGAGGATTATCTCGACCATTTAGTCAATCTGACTTATATCAAGGATGTCGTGGAAAGATACCATCTTCGGGGAGACGTCGTCCTTGACGCATTGTTCAGCATCCTCTCTTCATCAATCGGCTCCTTAACGAATCCGACCAAATTGGCAAACACGTTCAAATCCTATCAAATCCATGCATCCGACATCACCATCTCTAAAGAGATCGGTTATTTGATCGACGCCTTCATCATTTCCAAGGCGGAACGCTATGACATCAAAGGGAAACGCTACATTGATTCACCGTATAAATACTACTTTTCGGATATTGGCTTGAGGAATAGTCAACTCCATTATCGTCAGCAAGAGCAGACCCATATTATGGAGAACATCATTTACAACGAATTGGTCGTTCGCGGATTTAACGTGGATGTCGGGGTGGTCGAGCGCGCAGAAAAAGGAAGCGACGGAAGGCAAAAGAATCTTAGGCGGGAAGTGGATTTCGTTTGCAACAAAGGAAGCGATCGTTATTACATTCAATCCGTCTACGCCTTAGCGGACGAGGAAAAGCGGAAGAATGAGCTGAAGGCGCTGGATTCCATCGACGATTCGTTTCGGAAAATCATCGTCACTCAGGATTTTGCCAAGCCTTGGAAGACGGATAAAGGCTACCTCGTGATTCACTTGTTCGATTTCCTTTTGGACGAAAACGCCTTGAACCGGTAGGGCCGTTCATCAAAAGGCGAAAACGGCCAAATAAACGGCAAGGCACACGGCGGCGATCGCCCCGGTGATCGCGAAGCAAAGGCCTTTCTTTTTGCCGAAGGAAGGCGAGAAGATCCAATAAGCTAAAAATAAGGCGGTCAAAGCGCAGACGATCGCCCCGCCGATTTCCAGCTGGAAGGCGTCTAGGCTTTCGATGAAGAGCCCCCTTTCGCTGATGAGGTATCCTCCGGAAGCGGACGTGGCCCCGTTCCAAGCCCGCCAGGAGAGGAAATCCGAGAAGGCGAAAATCGCAAAGTCGAAGGTACAGGAGCCCACCATGTTCCCAATCGCCGCGTCGGCGTTCTTCTTCCGCAGCAATTGGGCGGTGGAGACGACCTCCGGGATCGAAGTCCCGATCCCCAGCAGCAACGCCCCGGCCACCGAGCCGCTTAAGAAGGGCAATTCGATTTGGATGAGCTTGGTCAAATACGTCAAAGCGATCGACGTGCCGACAAGGCCCAAAGAGCAAAGCAAGAACAACAAGGCTGTCTTCTTGACGCTCCAACGGTTCTTGGTTTCTTCCTTTTCGCCTTCCTCTTCTTTCTCTTTGGGCTGCAGGAAAAGGGAGAGGATATACAAAGCGAAGATCGCGACGCTCATCGCGTTGATGTCGCCCAGCATCAATTGATATTCCTTCGGGGCGAAGAAGGCGTAGGCCGAGAAACCGTACATGGCAAGGCAAAACAACGCGTTCCACAAATGGAATTTCTTGATCTTGCACTCGCGCAGGCGCTTCAAGAAAAGCAGGGTCTCCAGCATCAGCACGACCAGGTTGAAGACGATCGAGCCGAAGATATCCCCGACGACGAACTCCGGCTCATTGACCACGAAAATCGAGGAAAGCGAGGTGAAAAGCTCCGGCAAAGAAGTCACCACGGCCAAAAGCACCCCGCCCAAAAACGCCCCCGAAAGCTTGGTTTTCCTGTCCAGAAGATCCACCAAATCCCCTAGGGCGAAAGCCAAATACACCATTGCCCCCAAATCGAGCAGGTAAACCGGATAAATCCACCACATAATGTCCCTCCTATGGCCGCCCGAAGAAAAAAGACTCGGGCAAAAGCGGCAAAACCGCCTTTGCTCAAGTCTCGTCCATTAAGGCTGGCCAGGCATCCCCGAGGGGCTGCAGTGCTGTTGGCTTTGCCTCGGATCCCCGAGGACTACTCCCTTAAGCGCCTCCGATTTTAGTTGCGTCCTTTCCCTTCGTCAAGGGACTATTCCTCTTCTCCCGCGTCCAAGGCGGCGAATTTCTGGGCCATCGTCTCGTTCCCGCGCGTGAGCTTTTTGATGCTCAGCTCCTGGGCTTTGTCGTTTGCGAGGCGGAGGTTGTTCTCGCTGCTCAGCAGGTTATCCTTCGTTTTCTGCAGATGGTCGATGGTTTTGTCGATTTCCTCGATCGCCTTTTTGAAGCGATCGGAAGCCAAGCGGTAGTTTCGCCCAAACTTGTCCTTGAAATCCTCAAGGGATGACTCGAAGCGGGACACATCGAGGTTTTGGCTGCGGGCCAAAGCCAATTCCTTCTTATACCCGAGCGCGTTGCGGTTGGCCCCGCGGAGCAATCCGATGATCGCGGTGAAGCATTGGGGGCGGACCACGAACATCTTCGGATAGGCGTAGGAAACATCGACGATGCCCGCGTTGTAAAGTTCCGAATCCGGCTCCAGCAAAGAAACCAAAACCGCATATTCGCAGCCCTTCTCCCGCCGGTCCTTGTCGAGTTCTTTGAAGAAGGACTCGTTGCTCTTCTTGCTGGAAGCGGAGTCGGATTCGTTCTTCATCTCGAACATGATGGAGACGATCTCGTTTTGCCTCCCTTCATCTTCGTAGTCGCGGAAGATGAAATCCCCCTTCGACCCGGATTGGAGGGAAACCTCGTTGTCCTTGTGGAACTCGGCGTAGGGGTAAGCGGTGCAGCGGATGCGGTTGAACTCGTTGCTGCAGTGCTGCTCCAGCGTCTCCCCGATCATCTTCGTGGACATCCTCGCCTTGAGGTCTTTGTAGAACTCAACCTCCCGCTCCTTTGCCCGCAGCAGGTCCTGATATTTTTCTTCCGTCGCTTTTTTCTCGAGCTCCTGCTTCGCCGAAGCCACTTCGATCTTTTTCTCGAGCTCGGCGATTTTGCCGTCTTTCTCGCTGACCGCTTTTTGGATTTGCAAAGGAAGGTTCTCGACTTGATTCCTCAGCCCCTGGATTTCCAAATCCTTTTTCGAGGAAACCTCGCTTAAGGCGGCTTTGTTTTCTTTCTCGGCAAGGGCCAGCTTCTTTTCAAGCTCGGCGATTTCGCCCCGCAGACCTTCTTTTTCCGAGGCGAAGGCTTTCTCTTTTTCCGAGGTGAGGTTGGCCACGGCCAGATCCACCGCTTGCTTTTTGCTTTCCTCCGCCTTATCCAAAGAGGATTTCAAAGCCGCGATATCGGCTTTCAGCTTCTCTTTCTCACCGTCTTCTTTGATTTTCTGCTCTTTCAAAGCCAAATCCTTTTCCTTTTGAAGCGCTTGCTCCTTTTCCTCGACGCGCTTCTTGATTTCCTTCTCCATCTCCTCGGTTTTGATCTGAGCGAGCAGTTTGGCGTAGTCGCTCTCCTCGATTGCGAAAGTGGTCCCGCAGTTGGGGCAAGTGATGTTCGGCATGGGAATCCCTCCTCTATTTTGCCCCCATTATCCCAAGGGGGAGCCCGCCAAGCAAGGAAGGAGGAACAAAAAAGGCCGCGGTTCCCCGCGGCCCCATTTTCGAATCTCAGTTGCCGTTTTTTGCCCCGTAGATGATGGCGATCACGCCAGGGACTTCCGCCCCGAAGATGATCCCGGCAACGCCCAAGCCGATCAATGTGCCCTTCTTGGGGAAGCTGTCGTTTGCCTTTTTGGACAAAACAAAGGAAATCACGGATCCCACGACGGCCCAAATGCCGGTGAAGATCAAGATCGCTCCCGAGCTGACGTAAAGCGATGCCAAGGCCTTGTAGGCCTCGTTGTCTCCCTGTGCGGCGACGCTGGCGAGCGAATCGGCCCCGGCGGCGAAGACGATGCCCATGATCAGGCAAGTGACCGCGGAGATCACCAAGAGAACGCCGAAGACGATCGAAGTGATTTTCAAAGCTTTTTGCATCTTTTGTCCCTCCTTTCGGAACCATTATTTCACGATGCGGGATGGAAGCGCAACAGTCCCCTTCTTGGCGAGGTCTTCGTATTCCTTGCCCTCGGGGAGGGAAAGATAGCCTTCTTCCTCCGCGACCAAAAGGCCCTGCTTCCTCAGGACGGCGAGGTGGCCACGAAGAATCGAGGACATCGTGGGGCTGATCTTCTTATAGCCTAGAAGCAAGCAGAAGTCGCGAATCAAATCCTCGCCGAGCAAGCTCCCCTCCAAACTCACGATGCGGAGCAATCCGTTTTCGATTTCGATTCCCGGGATATTCGCAAGGCCCCGTTTATCCCCGATCCGCAAATCGAAGCTTTTGCAGTCGGGGTAGCAGTAGTAATAAGAATCCCCGTCGCGGCGTTTCTCCATCTCGAAGCGGCCGTATTCGCGGTAGAAGAGGGAAAAGGCCTCACGGATGGGCGCGGTGATTTTGCTCCTGCCGCTAACGTAGGCGAGCTCCAAAAGAAGCCCTTCCTCCAAGATGGGCTGCTCCAATTGGACGATTTTCCGCGCCTCCACGGAGATCGCTTGATAAAGCGAAAACACGTCCGAGCTCGCGATTTTCTGATTGTTGGGGGAGGAATAGGCGAAGCGGTATTTCTTGAAGGAATCCTCCAGGCGGATCTCTTCCCGCTTGGCCTTGCTCTCAAAGGTCGGGCTTTCGCTTTCCTGTCGGTCAACGCTTTCTTTGGCGAGCGTGGAAGCCTCTTCGATTTTTTCGCGGAGGAGCTTTTTCTCCTTCTCCGGGAAGAGGAACCAGTCGGTGGACCAAACGCGGTAGAAACTCCATCCCTGATCCTTCAAAACCTGGGGACGAAGACGCTCGCGGTCCCGGACGGAGGAAGAGGAATGGTAGCTTTCCCCATCGCATTCTATGGCCAAGACGAAATCCTCGCCCCTTTTGTCCTTCACCCCGAGATCGACCCGGTAGAGGGAGCACCCGACGCCGCGCTGAAAGGAATCGCCGAGCTCTTCTAGCGCCTGAGCCACGCTTTCTTCCAAAGGGGAGGAGGATGCTCGCTCCTCCTTTTGCATTTTCGCCCCTTCTTGCCCGAGCTCAGCGAAGCGCAGATACTCCTTCAAATGCTTCGCCCCCAAAGAATTCAAGCCTTCCTCCTTCAAGTCGGAGAAGCGGATCGAAGAGACCACTTGGACATTGCGCTTGGCGCGGGTGATCGCGACGTTGAGGCGCCTTTCTCCCCCTTCTTTGATCAATGGCCCGAAGTTGTGGCAGAAACGCCCCTCCGCGTCTTTTCCATATCCGATGGAGAGGATGATCCGGTCGCGCTCATCGCCCTGAACCGTTTCCAAATTCTTCACGAAGATGCCGTCCTGAGGATGGGCGGAGCAATAGGAAAGCAAGCGCGGATCCTGGGGAATCCTTTCTTCCAGCAAGCTCTGGATCGCTTCCTGCTGGACGAGGTTCATGCAAACCACCCCCAAAGTGTCCTCGGGGTATTCCCGGACGTCCTCGCAGATCAGATCCACGACCTTTTTCGCCTCTTCCTCGTTGATCCTCCTTCTGCGGTCGTAGACCCCGTTTTCCACGAAATGGAAGTCCACCCCGAAACCCTCTTGCTTCCGCTTCGCCGAGGGGAAGAACACCAAATCCCCGTTGTAATAATGGGAGTTGGAGAAGGAGATGAGGTCCTCGGATTTGCTGCGGTAATGCCACTTCAGGGAATATCGTGGCAAGGCACCCGCGAATTCCAAAATCGATTCGAAGGAAGAAACGTCGTTCCCGCCCTCCGGGGAGTCTTCCTCTTTGTCCAAATCGGCCAAGAAGAAGGAAGTCGGGGGCATCTGCATCGCGTCGCCGACGATGATCGCCTGATGGCAACGGTACAAAGCCCCGATCGCGTCCCAGGGGAAGATCTGGGAGGCTTCGTCGAAGACGACCAAATCGAAGGAGAAGCCTTCGTCCAAATAGGTTGAAACCGTCAAAGGGGACATCATGAAGCAAGGCTTCACCGCCTGGATCAAGGAACCGTATTTCTTCATCAAAGAACGGATGGACGGGATGTTCCTCTTCTTGTTGGCCTCCTGATTGAAGGCATTGACCAGTCCCCCGTGCTTGGAATGGGAGACGGGGATCTCTTGGCAGCATTTCTCCCGGATCTGGGTTTGGCTCACCAAGAAAGAGAGGCGGTCGTCTTTTTGGAACGCTTCGACCATCTGCTCATTCTTCCTCCGCGAG
>DCMK01000075.1:0-957 GCA_002321395.1 Caryophanales bacterium UBA1624
GGGGATGCACTTCTCGATGGCCTCGCGGATCTCGGCGCGGGCCTTATGGGCCTGGGCGAGGGCTTCCGAGAGGACTTCGCGGGTGACCCCGTGGATCTTGATATCCATCTGGAGGGCGGTGATGCCATTGGCGGTTCCGGCGCACTTGAAGTCCATGTCGCCGAAGTGATCCTCAAGCCCTTGGATGTCGGTGAGGATGGTATAGGGGTTGGTCTGGTTGTCCGGAGAACGGGAAGGATCGCGGGTGATGAGGCCCATGGCGATGCCCGAAACGGTGGCTTTGATGGGGACGCCGGCGGCCATCAGGGACATGCAGTTAGCGCAGAGGGAGGCTTGGGAAGAGGATCCGTTGGACTCCACCACATCCGCCACGCAGCGGATGGTATAGGGGAATTCCTCCTCGGAGGGAAGGACGTATTTAAGGGCCCTTTCGCCGAGCTTCCCGTGGCCGATTTCGCGCCTGCCGGGAGAGCCCATCCTGCCGATTTCCCCAACGGAGAAGGGCGGGAAATTGTAATGGTGCATGAACCTTCTCTCGGTCTCGCCGGAGAGATCGTCGATTTCCTGCTTGTCGCTTAAGGGGCCGAGGGTGGTCGTGCCGATGACCTGGGTCTGGCCACGGGTGAACATGGCCGAGCCATGGGCGCGCGGGAGGAGGTCGACTTGGCAATCGAGCGGGCGGATCTCATCCACTTTGCGTCCGTCGGGGCGGACTTTGTCTTCGATGATGAGGCGGCGCACTTCCGCGGCGACCATCCCCTCGAGGATGTCGTGGACCATCATCATGGTCTTCTGATGCTCTTTCTCGTTGGCGTAGGCGCGGGAATCGTAGTCTTCGAGGATTTCCTTCTCCAAGGCGTCGATGGCGTCTTGGCGTTCCAGCTTATCGAAGATGGAGATGGCTTTGACCATCTTCTCGCCGATGCGGCCTTGGATGTCGGAGACGATCTCGGGGTT
>DCMK01000075.1:1076-7793 GCA_002321395.1 Caryophanales bacterium UBA1624
AGTTCCTTGATGGCCTCGAAGCCGAACATAATGGCGTCGAGCATTTCCTCTTCGGGGACTTGGTTGGCCCCGGCTTCGACCATCATGATGGCATCTTCGGTTCCGGCGACGGCCAAATCGATGTCGGATTTCTCCTTCTGCTCCTGGGTGGGGTCGATGATGAGCTGCCCATCGACGCGGCCGACGTAAACCCCGGCCACCGGGCCGTCGAAGGGGATGTCGCTGATGCAGAGGGCCAAAGAGGCGCCGAGCATGCCGGTCATCTCGGGCGTGTTGTCGAGGTCGACGCTCATGACGGTGGAGACGATCTGGACCTCATTGCGAAAGCCGTCGGCGAAAAGCGGGCGGATCGGGCGGTCGATCAAGCGGGCGGCAAGCGTGGCGTGCTCGCCGGGGCGCCCTTCCCTGCGGAGGTAGCTGCCGGGGATTTTGCCCGCGGCGTAGGCTTTTTCTTCATAGTTGACGGTGAGGGGGAAGAAGTCGCCCTCTTTGGGGGTGTCGGCGCAGCAGGCGGTCGAAAGGACCACGGTTTCGCCGAAACGGACGAAAGCAGCCCCGTCGGCCTGCTTTGCGATTTCGCCGGTTTCAACGCTGAGGTGACGTCCGGCGAATTCGGTTTCGAATACCTTTTTCATTGTTTCTCCTAAATTTATGCAACAGATGTAGTTTAGACCCAATCGGGCAAACTCACCACCTTTTTATGAGGCTTTCCCTAGAGGGAAAAGAAAAGCGCCTCCTTCCGGAAGCGCTTCTTTTCTCCTGGGTTTGAATGAATTACTTGCGAAGCTCGAGATCGCGGAGCAATTTGGCGTAGCGATCGACGTCGGTCTTAGCCAAATAGTCGAGCAGGCTGCGCCTTTTCCCAACCAAGATGAGGAGGCTGCGGTGAGCCGCGGCGTCCTGCCCGTTGGATTTGATGTGGGCGGTGAGGTCCTGGATGCGGGCGGTCAGAAGGGCGATCTGGACTTCGGTGGAGCCGGAGTCTTTTTCGTTCTTGCCGAACTTTTTGATGATGGCGGAAGTCTTTTCTTTGTTCAAAGCCATTGTGCTTTTCTCCTTTTTTTCAACTTGGCCTCGCCGATGTCGAATCCGGAGAAAGAGGTTCTGACAAGGACGGGCTGCGAAAGGGATTTTAGCAAGGAAAGGCGGGAAATGAAAGCACTTTTTCTTGCACGCGTATGCGCATAGGGCTTAGTATTTCAAACGGCTTTTTCGGAGGCAACAGTTATGAAAATGAGAAACATCGCGATCATCGCCCACGTCGACCACGGCAAGACCACCCTGGTCAACGCCCTTTTGGCGAAGTCGGGCACCTTCCGCTCCAACGAGCAGATCAGCGACCGCATGATGGACAGCAATCCCATCGAGCATGAGAGGGGCATCACCATCTTGGCCAAAACCACGGCCATCACCTACAAAGGCACCAAGATCAACATCGTCGACACTCCGGGGCACGCCGACTTCGGCGGCGAAGTCGAGCGCATCATGCACATGGTCGACGGCTGCCTCCTTTTGGTGGATGCCTTCGAAGGCACCATGCCCCAGACCCGCTTCGTCCTGAAGAACGCTTTGGAAAACCACATCAAACCGATCGTGGTCATCAACAAAGTCGACCGCCCCAACGCCGATCCGCAGAAGGCGGTGGATGAGGTTTTGGACCTCTTCATCCAGCTCGGGGCCCCCGACGATCTGCTCGATTTCCCCGTCGTCTACACCAGCGCGTTGAACATGACCTCCTCCTACTCCCCCGACCCCTCCACCCAAAAAGAGGGCATGGATCCGGTCTTCGAGACCATCTTGAAGGAAATCCCCGAGCCCAAGTGCGACCCTGACGGCCCGCTTCAGTTCCAGCCGGCTCTGCTCGACTACAACGAGTTCGTCGGCCGCATCGGCATCGGCACCATCCGCTCCGGCTCGCTGAGTCTGGGCGACACGGTCACCGACATGCGCCTAGACGGCACGACCAAGGACTTCAAGATCATGAAGCTCTTCACCTTTCAGGGCCTGCGCCGGATCGAGGTCCCCCACGTCGAATGCGGCGACATCTGCGCCATCGCGGGCTTCCCCGAGCTCAACGTCGGCGAGACCATCGTCACGCCCGGGCACCTCAACGCCTTGCCTAGGCTCCGCGTCGATGAGCCGACCCTGCAGATGGAATTCGGGACCAACAGCTCCCCCCTCCGCGGCCAATCGGGCAAATTCGTCACCGCCCGCGTCATCGAGGAGCGCCTGTTCCAGGAGATCCAGCGCGACGTCAGCTTGCGCTACCGCCGCATCCCCAACACCGAGACTTGGATCGTCTCCGGGCGCGGCGAGCTCCACCTCTCCGTTTTGATCGAGACGATGCGCCGCGAGGGATATGAGCTCGAGGTCAGCAAGCCGCGCGTCATCATCAAGGAGATCGACGGGGTCAAATGCGAGCCTTACGAAGACCTGCAGATCGACGTCCCCGACGAATACGTCGGCGACATCATGGACACCCTCGGACAAAGGGGCGCCCAAATGGTCGACATGGGCTCCAATAACGGCGAAACCCGCCTCACTTACGTCATCCCCTCCCGCGGATTGCTCGGCTTCGTGAACAACTTCCTCACCTTGACCAAGGGGTACGGCATCATCAACCACACCTTCCGCGAGTACCGCCCCATCTACAACCACGTCGTCGGCGAGAGGACGATCGGGGTCCTCGTCAGCGTCGACAAAGGCCCCGCGACCCCCTACTCCATCGAGAAGGTCGAGGACCACGGGACGATGTTCATCACCCCGGGGACCATCTGCTACGAGGGCATGATCGTCGGGGAGCACCGCTACCCCGTCGACCTCGCCGTCAACGTCACGGCCATGAAGCCGCAGACCAACGTCCGCTCCTCCAACAAAGACCAAACCGTCGTCTTGAAGAGCCCGCGCAAAATGACTTTGGAAGCCTGCTTGGACTACATCAACTCCGATGAGCTGGTCGAGGTCACCCCGGACGCGATCCGCATGAGGAAGAGGATCCTCTCCACCCCGGACCGCAAGAAGTTCGACGCCAAGAAGAAGGACGCCGGCAGCGAATTCACCCAGGAGGTCAGCAACTTCTGAAACAAGAAAACCCCGCCGCGGCGGGGTTTTTCATTCGTGAAAATAACGCAGGCAGGAGCCTTCGTCGACCTTCAGCTGGGCGGAGAGCTCCTTCAAGGAAGCGAACTTCCTTTCCCCGCGGATCCTTTTCAGGAAGCTGAAGTAGGCCCTTTTCCCGTATCCGTCCACCTCCGCCCCGATCAAATGGGCCTCCGCGATGGGGAGGGAGAGCTTCCCGATGGTCGGGTTGACGCCGACGTTGATCATGGCTTTGTAGGGGATGCCGGAAAGGTAAACCAGCCCCGCGTAGACCCCGTTTTGGGGGAGGAGGTAATTGCTCAAGGGCTTCAGATTCAGGGTCGGGTAGCCGATCTTCCTGCCGTTTTGGAGCCCGTGGACGACTTCCCCTTGGATCTCGTAGGGACGGCCCAGCAGATCCTCCGCCCCTTCCACATCGCCTCGGAGGAGGCTTTCGCGGATCCGAGTGCTCGAAACCTTCTCCCCGCCTATCCGCACCAAGGGAACGACATGGGTCTCAAATGCCTGCTGCAGGTCCTTTATCCCGCCTTCCTTGCCTTTGCCGAAGCGGAAGTCCTCCCCCACGACGGCCCGCGTCAGGCCAAGGCGCTTCAGGAGGCGAAGGAAATCTTCTTTGGAAAGGGAATAGAAGGAAGGGGAATTGTCCAAAACGTAGGCGAAATCCAAGGAAAACGGGGCACAGTAACGAATTTTGTCCTCGACGCTGGAAAGGATGGGGCGTGAGGAGGAAAACGGCCTTTTGAAGAAAAGGATGCCCGTGGGGGAAGGCTGGAGCTCGGCTTCCTTCACCAAGCTCTGGTGGCCGAGGTGAAGCCCGTCGAAATTCCCTAGGGCGAGGGTCAATCCCTCTTTCTTCTCCGGCAGCTTCTGCAAGCCGAAATCGATCCGCTCCATCAGAAAAGCCCCCGGAGGCAGACATAGGCCTGCTTCTGCTCAGAATAAGAATAGACCGCGAGGGGCTCCTCCCCGTCCAGCAGGGCGATCTGGGGGGCGCTTTCCCCTTCCAGGATGAGCGGCTTCCCGTTTTTGACGTCTTCCTTCCTTTTCCCTTCGACTTGGATTTTCCTCATGTTGAGCAACGGGCCCGGGGAGAGGAAATCGCCCTCGACGATCTCATCGATCCTTTTGGCTTGGGACAGGGAAAAGGAGCCGACTTCGGTCCGGCGCAGCGAGCTGAGGTGCCCCGCTTCCCCGAGCTTCTCCGCGATGTCCTCGCCCAAACTCCTCATATAGGTCCCCGCGCTGACGCTTGCCTGGAAGAAGATGAGGTCCCCCTGCAGGGAAAGGAGGCGGATGGACCTCACTTCGATCCTTCGCCTCTTCCGTTCCACTTCGATGCCCTTCCTCGCCTTTTTGTACAAAGGCACCCCATCGATCTTGATCGCGCTGGTCATGGGGGGCAATTGCTCAGAAAAACCCAAAAAGGACTCCAGGCAGGCCCGGACCGCCTCTTCCGGATGGGGGCGGGGGGCTTTCTTCAAAATGACTTCCCCTTCCGGATCCCCGGTGGAGGTCTTCTCCCCGAGCTTCAGGATCGCCTGATAGGTTTTGAAATCCGCCTCCAGATAGGGCAGGCATTTGGTCGCCTTCCCCACCGCGACCACCAAAAGCCCGGTCGCGAAAGGATCCAGGGTCCCAAGATGGCCGACCTTTTTCGTTTGGAAGCGTTTTTGCAGCAGGTTATCGATCCTCCTCGAGGTGACCCCCGCCTCTTTGTCCAGCAAAAGAATTCCTTGGTGAAGCACGTTTTGGATTATACTTCCTTTGCCTATGTTTGAAATGCGAAATGCCCTTTCCCACCTCCGAAAAGCGGACGAATCCTTCTTCTTGATCCCCCCGGGGTCCAAGATCCTGCTCCCTTTGGAGGAGAAAGGCCATTCCCGCTTCCTGTGGGAGGCGTTGAAGCGTTACCAACGCTACTCGGGGAAGGATTTCTCCCTCCTCCCGTGCCATTTCCTCTTCTCTCGCTCCGCGGCAACGATGGATGGGGTGGCCAACTTCGAGCATTTCGAAGTCGAGGATGAGGAGCTTTCCCGGAGATGCTGCGGGATCTCCCCCTCCCCTTCCGCTTTGGCTAAGTTCTCTCGGAAGGCCTACGCCTTCGAGGCGGAGAGGAATTCCTGCTCCCTCATCGCCCTGCCCACATGCCTAGAGGAATACCTCCTTCAGATGAAGAAAAGCCTCCTCCGCGAGGGGAAAGTTTCCTCCTACCTTCCTTTGTCCCCCGCCCCTGGGGGGAGAAGCGATTTCCTCCGCCCGCTTTTGACGCTAGAAGAGGAGGCGATGAGGCGCGGGGAGGAAGAGCTTGGCCTCCCTTCTTTTTCCCTCTTCCCCCCTCTAGGGATGCAGAAAAGGGAAAGGGAGAGCCTCGTCAAGGCGCTGTTCTTCCAGGATCCCCCCACCCTCCCCTGCGCAAGGAAAAGAAAGACCCTTCGCTTCGATCAGAACGCCTATTTCCTCGTCTCCGGGGGGCGATGGGAGGCTTTCTCCAAACAAGGGGAGCGCCTTTGCTCCTTGGTTTTGGAGAGGATGAACGCGCATCGGATCCGGATCCATTCCCTTTGTTTCGCCGAAGGGGCTTCCCCGCGTATCCTGCTTTCCTCCCTCCTTGCGGATCTATTTTCCTCCGCGAAGCCCCCTTTGACCGTTTCCATCGACCTCCGTAATAACCCCAACCTCTCCCTGAAGGGGTTTGAAAAAGCTGGGGATGCGATGAGGCTCAAAATATGGAAGGAAGGGGATTGTCTTCTCCCTGAGTAACTTCTTGAAACGAAAAGGAACCGATCGCTCGGTTCCTTTTTTCATTTTTCCTCGGAGAGTTTCCGCAGATCCTCTTCCTCTTTCTTGAGGGCTTTCTCCACGCGGTCGGCCCTTTCGAAGGATTCGTCGTAGACGAAAACGACTTTGGGGACTTTGTAGAGGTCCATCTTCTTCGCCAGCGAGGTCCTCACCTCGCCTTCCTTCTTCTTCAGCGCCTCGAAGGCGTGGTGAGGATGGGGGGAGGCGAAGAAAGTGACGTAGACCTTCGCTAGCGTCGAGTCGGAGTTGACGTCCACCTCATTGACCGAGACCATGCCGATTTTGGGGTCTTTGATCTCGGAGCGGACGATGTCCATGATGTTCCTCTCGATGAGGGCTTTGATGCGTCCGGGACGGTTGGCCATATCACTTCTTCTCCACCATCTCGTAGCCTTCCACCACGTCGCCGACCTTGAGGTCGTTGTACCCGGAGATGGTGAGGCCGCATTCATAGCCTTGCTTGATCTCCTTGACGGCGTCCTTCCCGTGCTGGAGCGAGCCGATCTCCCCGTCGTAGATGACGATGCCGTCCCTCATGATGCGGGCCTTGGACTTGGCTTTGAGGAGGCCAGAGGTCACATAGCTCCCGGCGACGGTGCCGACGTGGGTGATCTTGAAGATGTGGCGCACCTCGGCTTGGCCGGTGACGGATTCGACCTTCTCCACCGAGATCATGCCCTTCATCGCGTCCTCCATCTCCTCCAAGAGCTCATAGATGATCTTGTGGAGGCGGATCTCGACGTGGGCTTCCTCGGCCTTCTGCTTCACGCGGGCGTCGGGCCGGACGTTGAAGCCGAAGATGATGGCTTTGGAGGCTTG
>DCMK01000047.1 GCA_002321395.1 Caryophanales bacterium UBA1624
GTGGTATTTGCCCATGACCTCACCAACGATGTGCGCGCATTTCTTCGTGCTGTGGTCAATCGTGTTGTGGGTGTTGTACATCGCGAAGATGATGCGACGCTGAACCGGCTTCAGCCCATCCCTGGCATCGGGGATCGCGCGGTCCTGGATGACGTCTTTGGCGTAGACGTCGAAACGGTCCCCCATCAATTCGTCGAGGGTGGAAGGCTCGATGTTCTCGAGGATCGGGCCGAGTTCTGCTTTCCTGCGGGCGCTCATTTCCGAACCTCCTTGAGGAAGGCATCCTCTTCGTTGAACTGGATATTCTGCTCAATCCATTCGCGCCTCTTGCTGGCGTCGCTCCCCATCAGAACCGAAATGCGGTTCTCCACGACGAGGGGATCGTCGATATGGACCTGCAGAAGGCGGCGGGTCTTTTTGTTCATGGTCGTGTTGAAGAGTTGGTCGGCGTTCATCTCGCCCAAACCTTTGTAGCGGCTGATCGCATACCCGGGCCCGACCTGGGCCTTGGCCTCTTCCAGCGTCTTATCGTCCCAAGCGTAGACGATGTGGCTCTTATCGTTCTTTTTGTAGACCCCATATAGAGGCGGGCAGGCGATATAAACCATCCCGTTGGTGATAAGCGGCTTCATGTAGTTGTAGAAGAAAGTCAAAAGCAGGATCTGGATGTGGGCCCCATCGGTATCGGCATCGGTCATGATGATGATTTTCCCATAATGGGACTCCGCGGGGTCGAAATCCGCCCCCACCCCGGCGCCGATGGTTTGGATGATGGTCGAGAATTCGACGTTCTGCTTCATCCTTTCCATCGTGATCGAATCGGTGTTCAAAGGCTTGCCGCGAAGGGGCAAAATCGCTTGATACATGCGGTCGCGCCCGGATTTGGCCGAGCCGCCTGCGGAATCGCCCTCGACGATGAAAAGCTCGTTGTTGGCGTAGTCTTTGCTTTGAGCCGCGGCGAGCTTGTCGGAAATGACGGCGTCGACCTTCTTGGCCTTGCCGCTGCGGGCGGCTTCCTTCGCCTTGCGGGCCGCTTCGCGCGCCATTTTCGATGCCGCGCACTTCTTGACGAGGTCGATGGCGAAGCCTTTGTGCTCGGTGAGGTAGTACATCAAGTTCGTGTAGACGAAATCGTTGAGCAAAGGAGTCACTTCGGCCGTATCGAGCTTAGCCTTGGTCTGGGATTCGTATTGGAGGATGTTCTCCGGGATCTGAACCGAAACGACCGCGGTGAGGCCCTCGCGCACGTCGTTCCCATCAAGCTTTTGGCTTTCTTTGATGATGCCGTTTTGGATAGCCCAGTCATTGACGGCGCGGGTCAATCCGGCCTTGAAGCCCGTTTCGTGGGAACCGCCATCGTGGGTGCGGACGTTGTTGGCGTAGGAAATGAGGTTGTCGTTGTAATCCTGGTTGCACCATTGCATCGCCACTTCCATGCGGATGGGGTTGTTGGTTTCCTTGATGCTCTTGGAATCGGAGAAATCCAAAATATCGCCCAAAGGGTTTTTGTGCTCGTTCAAAGAAGCGACGTATTGCTTAAGGCCGTCTTTGTAGAAGAATTCGACCGATTGCCCGGAGCGCTCGTCCTTCAGCACGAAATGGATCTTCCGCAAAAGGAAAGCCTCCTCGCGCAGGTGGTTGTAGACGGTATCCCATTTGAATTCGACCGTCGAGAAGATCGATTTGTCGGGCTTGAAGCGGACCAAGGTCCCGTGCTTCCGGGTGTTTCCGATTTTCTCCAAGGGGGTCTTCAGCTTTCCGCCGTTTTCCCAGCGGATGTGGTAAGCGCATCCCTGACGGAACACGGTGACGTCCAAATATTCGGAAAGGGCGTTGGTGACCGTGGCTCCGACGCCATGGAGACCCGCCGCGGTTTGATAGGCTTTATCGGAGAATTTTCCGCCCGCGTGGAGCTTCGTGTAGATCAATTCGATCGCCGGCTTCCCGGTCGCCTTATGGATGTCGACAGGGACGCCGCGCCCCTCGTCTTCGACGGAGACGGATCCGTCTTTGTTGAGGGTGACGTAAATATGGTCCCCATAGCCATTGGCGGCCTCATCGACGCCGTTGTCGACGATCTCCCAAATCAAATGGTGCAAGCCGGAGGCGTTGGTCGCGCCGATGTACATGCCCGGCCTTTTCCGCACGCCCTCCAACTCCGAAAGGACCTCGATGTTCTTCGCGGTATATTGTTCTTCTGCTTTCTCAATGTCTGCCATTTTAGATTTGTTTGCGCCAAAAAACGCCGATATGGGTGAAACCGCTCGCATTATACCTTTTTAAAAAAGAGAAAACCACGAGCCATTTTGGATATAATTACCCAGCGAAACGGAGATCTTATGGAAAAAGCTATTTGGATTAACCTCGCCTGCGCCCTTGGAGCGCTTCTGATCGGCTATTTGTTCGGATCGATACCGAGCGGCGTGATCATCGGAAAGGCCTTCTTTCACAAAGACCCCCGCAACTACTACTCTCACAATTCCGGTGGGACCAATTCCGGCCGCGTGTTCGGGAAAAGGATCGGCGTCCTGGTCATCATCCTCGACATGGTTAAGACGGCTCTCCCCATTTACGCGCTTTGGGCGGTCTATACCTTCACCCCCGTTTCCTCCTATCTTCGTTGGAGCAACGGCTACCAAGCCGCG
>DCMK01000014.1:0-134 GCA_002321395.1 Caryophanales bacterium UBA1624
TATTTCGAGCTTCATAACAGTCCGATCCACCCGCCATTTTCGTTTGGAATTGCAATCGGCGGAAGCTCGAACTTTTGGGTCGGCTTGCTCAGGTCCACGTCTTCCCATTTGATGCGGTAAAGCGCTCCGTTGCG
>DCMK01000014.1:168-2983 GCA_002321395.1 Caryophanales bacterium UBA1624
TCCGTTGCACTGGCAAATGAACCAGCACTTGATTCCGAACTTCCTGCTGGCGTAATCGAAGCAGGAGCGCTGGTTCGGCTCAATTCTCGACGTCCTCAAATAAAAGTCGTCGCAGTGCTTCGCGTCGATGAGGATGCAATCGTCGCCTCTCAGCGCCACGATGTCGCACGGCTGTCCGGCTTCGCTTGCGACCATCCTATGGCACCACCAGCCCCGCTTTGAGAGCCAATCGCAGCAATCGATTTCCGTTTTTCTTCCAAGTTTCGAATTATTCATTTCCTTCTCGCCTTCCTATAATCCTTCCGATGCTTCGCCTCAAGCCATTTGACTTTGGAATATTCCTCCGCGTATTGCCCCGGCAGCTCATAGCACGTGATGCAGCGGTCGCTCGTGCTGAAAAAAATAAAAACGTATCCGTTGTAGATTTTGGCCTTCTTCCCCGTCATTTGCTTGTTCGTGAGGAACATGGCCAATTCCGACTCTCCGCCGCATTCCCTCTCAACCTCGAACGGCGTTACCCCGCAAACCCTGGCTATCCTTGAGTTAGCCACCCCATCACCGGCCAACCCACGCTCTTTCATGCGCTCCAAAGCGTGGGCCGTCACATTGCTTTTGCAGTGTCTTACAGACATCTCAATCGTCCTCCTTGGTGTAAACGTATGACGTCTCGTGTTCCCTCAGCTGGATGCCAAGGTAATAGACGTATCCGTTGATGTTCTTCTTTTTGTATCTCTTTCCCATCTCGACGCCGAACTTGGCTTTGGTCATGCCGTCCCATTCGTTGCTTTGCCTAGCCCACGCACGATAGGCGGCGAAGACGTCGGAAGCCTTTTCGCGGGCGTTCGCCTTTTTGCCGATGCATTCCTTGGAGAACGACTCGACAATATCCATTTCATCGCGGTATTCTTCCGTTGCGTCCCGAATCTTATCAGGCATTCCTAGGCCTTCTTTTTGCCATTCTAGGCATCCTTTGACGGCCCACCATAGGATTTTAGGCAGTTCCCCGCGAATCCTTTCTTCGAGGCCTTTATCGTCGTTTTTGCCCTCGAACACAGCTTCGAACGGAATCAGCCTTTGCCTTCTCCAAATGCCCTTATCGGTTCCGCGCACCACGATTTTGTAATTGCTGGCAATCCAAAGTTTCATCACCGGTTTGAACTCGAAGTCCTCCCCGTATAGGTATCGGGCAGTCACGACGTCCCCGCCGGTCATTTGCTTCACGAGCCCCTCGTTGAACCGGGCTCCTTCGTTGGGCTCGTTCGTCCTCACGAACCGGGCGCCGTTCATCCGGGCGATGTCGGGGGACGCATTCCCCGAATTTCCGCTTCCCCGGGTGAGCACCGACTCGACTTGGGCGTTCAGCGAGTAGTCCCCGAGCAAGCCGTAAACAGTATTGAAGAACACGCTCTTTCCATTGCTTCCGTTGCCGAAGCATTGAAAAAAACATTGCTCCTTCACACTCCCCGTAAGCGTATAGCCGATGGCACGCCTCACGAAGCCAATCACGTCTTGGTTTCCTTGGAAGATTCCATCTAGGGCCTTGAGCCAATTCTCCGGCTCCCCTTCCTTGTCGAGCGCCACATGCGTATTTTTGCTCATCATGAGCGACCTGTCGTGCTTAAGCAATTCCCCCGTCCTCAAATCCACGACCCCGTTCTCGCAGTTCAAAAGATAGGGGTCCCGGTCGTAGTCCGAATTAAGCGTCGCCGTCCTGCCGATGTGCTGAGCCTCTTTAAGCATGGCTTCTTTTCCGGAAGAGGAAGAGAGATGCTTCACGTTCTTCCACAGGGCGTCGGCTTTCTTCTCATCCGGCTCGTCAAACGCCTCACGCTTCATCGCCACGATGAGGGCGTCGGCGAGCTCCTTCACCTTTTGGCGCGAATCCCTCACCCACGTCTTGCCGTCCCATACGAGCCAGCATTTGTTTTGGGTATTGTACCTCACGTCATCCCCGAAGGAATCGATGTACCTTTGTGCATTCCCCGTATCCGTCAAGTCGTAATTGCCAACCTTTGGCTTCGCTTCCCCCGTCCGGGGATTGTAGGCAATTTCTGAAGCGGAGGGATGATATGCGTCCTTGCATCCCTCAATCGCTTTGTCGATGGTGATTCCACCATAAGTTGAATCCCCACGCTTGGAGTCCCATTTCTCGCGCATCAGCTTCGACGTGCGGAATATTCTATCGATTTGCGCTTTGTCCTTGTTCGTCCAAAACGCCAAAAGCGAGCAAAACGCCAAATCGGCGGACGACTGGCTCGGGTAAATCCCCTCCCATTGCCCGTGGTAAAGAGCCGAGAACATCACGGAATTCCCGCCCGAAAGCGCCTTTGCCAAAACGTCATCGTCACTTAGAAATGTCGCCCCATCCGGCGCCCGGTTGAATGGGTCGCTCTCCCTTTTGAACACATAGGCGCCTTCTTTCTTCGATGGGTCCAAGTACTTATAGAACAAAGGTTTGATTGCCTCCGTCCCGTCCCGGATTTCGCGCATTCCCTCGAAAACGTTTCCCGTCATCGCGAAATAGCGCACGTCGTCGTACATCTCGATGTTTCCCTTCCTTCGGTTCCCTGCCGGGAGCACGCCGCTGCAGATGATGTGGATTCCCTCGCCCGACTGGCTGATTTCAGTGTACGAGCGAAGCGAAGAGTCGAACTCCTCAATTAACTCCCTATTATCAATCGCGTGGTCGATGTCAACGCCAAAGTATCCGTTTCCAAGCATGAACCCAAGGCCGTCGCATGAATACGCACCCAGCTTTTGCTTTGCGTTTTCGAACGTCGTCCACGTGGAGCTGTCGTTTGACCTAGCCCCTCCA
>DCMK01000003.1:0-17670 GCA_002321395.1 Caryophanales bacterium UBA1624
AACGGCTTCGTAATCGGATCTATACTCGTTATAACAGTCTATGGCAAGGTCGGTTTTGGGAGCCGAGCCTGTCATAATTATGATCGGTGAAAAGCCACGCTTACGCAGGTTGTGAGCGAGAGCAAAGCCGTCGCCGCCGTTGTTTCCGCTGCCGACCAGGACTGCGGCACGACAGGGCTTTACTATACGGGAGATGTGAAGAGCGATCGCAGAGCCGACATTCCGCATGAGAACAGCACAAGACGTACCTTTCTGTTCGCACATAGCTTCGGCTTTTTTCATCTGGGCAGGGGTTACAACAAATTGCTTTGACATACAGGTTTCCTTTCAGAAAATGGCAGGTGAGAATATACCTCCCTGCCATCTGCCTACCGGCAATTGATATCGGTATCAAATCCGGTTGTCCAAGGGTTCTGGACCGACAGAGTTTTATCACTGTCTAGGTCCTTCCAACCACAAAACGAAAATCCCGAATCGGCTTCCGCCTCCAAAACCGTTTTCGTTGTAGAGGAACGCGTAATGGAAAACTCCGTGGTAATTTCCTTTCCATCAACGGTAAAACTACCGTTTTCAACCGGGACAAACGTAACCGTTGCCTCTCTGTTTGCCAAAAGAAGAATAGAGGAAATTTTGATAGAAGTCGCACTGCTCGTACTTCCGGACTTTATAAACACATCGATTGACGATTCGGACTCTAAGAGCTTTGAAAAATTAAAAGTACCGTCACTGGTAAGTTTGGATCCATCAACGGAAATCTCCCCGGAGGAAAGGACACCGGAGTAACTAAACGACAAAGTAGCCGCATCTGTTCTTTTATTCGTCAAAGTGAGAGTGCTTGAATAATCGGTTGCACCGCATCCTGATGAACTTTTGATAGACCCAGTAATCGTTGTCCCGCTTGCAGTCCACGTGTTTTCTTTATCGCCGGAATAAGATAGACCAATGTTATCGTTGTCCAACCCCGTAACCTCTCCGCTGCTCGCCGCATATCCAACCGACGCCGTAATCGCAAACGCCGCAGAAACCACAAATATCAAAGAAAAAAGAAGAGCTCCGAATGAAATCGCCCGGAAGGGCCTCTTAAAAAACTTTTTCACGCAGATACCCCCTCATTTCGTTCCCTTTTGGCTTTAATATGCGCGGGAATTAAGAAAAGCAAGCCAAAGAAGACGGAAGCCAGGGACCAAAGATGGGCGAGATGAAGCGGAGACCCGCTTGGAGAATCGCGGAACCACTCCAAAACGAAACGAAGAATCCCATATTCAACCATGTAGAGGGGATATAGGAGCCCCTTCATCCTTCCTTTGCAGAAGAAAGAAAGGGCAACGCCCAAAAAGACCGCGTTTCCAAGCAGCTCAATGCTTCGGGTTGGATAACGGATCCCAGTCCCGGCAATTTGCTTTCCGATGCAGCATCCCGAAATCAGGCAATTCAATCGGGCGAACAATAAAGTGGCAATCAAACACGGGGTGAATAAATCGAAACAATCCCGGATTTTGTTTTTCGTTATCTTCGCAAAAACAAAATAAAACAGAGGCATGAAGAAGATGCCTCCATAAAGGGACATCACCCCATCCCCATCTGCGATGAGGTTTTCCAGCGCGGCGAAAACCATCACCGATTCGACCCCGATAACGGTATGCAGCACCGCCCCGATCAACGCACCCCACCAAGGGAGGCGAAAGCTTTTTCGGCCGTAAAGAAGCCAAAGGAACACGAAAAGGGTCGCGATGGCCAATAAGGCCACCAAAGGAATGTAACCAAGCTGAAGGGAAGTAAGAGGAATCCCGCTTGTCGGAGAATCAGAAAGGTTTAATGAATAATAACCCCCCCCCAATCGAATGAGGGGCTAATGATAGTCATCGTTTTAAGCTGCCCTAAAGTCGGATGCATTTCTTTTCTTGTCCAAAAGTTCGGTTCCATTTTTGCACCCACGGAAAAGAAAGGCAAGAAAAAGGCCCCGCGTTAGGCGGGGCCGAGGAAACAACGAATCAAAGCTTTATCAAAGTGAGGACCGCATCGACGATCATCAACACGCCGGCGACGTAGAAGAAGATGTTCGCGAATTGCCAGGCGAAGTTGCACCCGCATCCAATCAGGATGATCACAATCCCAATCAGAAGGGCGATGATGTTCGAGACGATGTTTCTCTTATGGGCCAGCCCGATGATGCCATAGGCCAATAAAATGGCTCCAAACACCAAGAAGGCGATCCAAGCGATAGTCCAAGCGAAGGAAATCAGCAAGGCCCCCACTACGATTTCGATCACCCCCAAGGCGATGCTGTGGGTGAGGATGGAGAAGATCCCGAACACGATGGCGATCACGCCCAAGACCGTGATGATCGTCCCCATGATCGTATTGGCTCCGTTAGCCCCGCCGAGTATGAGGAGGATCCCCATCACCAGCATGGCGATGGCGTACCACACGCGGTTGATTTCAAAGCGGATAGTCGTCATAAAGAACTCCTTTCTGTTCGCGCCCATTGTACTCCTTGAAGGAAAGTCGGAAAGGGATCTGGAGCTGAATACCCAACGTCCAAAAGAGCCGATCCATCTAGCTCCGCAATAAGACCGCAATAGCGCGCAATTAAGCGCAATAAGGAAAGTTCCGATGAAATCGGCGTTTTGATTTTCCGTAAACGCCGATTTGCAAACCTGCGCAATTAAGCCCAATAGGGAAGGTATGAGGCCTCTTTCTTGTCGTTCCCTTCGCTTTTCCGAATCATTCCTTTTTCCACGGCCAAAGAAAGAAGGCGGCTGATTTTGTATTTCGCCGCTTCCGAAAGAGCGAAGCGATCGCGGAGGCTGCCGTTTGTGGCTGGCTTCCTAGATAAATAGCGAAGAACCACGTGATCGTATGCGGCGCGCAGCTTTTCTTCCGCCGTATATTCGTCGAAGGGCTTGGCGAAAGACAGCACGACGCGGACTCCGGATGGGCTTTCTTCCACGCAAACCGGGGGCAAATGCTCTTTTTCCAGAGAGCCTACGATTTTATCGAACCCACTGCCCGCCGTGTCACCAATGTTGATTCGGCGGAAGAAGGACGCCAAAAGCTCATTTTCAGGATTGGGCGAAGCGTCGATCAAACGATCGGCGGGGACGTTGAGGGATCCGGGATTCGACAATTCGACCCGGGAGGCGAAAATCTCCACCAAAGGCCCTCCTCTGCCCAGCAGGTTTTGGTGGATCAAAACATTGCCCAAGGCTTCGCGAATCGCGATGGGGGGCAGCGAATAACGATCTTGACGAATCCCGTTGACGAAGACATCGCCCTCTTGAATCGCGGATAAAATGGATGAATAGGCCTCTTCAAAGGAAGCGGCATACCCTTTCGCGAAGCAAACTTTCCCTTTGGTCTGGAGGCGATCATCCCCCACGTAGCGGAGGATCCGAATCTCTTTTCCCGCCAGCCCATCAAAGGTAGATAGATCGCGTCCAAACAGCAAAGCGCCGAAAGCGGTAATGCAGTAGTTTCCGTCATCCTCCTCGATCAAAAATCCCTCTCGGACGAAGCGGTCGATTTTCTCTTTCGGGGCAGAAGGCTCCGGAAGGGAAAGGCAATCGAAATATGAACGGAAATCCAAAATCGAATCAAGCTCATCGGACCCCAAACCGGATTTTACGATCCGCCTTTCCGGGGCGGTGTGGGAGAGCTTATCCCAAAGTTCCTTTTCCAGCGCCGGATATTCTTTGATGTTTTTGGTGTAGCTGCCGATTCGGCAATAGGCTTGTTTTTTAAAGGTCGTCGCAAAGTGCGACGCGGCGGGGATCTCCAAAGCCAAAATGTGGAATCCGTCGATTCGCAATTCATATGGTTGGATTTCAAGCGATGGCAAAAGGAGGTTCTTCCAATACGCCAAGATATCTTCTTTCCCCTTCTTCCAAGTCTCAAAAGAGAGCTCCGTCCCAACGAAAGCATGCGTCCTGTCGTCAACGCCCCAAATCAAATAGGCATAAGGCCTCTGACAAAGAAGGGCCATATTTGAAAGAGCCGAGATCCTCTCCCCCGCCGCGTCCGGATCGGCGTTGTTGACTTTGAACTCGACAAAGGAGGTTTCCTTCTTCAGCGAGGCTAAGCCGCGGATGATGAGTTCGATGCTGGATAAGCTTTTCATAATCAAGCGCAATTTTACTCATACCGCAATAAGACCGCAATAGCGCGCAATTAAGCGCAATAAGAAAAACACCGATGGAATCGGCGTTTTGATTTTCCACAGACGCCGATTTGCAAACCTGCGCAATTAACTTTCCCGTTGGAGGATCATCTCTTTCGCGTATTCCCGTTGCTTCTGGGTGATCTTGCCGCTGGAGATGAGGGCAGCGACCGCGTCGATTTTCTCTTCCAGATCCAATTCATGGAGATGGGTGGACGTGCGCCCGTTGGAGGTGCGCTTTTGGATGAGGATGGCGTGGTCGGAGAAGCTCGCGACTTGGGGGGCGTGGGTGATGGCCAAGACTTGGCAGGAAAGCGAGATTTCGTAGATCTTCTTCGCGACCGCGTTGGACGCCTCCCCCGAAATCCCCGTATCCACCTCGTCGAAGATCGCCGTGCCGACTTGGTTGGCTTGCAGGAAGATGGTTTGGAAAGCGAGGAGGATGCGGCTTGATTCGCCCCCGGAGATGATTTTCTCCATCGGCTTCATCCCTTCCCCGACGTTGGTTTCCAGCAAGAAGTCGATGCGGTCCAACCCCTCTTCGGTCAAAAGGAGGGGGTCTTCTTCCTCCGGGATCGGGGCGAACTGGATCTGAAAGTGATCCAAAAGCAAAAGGTCGCTCAAGCTTTTTTTGAGGTTCTTTTCGATCAATGAGGCGACTTGCTTCCTAGAAGAGGACAGTTCCCTTCCTTTCTCGAAGCATTCCTTCAAAGCGGAGGAGGCTTCTTCCTTGGCCTTCTCTAGGTCCTCTTCGAAGGTGGAATCCTTGCCAAGGAGGGATTCGAGCTCCTTTTGGTAAGCGATGAGCTCGGGGATGGTCTTTTTGTACTTCCTCTCCAAAGAAGAGAGGTCGGAATCCCTTTGCTCCAGCTCATCGAGGCGGGCTGGGTCATAGTCTAAGGAGGAGAACTTCCCCTTCAAAGAGGAGAAGATAGCCTCCACTTCGTAATAGGCGTCATCCAGGCGTTTGGACTCTTCCTCGTATTGGGACTGGAAGGAAGAGAGCTTCCTCACGTTTTTATTCAGCTCATAAAACTTCTCCAGCAAATCCCCATGGACCAAGGAAGAGCTTTCCTGAACGAGGTCGTAGATGAGGTTATAGTTCCGGAGCAAGGAAATCTCGTTCTCGATGCTTTCCTGCTCCCCTTCCTGGAGGGAAGAGGCTTTCAATTCATTGAGCTGGAACGCATAGAAATCCTTTTCCGATTCCAGCTTCTCCTTTTTCTTCAGCAAAGCGGAATAGGCTTCTTCCTTGGACCGGTACCGCTTGAGAGCCTCTTTGTAATTCCCCAGATACGGGGCGATCGCATTCGCTTTGTAACCATCGACCATGGAAAGGTAATTCTCGGGGTTCAAAAGCTTCACCGAATCGAACTGGGACGAGATATTCGCCAAAAACGGGGCGATTTTGGATAAATCGGACAAAGAGATCGGGACATCGTTGGCCTTGATGGTGCTTTTGCTTTTCCCGATCGTCCTTTCGATCGCAAGGACTTCGGAGTCGAAGGGCACGTTGAGCGAGCCAAGGAGCGCCTTCAGCCGAGGGGAGGAGGAGGAGAACTCCCCGCGGATCGTGGCTTTGCTTTCCCCCGCGCGGATGAGCTCACTGGACGCCCTTTGCCCCAAAAGCAGAGAAAGGGAATCGATGATGAGGCTTTTCCCCGCCCCGGTGCCGCCCATGAGGACGGTGAAGCCCTTCTGGAAGCGGATATCGACGTTTTCTAGGATCGCCAAGTTTGCGATGGTCAGTCTCAATAGCATAGCCCCACCATTATAAAGGAGTTGGGGGAGGGGGCGGAAAAGACTTTCCGCCCTTCCCTCTGGATTGGAAAAGATGCAAAAAGCTCTCATTTTGACGAATCTAGGCCGCTTCTGCGGGCTTTATGCTAAACTTGTCTTCATCATGAGAGCCAAGCGAATCATTGCCATCGGAGATTCCTTCTTCTACCTTTGCGATCACCTCGATGAAACGGGGTACCGTTTGAACAAAGGGATCTTAGGGCGCGTCCAGGATGAGCTTCCCTTCCCAACCGAAGTCATCAACCTGGGAAAAAACGGGTCGAAGACCTCCGATTGGATCAAAGACGTTTTCCCCGCAGGGGATATCTACCTCATCCTTTTGGGAACCAACGATTGGTGGGGCGGGACCAACGGAATCGGGACCGCGCGCGATTACCTCTTCCGCAGCGAAGGGACGATCCTCGGCAACCTCGG
This sequence comes from Caryophanales bacterium UBA1624, assembly GCA_002321395.1. Classification (GTDB taxonomy): domain Bacteria; phylum Bacillota_I; class Bacilli_A; order RFN20; family CAG-826; genus Alloenteromonas. Next base: position 6,371 of record DCMK01000003.1, read on the forward strand.
GATCGTCGTTTCCCACATCAAAATGGCCGCCCCTGGCGCGAAGATCTTCCTCTGCAACCCCATCGAAAGAGGGGACTTCGTCTATCTTTTGGATTATTCCAACTTCGCCAAAGGAAGCTATGAGCCCCATCACGGAATCGAATTGAAGCAAATCTCCGACGCGATTTTCTACCAGGCCCGCGAATCCGGGGTCGTCAACGTCAACACCCACGACTTATGCGGAATCAGCTGCTACAACGCGGTCAAGTTCAAACGCTGCCTGATCGATGGGAAGGTCCTCGACCTCCCCTACCCCAATTACACCGCCATCCCCTTCGATCCGGAAGATGAGCTATACCCCTATCCGCCCGATGCCATCGACATGACCTACGATGGCCTCCATCCTAGCGACAAAGGGTCTCAGGCCATCGCCGAGGTCATCGCCCGCGCGATCGTGGAATCGCTTTAACCGCTCAGAAGGAGAGGACGTCGAGGAACGTCTTCTCCTTTTTTATCGCATTGACGGCCTTCCGCTTCGAAAGGTCCTTCTCCATCCCTTTGTAAGGGGAAATCCCATACCATGATTCCATGCAGAGGAAATCGTCCCAGTCTTCCTTTTCAGGCGTCCATAAGGCGAAATAGGGGCAGGAGGAACGCAACGTGACCTTTTCCCCGAGCCCATTGTCCAAGGCGATCCTTCCTTTGGGGTTATCGATCACCAAGGTATCGTGCGAGGTGATCTCCTCCCGGATGGGCCGCCAACGGAGAGGATAGGGCCAAGGGATCTCTTTTTGGATGATCCCGCTTTCCTTATCCAACACCTGCAAAACGGTCCCTTCCCCCACCTCAAGGAAAGCCTTGGAGAAATCGATCCGGAAAGCGGGGTGGAGCCCATATTGGAAGACAAGCCCCTCTTCGGATAAGGAGACGACCTTCCCCGTCCGAATGAGCTCCCTGCCTTTCAAGGCGTAGGAGACCTCTAGGCGGAAGGGGAAGGGGTATTGTTCCTCGCCCGCTTTCCTTTCTAGGAGCAAGCAGGCGCGATCCCGTTCCTCCAGCAGGACTTCGAAAGAAGAATGCCAGGCGAACCCGTGACGCTTCGGCAGTAGATAATCGCGCCCATTCAGGGAATAGGAATTGTTCGCCCCGATCACGGGGAAAAGGATATGGTCGGAGAAAGGCCAAACCCCTTGCCCATCGTAGAGGATCTCCTTTTTCTTTTCCTTATCGTAGATCCGGGCCAACGCCCCGCCTTCGGAAGAGAAGGCGACCAGCAAAGATTCGTTTTCGATCATGATATCCATAAAGTCTCTCCTTAGGAGCGGAAACCATTATAGGAAGCGCCCCAAAATCGAAAAAGAGGGCGCATCGCGCCCCCTAAAACTTCCGCTCCGCCTTTTGATGGGCTTCGCGCATCCCTTCGATCTCGTCGCAGATGCTTTTGAATTGGCAGGTCGAGCAATCCATCGAAAGCTTCTTCATGATGGAGTCCAGGGCGACCGTGACGCCCTCGCTTTTCCGCGCCATCCCTTCAAGCTCCGCGAAAGGGAAGGAGGGATCGGTGATGAAATATTGAACGACCGCCTTGACCCGCTTCTCCTTTTTGAACGCGTCAAGGAACAGCGTTCCCAAGGCAGCGAAGGAAATCCCCTTCTCCAAGGCCTTTCGGCTCAGGCTGATGCTTTCCCGAAGCCGGTTGGTGTTGACCCGGACCATCGCCTCATAGGGGAAGATCCTGTAACGTTGGTACTCGATCCCGCGCAAAAGGCGGTAGAGCTCTTGGTCCTTTTCGTCTCCCTGGCCTTCGAAGCGGAGGAAGCTGACGTGGGCGAAAGGAACCTGCCCATGCAGCCCCGCAAGGTCCTCTCCGATGAGGTAGATTGCGTCTTCCGGCACCAAGGAGGATGAGGAGGTATAACCAATCAGATAGGGGGAAGGAAGCTCCCGCCCGCCCAAATCAAGGGCCACATCCTCCGGGAAGAGGAAAGCCTTCTCCTTCTCCAGGGGATAGCCCTTTTCAAGGCTCAAAGGCCTTGCCGGGAATTTCCCCAGCAAGGCCAATGCGCTTTGGATCGATGGATCGTAGACCTTCATTATTCCAGGTGGCGGTCTCTAGGCCGCTTGTCGTAGAAATGCTGAAGCCACTTTTGGACGTGGACGAGAAGTTTGCTGTCCAAATTGAAGAAATAGACGATGAAAAGGAGGATGAACAGAAGCAAGACGGCCGCGGCGATGGAGCCGAGGACGATGAGGAGGATGACCCACCATTCCATAATCGATTAGGCCTTGGCCCCTCCTTTCTGACGGGCGAATTCGGCCGCCCCGAGGGCACCCATCAGCTGGGGGTCGATCGGGAGGTCTTTGACTTTGAGGTGGAGGACCTTCTCGATGGCCTGCTTGAGGCCGACGTTTTTGGCGCATCCTCCGGTGAGGGCGATGCAATCGGTAGCCCCGGCTTTCTTGGCCATGACGAAGCACCGCTTGGCGACGCTGGTCATAAGACCCGCGGCGATGTCTTCCATCGGCTTGCCCTCCCCGACCAGGGAAATGACCTCGCTTTCGGCGAAGACGGTACACTGGGAGGTGATGGGGATAATGTTCTTGGCTTTCAAAGGCAAGGCGCAGAAGTCGTCCAGATCCATTTCGAAGCTCCTAGCCATGGCTTCGAAGAACCTTCCGGTCCCGGCGGAGCATTTGTCGTTCATGGCGAAGTTCATAACCGTACCGTCTTTGGGGTCGATGGCGATGCCCTTCACGTCCTGCCCCCCGATGTCGATGATCGAGGTGACGGAGGGATCGGCCAAGTGGACGCCCATGGCGTGGCAGGAGATTTCGGAGATGTTCTCATCGGCGAAGGGGACTTTGTTCCGGCCATATCCGGTGCCGACTAAGTAAGCGAGGTCTTTGGGGTCGGAGAGCCCATCGACTTTGGCGATGGCTTCGTCCAAGGCCATCTTGGCGCTTTCGACCGTGTTGATTTTGCTTTTGAGGGTGACGCTTGAGACCATCTTCCCGTTTTCGTCGAGGATGACGCATTTGGTGTAGGTGGCCCCTGCGTCGCAGCCGCCGTAGTATTTCATGTTCGTTTCCTTTCCAGCGCATTACCAGCGCGATGTATCGTCGAAATCGACTAAGCTCGGATCTAAGGGCTCTTCCCGGAGGACCGTCTTCATGTAGCGGTTGACGTCGTTCCTCATGTCTTTGCGGGAGGCTTTGGTCGGATTCATCAAAGCGTGGTAGACCCAGATGATGTGGATACCCCTCTTGCGGCCTTCTTCTTCGATCAGGCCGTGGTAACCCGCCATGGATTTGCAGCCGATGTGCTCATACATGAGGACGGTGTCCGCGTTGAATTCCTCGCAATACTGCCACAGCTGCTCCACGCCGACCTCGTAGCCGCCGTTGCTGTGGTTGCGCATGATCATGTTCATGTTGTACTCGCCCAAATCCAGCAAAGCCTGCTCATGGTCTTCGTAATGGATGGGCTTGGTGAGAGTGAAGCTCAGCATGTCGCAGAGGGTGACGATGCCCCAGCAGTTGGCGAGCCATTGGTTGAAGGCGGTGTAATACTGCGCATGGACGCCCCAGACGATGGCGCGGTGGCGGACTTCCTTCGCGACCATGACTTTGTTCTTATAGCCATCTTGGGCCAATTTGGTGATCTTCTGATCGAGCTTCAAGAAGGAAGGATCGCGCCCGGAGATGACCATGTACTCCGCGTCGCGGTAAAGCATGATGTTGTTCCCGACGATCTGAGGATAGGGGGTCTTGTTCATCTCGAGCCACTGCTCGAAGAGGGCGTTTTGGGCGTTGTAGGTCTTCATGTTCCGCGCGAAGGCGTCCCAATCCCACTTCTCGCCGGTCTGCTCCTCGATGAAGTGGATGGCGGCGACGACTTGGTCGCGGGAATACTGCAGGACGGATTTCTGCTGGTGCCGCATCGGGGCGGCCATGGTGAAGGAGGGGATGTGGTCATGACGATCCTCGATCTGGTTGCCCATCAAGGAGCCATCGCAGGTCGTGTTGCAGTGGATGGCGCAGGCGCCGCAGAGGGGGAAGTCCTCCTCGATGGCGCAGCCAAGCTCGGCGCAGGGCATCGGGCAGACGTCGCTGGGGATTTGGAATTCCTCGGCGGCTTCGATGTAATGCAATACGCCGTCTTGGGCGACGGTGCTGCCGGTATAGATAGCGGGGACTTCCTTGGAGAGGAACTTGAGGTTGGGGAAGCCGGTCGCGATGACCATCATCCCGTTCTCGTCCATGATGACGAGCTTCTTGTTCAGTTCGTCGTATTTCCCTTTCTTGTTGCCGATGCGCTTGTCGCATTTGAAGAGGGTGTCCATCGTCTGGGTGAGGTGGGCTACGATGGAATCGTATTCGGTGTGGGCGATGCGCAGCTGCGGCCCGCGGACGCCTTCCACGTGGCGGTCGATGTAATCGAAGGCGGCCATGTAGTTGGAGAACCAGCGGTAGGTGAAGGCCGCTTTGAGGGTGGTCGGCTTCATGATGAACTTGGCCATGACCATCAAATTGGCGAGCCACCGGGAGAAGTCGTACATCGTGTCCTTGAACCCGCGCCATTCGCGGCGGGTGGCGGTCCTTTTGCCGGGCTTGTTGAATTTGCCGAGCTTTTCGGAATTGAGTTTGGCGCCCATGTTATTCTCCTTTCTCCTTTTGGATGTTCTTGATCTCGACCGCTTCGATGAAAGCCTGGATACGGGTTCTTAACTGCCCGGACTGGCCGACGTTGTAGGGGCGGTCGATCGAAAGGACGTGATAGCCGTATTGGTGCTGCATGACCGCGTTCATGAAGGCGCGGCCATATCCCCAATAGTCGCAGAACTTGATCTGCTCGATGATGATGCCGTCGGCGTGGTAATCCTTGCAGATTCGGTCGACGTAGGCGTGGCGCTCATTGACTTTCTCGGTGGTCAGGAAGCGCGGGCACTGGCCCGATTGCATGTAGTAGCGGCAGACCTGGGTCAAGGCGTCTTCCTCGTCGTTGAGTTCGATGACCTGGCGCCCCGGCAGGGAGCCGAAGCAATAGCGGTCGGCGACCACGACCAAGCCGCATTCCTCCGCCAGCTTGATCAATTGGGGATCGTCGATTTCGCTTCCGACCATCGCCACGCGGCAACGGTAGGTGCCCTTGGGCTCAGGGGTGCGGGTCTTGAGCTCCTCGGCGGTCTCTTTCAGCTTGGGGAGGATCAAATCCTTGGGGCAGCAATAAGAGGCCAAGCAGAGCACGGCGAATTCATAGCCGGTGATGCGCGGCCGCTCTTCTTTGCGGTAGTCCCCGATTTCCGTGAGGACGGCGGAAAGCTCGTTCTGCTCTTTGACCGCCTTCCGGATCGCCTGGTCGCTGACGTCGATCCCAAGGTGCTCATGGAGGGGCTTCAGAACGTGCTCCTGCATCTGCAGCACATAATGCTTCAAAGTGATGTCGTCGCTTTTCATCGGGACGTCGACGTAGGAGGCGAAGAAATGGGGTTTGGTGCAGCAATTGAGGTGCTCGATGTTCTCCACGCAGCGGTTCATCATCGCGCAGGCTTCCGGGGCGATGATCCCGTCGAGGAAATCGAACCCGCCTTCCAAGGCGCGCTCCAAGATGGCGCGGCAGGCTTCGCAGAAAATGGGGGTCAGGTAATAGTTTCCCATTTCGGTGGAAGTCGTCCTCGGAGCCCTCAAGCGGACGCTGAAGATGCCGGGCAAATTCAGCAGCGGCTCGGGGATCTGGTAGCAGACGTGGCCGATGGCTTTCCTGCCCTGCCCTTGAGCCTCTCCAATCAATTCGTTGTAAGAGTTCTCAAGGAGCTTTTCGAAATAGTAGATGTGCTTCAAATCGCGCATGCTTTTCTCCTTGTTTTATAAATAGGAATCAAAGGATTCCGATTTTCTTCAGCGCTTCTTTCGCGCCCACGACGATGGGGGCATCGTCAGGGATATAGAAGACATTCTCCCCTTTGAGGTCGTATTCGCTCAGCTGCGAGTCGAAGGGGATCTTGGCCAGGACTTCGATCCCGCCGAAATCCAGATCCTCGCCCATCGCCTCGGGGCTGAGGCGGTTGGCGATGACGCCGATCTTCTCATACATCACCAAATCGTCGGCGACCTTCTTGATGGTCTGGACGACCTGGCGCCCTTTCTTGCTTTGGTCGGAAACCAAAAGGAGGTGCGTGACCTTTTCCATGACCCTGCGGTTGACCTGCTCGATGCCGGCTTCCCCATCGATCACGACATAATCGAAATGGGCGGAGAGCTCGCTGATGACGTCTTTCAGATAGGTATTGATCTTGCAATAGCATCCCGCGGCCTCCGGGCGCCCGATGGCGATGAAGGTGAACCCGTTCCCCTTCACCATCGCCTCTTCGATGGAGTACTCGGCGTTGCCAAGGACCTCCACCACCGCGTTTTTGCCTTCGCCGGAAGCGGCGATCGCTTCCTTGCGAACGTCGTCAACGGTCTTCTCCGGCTCGATCCCAAGGGCCGTTGAAAGGCCAACGGCGGGATCGGCATCGATCGCCAGGATTTTCTTGCCGGGATAAGCGGAGACCAAAAGCTTCACGATCACCGCCGCCAAGGAAGTCTTGCCGACGCCGCCTTTGCCGGATACAGCAATAATCTTCGGACATGAAACTTGTTCCATATTTTGTATAAACCTCTTGGAATGAAGGTTATTGTACCAAAGATTCCCGAAATAACGATATAAATATACCGATTTACCGAAACAAAAACGCCCGTCAACGGAAAACGCTCTAATGATTTTTGCGAATTATTCGTCAATGAAAAACGCCTTCGCCGCATTCCTTCGCTTCGATCGGGGGAAGAAAAAGGCGGCTTTGCGGAGAAAGGGCAAAGCCGCCATCGCTCACTCGCCTTCTTTGACTTGCTTGATCGAAAGGGAGATGCGTTTGCGGTTCAAATCGACGCCGATGACCTTCACGCGGACGATTTGGTCCATCGCGAGGACTTCGCTGGGGTGGCGGATGAAGCGATTGGCGATCTCGGAGATGTGGACCAATCCGTCCTGATGGACGCCGATGTCGACGAAGGCGCCGAAGTCGGAGATGTTGCGGACCGTCCCGTTGAGCACCATGCCCACGGCAAGGTCCTTGATGTCCCGCACTTTGCTGTCGAGGACGGCGGAAGTCGCCTTTTCCCGGGGATCGCGCCCGGGCTTTTTGAGTTCGGAGATGATATCGGACAGCGTGTAGGAGCCGATCCCCAGCTTTTGGGAAAGGGAGGCGACGTCTTTGATTTGGTTGAGGGCGTTGGTGGCTTTCTCGCTGCCAAGCTCATTGAGCCGCACGCCCAAAATCCCCAATAGGCTCATCGTCGCTTCGTAATCCTTAGGATGGACGGCGGTCTTTTCCAAGGGGTTGGCGTTCTCGATGCGGAGGAAGCCGGCCGCGGAGAGGAAGGCCTTCTCGCCGAACCCTTTGACCTTCATCAAATCCTTGCGGCAGGAGAAGGGGCCGTGCTCATCGCGGTAAGAGACGATCGCGGAGGCGGTTTTCTCATTGAGCCCGGAGACGTATTTCAATAAGGAGGCGGAAGCGGTGTTGACCCAAACGCCGACTTCGTTGACTGCGTCCATCGTGGTCGCGGAGAGGGTTTGCTTCAGGCGGGTTTGGTCCATGTCGTGCTGATATTGCCCCACCCCAATCGCCTCCGGGGGGATCTTGACCAGCTCCGCCATCGGGTCGAGGAGCCTTCTGGCAAGGGATACGGAGGAACGTTCCTCGATGTCCATATTGGGGAACTCCTTGATCGCCAGAGGGGAGGCGCTATAGACGGAAGCCCCGGACTCGTTGACGATGGTGATGGTGACGCGGTCGAGCTTGTATTTATCCAAAAAGCTACGCAAAAAGGTTTCGCTTTCCCTCCCCGCGGTGCCATTGCCCAAGGCGATCGCATCGAAGCCGAATTGCCGGTAGAGGGACAGCAGCTTCATTTCGGATTCCCTCTCCCTGCCGACGGTTGGGTAGATGATGCAGGAGGAAAGCACCGCCCCGGATTCGTTGATGAGGGCGAGCTTACACCCGTTGCGGTAGCCCGGGTCGAATCCGAGGATCTTCTTGCCTTTCAAAGGGGAGCCAAGCAGCAGCTGCTTGAGGTTCTTGGAGAAAAGCTCCAAGGAGATATCCTCGGCCTTTTGGAAGAGGTCGTTGGCGATTTCATTCTCGACCGAAGGCCCCATCAGGCGTTTGTAGGAGTCTTCGATCACCTCCCGCAGAACCCCCTCGAAGGGGCTGTTCCTTTTGATGAGGGTCCGGGCGATTTGGTTGTGGATGGTGATCTCGTCGTAGGCGAAGGAAGAGGTGAGTTTCTTCTCTTTCTTCCCGCGGCTGATGGCCAGGGTCTGATAGGGCTTGATTTTGGATACGGGGACGGAGAAGGAGGCGTAATTGAGGTATTTCTGATCGACGTCCTCCTTGGTTTCCTTGGCTTCGAGCTTCCCGGAACGGTTGATGTAGGATTTGGCGAAGAGATAGAAATCGGGGTCGTCGCTGATCTCCTCGGCCAGGATGTCCTTCGCCCCTTGAAGGGCCTCTTCCGCCGTTTTCGCGCCTTTTTTCTCATCCACGAAGGAAGCGGCCTTCTCTTGGAGCTCAGCTAGGCTTCCCTTTTGGTCCATCAAGTAGCGGGCCAAAGGTTCAAGGCCTTTTTCCTTGGCGATGCTCCCGCGGGTCTTCCTCTTGGGCTTATAGGGGCGGTAGAGGGCCTCCAAAACCGACAAAACGGAGCAGGAGAGGATCTCCTCTTTGAGCTCCAGGGTGAGCTTGCCTTGCTCCTCGATGCTGCTTAAGACGGTCTTTTTGCGGTCCTCGAGCTTTTCGAACTTGGCTTTCTCTTCCTCAAAAAGGCGGAGGGTCACATCGGACATGTTCCCCGTCTCTTCCTTTTTGTAGCGGGCGATGAAGGGGACGGTGCACCCCTCCTGCAAAAGCCTCAAGACGGCTTCGACCTGAGGAAGGGCCAGATTCAGGGTTTGGGCAAGGTATTGTTTGATTTCCATAGCCTGTTGATTTTACCCCACTTGAAACGGGGTTGTCTTCTTCCTTTTGAGCTTCTTGCTTCTCTTTATCCCCGAGGGGATAATTCGGCCATGGCATTCTTGAGTTGGATCATCGGCAGCTCCGCGGCGTTCCTGCTGCATTTCCTCTTCCGCTTCGTCCAAAGGAAAAAGCAAAAATCCACCGCCCCTTTTTTCTCCCAAGGCGATTGGATCCGTTATGGGATCCCGTTCGGCTTCGGCTTCCTTTTGGCGTTGGTTTTCTTCTTTTGCTTCCCCCGCTACCCTTTTCCAAACGGGTCTTTGCCTTTCTTCTTCCTTTGCCTCCTTCTTTGCTTCGTCCATCCCTACCGCTTCTTCTCCCTCAGGGGGAAGGACCTTCCGAAGAGGAAGATCATCTGCTCCTCGCTATTGATGCTTGGGATCCTGTTGGAGAGCTTCGCCTGCAACGCCAAAGCCTATCCGATGCAGGGGGATTCCTTCCCATATTCCTCTCTCTCTTCCTCCCTGTCTGGGAACTATGAGGCGATGGAGGATGGGTCGCTCCGGCTCCATGAGGGCTCTTACTTCGTCCTTTCTTGGGGCCGGGAGGACAAGCCTCAGAACATCGGCCTTTTCTTCTTGGAGCAAAATGGGTCGACGATCAGCGCGAAGGTCTCCTATTCCATGGATGGATCGACCTTCGTTTCCAGCGGCAGCTACGTCTTGGATACTTCAAACGGGAACTCCAACATCCTGCCTCTGCCCCGACAAAAGGAGGAACCCATCCAGGCCTACCGCGTCGACTTCTCCTTCCAAAAGGGCTATTACGCTTCCCCTTTAAGCGCGACCTTATCCTCCTTTTCCCTGAACGTCCCCTTCTCCTTCCATTACTCGCTTCTTCGCTTCGGAGCTTATTCCTGCCTCGCAATCTTCTTCTGCTATTTGCCTTACTTCGCCTCCAAGAAAGGCAAAGACCTGTCCGGCAAAACCCCTTATCTGATTCTAGGCGGAATCGCCTCCATCCTTCTCATCGGGGTCTTCTCCTACGCGATGATGAACCTCGGGGATTTCGCCACCCCCTACCCCATCTCCGCCCAGGATCTGCACGCCCACATCACCTCTTCCACCGGCAAAACCGACATCTTCGTCTCCCTCTTCGACGCGTTCAAAAAAGGGAGGGTCGACTTGGATCTGGAGGTCGATCCCAAGCTCCTCGCCTTGGAGAACCCCTGGAGCCCATCCCAAAGAAGCCAAGCCGGCGTCTCCTATTACTGGGACCATGCTTTCTATGGCGGCAAGTACTATTCCTATTACGGGCCCATGCCGGTGATCTTGGTCTCCTTCCCCTTCTATTTCCTGACCGGGGGTAAGTACGCGTTGAACGCGTTCGGCTTAGAAGCGTTTGGGATGGCCTTTTTGATCCCCGCTTTCCTTTTGCTGCTGCTAGAGATCTTCCGCCTCGTCCAAAAGAAGGTGAACTGGATCGAGTACGTTTTCTTCTCCGCGATGGGGCTTTCGACCTCGATGATGATCTTGGCCTTCACATGGAAAGACGGCAGCTGCCACGAGGCCATCTACCACGTCCCCGACATCTATGGGCTCGCCTTCTTCGATCTGTTCTTCGCCTTCGTCCTGCAGGCATATCGGAGCAAGCGCCTGCGCATCCTCCCCCTGGGTTTCGCCGGGCTCTTCTTCGTCTTCCTCGTCTTCACCCGCCCGAACCTTTTCCTGGGGCTGCTGATCACGTTGCCTTTCTTGCTTGCGATCCTCTTGGAGAAGGACGTCCCCGCGAAGAGGAAGCTCATCGACTTCGCCCCGATGTTCGGGGTGCTTCTATTGGGGGCCGCCTTGGCTTGCCTATATAATTACGCGCGCTTCGATTCGATCCTCGAATTCGGGCAATCCTATCAGCTCAACGTCGCCGATCAGAGGAACCTGACCTACTCCGCGCAGAAGCTGCTCCCGACTTTCTTCCATTTCTTCTGCCAAGGCGGGGTGTTCTACGACGAATTCCCCTACCTCTCCTGCTCCGTGCAGCGTTATTCCTTCGAGACCACCTCCTTGGCCCCCTACGTCACGGGGTACTATGGGCTTTTGGGGATTCCTTTGTTCTGGGCGTCCCTCCTCAATCCCTTCTTCTTTTGGAAGGGCTCCGGCAAAGCGGAGAAGGCCATGGGGATCCTCTTCCCGGCCTTCCTCTTCCTCTTCGCCTTCACCACCTATTCCAAAGCCGGGGTGTGCCCCCGTTACTTGATCGAATTCTTCCACCTGGCCACATTGGGCTCAGCCTTCGCTTTGCTCCAGATAAAGAAAAGGACGCAGG
>DCMK01000003.1:17857-35757 GCA_002321395.1 Caryophanales bacterium UBA1624
TCGAGCATGCTTTGGGCTTGGATGAGGGACCTTTCGAATTCGGCTTTGTCCTGGCTCCGAAGCGTGGAGAACAGGAAGCCGCTGAAAAGGCAGAGGATCGCGACCAGAAGCGAGAAGCAGCAGGCGATGAGGGTCGGGAAGCGGGCGACTTCCCCCGTGGCCAGATAATCCAAAAACACGGGGACCAGGAATCCGATCCCAAGCCCGGCGAAGAGCAAAAAGAACAAGGAATAGAACGCCATGGGGCGGTATTTCCGGAATAGCCCCCCGATCGTTTTGAGCACCTTGAACCCATCGCGGAAGGTATGGAGCTTGGAATAGCTCCCCTCCGGGCGGTCGCGGTAGGTGATGGGAAGGCTCGACATGAGCAGATTCCGGTCGGCGGCGTGGGCAGTCATCTCGGTCTCGATCTCAAACCCTTTGGAGGAAATCGCGAAGGTCTTCACGAAACGGTAGGAGAAAGCGCGGTACCCCGTCATGACGTCTTTGACGCGGGTGTGGAAAAGATGGTTGATCTGGAAGCGGACCAGGTCGTTCCCAAAGTTGTGGAAGGCGCGCTTGTTCTCGGTGTAATAGGCCCCGGAGAGGCGGTCCCCCACGACCATGTCCGCATTCTCCTGCTTAACCCGGCGGACCATTTCGGGGGCGGTCTCCAGCCCATAGGTATCGTCCCCATCGACCATCAGATACACTTCCGCGTCGATGTCCCGGAACATCGTCCGGACGACGTTCCCTTTGCCTTGGCGCGTCTCTTTCCTTACGATGGCCCCGGCTTTCCGGGCCTCTTCGGCGGTGGAGTCGGTGCTGTTGTTGTCATAGACGTAAACGGTGGCGTTAGGAAGGTATTTTTTGGCGTCGGAAACCACTTTGGCGATGGTGATGGCTTCGTTGTAGCAAGGAATCAAAACGGCGATTTCGTCCATGGGTCTCCTCCTTACACATGCAGCGGCGCGTACCAAGGGCAAACGCTGACGTATGCGACAATGCTAGCCATAACGAAGCAAGAAACAAGACCGATTTGGAAAACGGAGTTCAATTTGCCTAGCCGCGGGTTGGAGATGCCCTCCCCCGCTTGGACGTCGCTGCCCAGAAGCGCGCCGAACCCCAAAAGGAAGGTCGGGATGTAACGGATATCGCAATTGCAGGTATAGGGGGACTGATGGACGAACCAAACAATCCACCCCCAATTGGCGATGAGGATCGAGGCGATCGATAGGCTCTTCCTCCAGTCCGCCGGCTTTCTTTTTTGGATAAGGAAGAAGACCAAACGAATGGGGATCATGGCCAATACATAGAGGACCAGCAGAACCGCGGAGGCGTAAAGGACGGAGAGCTGCCAATAGGAATGGCCCCATTGGTATTCGTTGTAGAGGGCTTTCTTCAAGACGTTGCTGGTCAAGGAAACGTCTTGGACCATGTCCCATTTCGGGTATTGGAAGTGATAGACGAAGATGGACCAAAAAGTCTCTTCGTTGGGCCATAGGAAGCAGGCTTGGAAAAGGGGCATGGTGATGAGGAGCCTTTGGTTTTTGGCGTCAGAGAAGAAGAAGATGTCCTGCCCGAAGCGGATTTTGCTGTAGATGGGCCAAAAAAGGCCGATGGGGAAGACGATGAGGGCGAAGCAAAATCCCTGCAGAAGGAGCTTAATCCAAGGGGTATGCAAAGAGATCCCTTGCCCTTTGCTTTCGGCTACCGCGTCTAGGAAGGCGATCAAAAGCATCGGGAGGATCGCCAAGGCGACGATCGCCCCGCCGAGCTTGCAGGACATGGATAGCCCGATGTCCAAGGCGCAGAGGCAGCAGCTCTTCCAGTCCCGCTTCTTCCGGAAAACGATGGCCCGGTATAAGGCGGCGAAGCCGAAGAAGGCGGACATGCCATCGTTGTTGTCCCAATTGGCGAAGAAGAAGAACATAGGGCAGAAAACGATGCACGCATAAGCCAAGGGAAGGGCCTTCCCTTTCAAACCCAAGGCCTTCAGGGCTTTGTAAACGTAGTAATAGGTGAACCAAACCAGGCCCGTCCAAAGGATGCGGTTGGCCTCGAACAGGGCCCATTCCGTATTGGTCATGGCGTAGGAATTGATGTCGACGTTGCCTTCGGCCCCGTGGATCAAAAGGGAATTCAGCTTCATGAAGAAGCCGGTGGCCATGTAAAAGGTCTTGGGCTGATACCTCTCCCCCACGGCGGAGAAGGAGAAATCATAGGCCCCATCGCGGTAGATGATCTCGGGGACCCGCCCCGTCCGGAAGGCGGTCATGATGAGCCCGAAATGGCCCGACCCCCCATCGAGGGCCCCATCGGCCATCAGGTATTGCCCCGAGGTCGAGGCGTAATAATCGTCGTGCTGGTTCCAGTGGCGGCCATAATCCCAAATGGGGGTCGAGAAGGAATAGCACATCGCCGTGGACATGGCCAAAAAGGCCAATAGGACGCAGGCGTTCCGGGCATTGAGCCTCCCTTTTGCGTAAAGCCACATGCCCCAGCAAAAGATCCCAGCGTCCAACAAGCCGCAGAAAACCCGGAAGAGGATCAAACGGATATTCCAATACCCCGCATCGGCGCTGGTGTAGGTCGGAGAGGTTTTGAAGCAGAAGGCGAAATAAACCGCATAGAGAAAAACGACGCACCCCAAGGCGAAGCAGATCCACTTTCCGTGGCGTTTGAAATAGGAAAGCGTTCTATCCCACGCAAGGCGGAGGTTATTTTTCAAAGAGGAACCATTTTCCATGATGCGGTCCGATTATACCACGAGCCTTCCTTTTTTCTCCCTGGGCCAGGGAGAAAGAAAGAAATCATAGAGAAAAGAAGAAAATGGGTTACAATTACCACCGCCTTAAAAAGGCAATCGTGCGGACATGGCGTAATTGGTAGCCGCGATAGACTTAGGATCTATTGGTTCACTCCGTGCAGGTTCGAGTCCTGTTGTCCGCACCAAAGGAAGCAAGTGCCCCGGAAGGGGCGTTTTCTTTCTCCCTAAGCGCAGCGCCGGGAAGCCAAGGGGCCAGGGGAATGGCCTTTGCGCAAAAAGCATGGGTCGCTTTGTCTAGAGTGTCTAACTTAAGGTTGCCCGTGCAATTGCAGAGGGTGTCTTTCCAAAGAAGCCGGGTTCTTTAATTGTATCCCCCTTAATCTCTGTGTTATCGAAATAGTCCGGTATGCTGTATCTGCTTTCCGTGGCCCTTTCTCCTTTTCTATAGAACGTATTTATCGGAAGTGAGCTTCCAAATTTCAGCGTTCTTCTCGTTGTCATAACCGCCGCACATATACACGCCAAGGAACCTTCTATATTTGTTTCCTAAAGCATCTTTATACTTTAAGAATACGACTCTTTTAGTCGCATGATCTAGATCCCACTGAGCATCTCCAGGATTTTTCCCTTTTCCATCTTTTCCAGTTCCGCTCTCATAAACGATAGATAGGTCTTCGTTTATGGTGTTTATCCATCCGTTTCTGTCGGACCCGTTAAAGGAAAGAGTAGGGGACCAAATCGTCACCCCGTTTATGGGATAGGTTGATTTTCGCCAACCGCGAAGGTCTTTTCCAAAGACGTGGATGATATTCTTCATGGTAGTTAGGTTATCTCCACGCATGAGATATCCTCGTTTGAGGATGTTCGCCATCTTGGAGTCTTCATCATAATCCCAACGGATCGGTTGTCCCAGATTATCTAAAGCGAGCTTGATTTCCGATACTACTTGGTCGATTGAACGATTTAACTGCTCAATGCTTTTTGCTCCGCCATCATCGTTGAAAATTTTCACTCGTTTAAATGTAATGACAGAAAAGCTATCCGCGATTGTGGAATCCAATATAGCGGTTCTAATCGCTTCGGCTCTTGCACCATCTCTAAGACATTGACCGTCGCCGCTGTGGTACCATTCATCGACTTCGATAGCGAATTTGATTTGCGGAAAATACATATCGATATATCGGGTGTTTCCTTCGCTGTCTTTGACGTATTGCTGAGTTGCAAACTCAACTTCAGAGTTGTTTATTTTGTTTCAGATGGAATTGATAACATACGTCTCGTATTTCTTATTTGTCCCTCTCGATAATGAGCGGACTACGTAATCAAGTTTAGATGACATAGAGTTCCCTTTTTGTCGGCGATCGAAGTGTTTTTTGCTACTTCAAAAGATTAATCAAATAAGAAAAATCCTCGGTTCGAAGCGAGGCATTAATTCTCCAATTGATGTGAAACATTTGAGAAGCGTTTGGCATCTGACCTCGCCTGTACCTTGCATCAGTTTCCTGAGCTTTTCAATCTCCACTTGGTTCGGGGATTTCATTTTGGGCGCCATCCTCGGCGTCTCGTTGCACCTTTTGTTCCACCTCGCCCCCTGGGCGGCGAGGTCGGCGAGGGAATAGAATTTCAGGGGTCTGCAGAACCTCTCCTGGTCGATCCTGTGGCTCCTCTCGACTTTGCCGTTGTGCTCGGGTGCCCTCGGGCGGATGAATTTGTGGCGACCGCCGATCTCGAGGCAAAACCGCTCGAGGAAATTCGGGCCGTCCCTGCAGACGGCGGAAAAGCCGCCCCCTTTGGCGCGCGCCCTGTCGGAGAACTCGAAGCCGTTGTCGGTCTGCATCTCCTTCGGCTTGTATCCGAAGAAGGCGATCGCCTTCTTGAGCCCCTCGACGGTTTCGTGCATGGAATGCTCGCTGGCGTAATGGAGGAGCCTCTTCCTGGTCGCCTCATCGAGGTAGGTGTACTGGTAGAACCTGCCCTCGAGGCCCGGGGCTTTGCATTCGGACGGCACGTATTTCACGTCGATCTGCCATTTATCGCCGGGGTTCTCCGGGGTGTGGCACTTCTTGTCGTGCTTTTCCTTCCTGTTCCTCTTGTAAGGCTCGTGGCCATCGAGCCTTTTAAGGCGTCTCAGAGCCGTCGAGTACGACGCCTGGCACCCTTCGAAGCCGTTGAGCCTGACCCAGATGTCCACCGAGCTGCAGCCGTTCCTCTTCGCCTGGTCGCGGAGGCATTTTATCTTGTAGGCCGTCTCTTTGGGCGTCTTCCTCGGGTGATCCGATTTAGGCGTGTGGGGGCATCCCCTTTTTTGTTTTTGCCAAAATCATTGCAGGGCCAGGATGCCTTTATTCTTTAGCGATTTTGTCTCGAATCATTTGAAACTGAACAAACCTTTGGGGCAAATGATCTGCGGTTTATTCTTCACACAACAACTTGCGAAAAGAGCAATGGCGCGCATCCATTAACGATCTTGAGCAGCTGTTTTTATCATTGGATTTATTTTCGGACCAAATTGCCTCTCTCGAATTCTTCTCGTCGCTTTTGGATATCTTCGCTCCAAGGAAGATACAGTAGATGCTCCCTACGGCCACGAAGATGGCAATCGCTGGCCATAGAATGGCGTCGAGTATTTCCAGTATCGGCTGGATGACCGGGTAGAAATCGACGTCTGCCAATATGATTGTTTTCAAACTCTTTCCTCCTTTTTTAGATTGTTCCGATAACTAATATCGTCTTATACCGATAATTGATATTGTTCCGATAATAAAGCACAATAGTACCGATAGAGGTGTCATATATGTATATCGGAACGAAAGAAGTAGCTGAGCGATGGGGAATCTCGGAAAGACGGATCCGGGCCCTCTGCCGGAACGGCAAGATTGACGGTGCTGTCCTAGATGGCAAGACATGGAAGATTCCTAGCGATGCCAAGAAGCCAGCCGATGGCAGAGAATCTGCCGAAGACATTCTTTCAACCATAGCTGAATTGAAGCAGAAACTTGATTCGCTTCGTCCTCTTACTCCAGACGAAGCCAAAGCACTGAACGAACAATTCGCCATCGAATACACCTACAATTCCAACGCCATCGAAGGCAACACGCTGACTCTTCGGGAAACGGATCTCGTCCTCCGTGGGTTGACCATCGATAAGAAGCCTTTGAAGGATCATCTCGACGTTGTCGGACACAAAGAGGCATTCGACTTCGTCTTCCAACTTGTGAAAGACAAGGAACCTCTTTCCGAAAACGTCATCAAGCAGATTCATTTCCTGGTATTGGGAAGAGATGTCCAACACAGAGGGGTATATCGTAGCGTTCCCGTCTACATCTCCGGCGCTAAGACTCAGGCAGCTGAACCCCTGTTGATTCCAGAGAAAGTCCAGGAGCTTCTTGAGTGGTATCAAACAAATACAGAAGACGACTTCCTCACGAAGATCGCCCTGTTCCATCTCCGTTTCGAGTCCATCCACCCATTCATCGACGGGAACGGCAGAACCGGACGACTCTTGGTGAACTTAGAGCTCATGAAGCTCGGCTACCCTCCCGTCGACATCAAGTTCACGGATAGAACTGCCTATTACAAGGCGTTCGATTCTTACGCCGAAGTCGGTTCCCCGAAGGCGATGTTCAAGCTTTTCGCGAAGTACCTGACCGAACGCCTGAGAAGATACATAGAAACCGTGAAGATGGCAGAGAAGGTATCCGAACAGAGACAAAGAATGGAATAGTCTCTGTCTTATCTCGTCATGCGGGTTTCCCGCTGCTGGCTTTGTCGGAGAAGAAGCCGACGCAAATTGCGCCAATCCCTTATCCCGCTATGCAAGAGAGATGCTTTAATAATCTATTTGCACATATATAGCACATATTTTGTTTGCCTTCATTTCCCTTAAATCTCATAATGATGGCGGATGCAAGCAAGGAGGCCTATATATGGCAAGCGTAAATGTCACAATTCGGATGGATGCGGATGACAAGGCCCAGGCGGAGAAGCTCTTCTCCGAACTGGGGCTCACGATGAACGCCGCGTTCAATATGTTCGCCAAGCAATCCATCAGAGAGCAGGGCATCCCCTTCAAAGCCACAAAGAACGCCGGCGTCCAATATTTGGATAGAAAGACACTCATTGAGATGTCGGAGAAGTCAGACAAAAAGTATCATAAAGCCTATGAGGAACTAGCGAAATGAGGCTGTATTTCTCCAAAGACGACATCCTTTATATTCACTCGAAACTGATTTCGGATTTCGGCGGGAGCGATGGGATCCGCGATGAAGGAATGCTGGACTCCGCGATAAACACGCCACTCCAGACTTTTGATTCCTCGGATTTATATCCGACCGACATCGATAAGGTTGCAAGACTCTCTTTCGGGTTGGCCATGGATCATCCCTTCATCGACGGAAACAAGAGGATCGCCGCCAAGGTCTTGGACATGGGCCTTGACATGAACGGCGTTTTTCTAAAAGCAACAAACGAAGAGGTAATCGAGGAATTCCTCGGCCTGGCCGCTGGGCAAATCGACTATCCGAGTTTCCTTTCCTAGGTCAATTCGAAAATCTGATTTGCCGAAGCACCGCATTCTCCACTCCGGAAGGCTTAATGGCCTTCTTTTTTTATTTCTTGAAGAGGACGATGCGCTTTCTATGCGATGGCATTGCGTGTCATCCGTGTCTTGTATTTGGGGGGTGAAAGGGCATTTATGGGATGGGACTCATTTCCGTTTTAACCGTTCCAGCGGACATAATAGATAGAATCCGCCACAAAAAGAAATTTAGGGATAAAACCGCTATTCCCCCAATAAAAGGCGTAGCCTATTCGTATTCACCCATGATGGAAGAGAAAGAAGAAACCCTGAAAGCTTATATCCCGGACTTCCAAAAAAGGGATTATTCCTCCTTCCCTTCCTTTTACGACGCGGTGAAACGCCCCATTTTCTACAACATCTATGCTTTGACGAAATCCAGGGAAGAAGCCGAAGACCTGCTTCAAGAAACCTTCCTCCGCTTCCTTCAGTCCATCGATGAGGTGGATCAAGGCAAATCCATTTTAGGATACCTCATGGTCATGAGCCGGAACTTGGCATTTGATCACCTCAAAAAGAAAAAAGCCCATCTTTTGGAAGAGGAGGAATGGAACTCCTTCGGCCAAGAGGAACCCGGATTCTCCCAGGAAAGCGTCCTTTTGGACCGGATCAAAGAGGTGCTGAACGGCAAAGAGTTCGAGACCTTCGTCCTCAGGGCCATGGACGAGCTTTCCTTCCAAGAGATCGCCAAACTCCAGAAAAGGCCCCTTGGGACGGTCCTGTGGTCCTATTCCCACGCGCTGAAGAAAATCAGAAAGGAGATCCCCCATGAAACGCTTTGAAGACGAGGAACGCCTGATCGCGAAAGTGAGATCCAGCGAGACCTATCTCATCAAAACCAAGCCGGAAGAGATCCTGAAGAAGGCCCAGGGGTCTTTTACCCCCACCCGAAAAGAGAGGAAAAGAAGGGATCCTTTCCTGATCCCCGCCCTTTCCCTCGGCGGAGCCTGCCTTGTGGCGGCTTCCCTCGTCTGCGCCTTCCTTTTCCCATGGGGCCCTTCTTCCCCCTCCCCGCTTTACGCCGACGCGAACTCGACGCTCATCCAAGAGCTCGTCTCCTTCTCCTCCTTTTGCTCTTCCCAAGGGAATGACTTGGCAAAGGGCCCCCTTTTCAAGCGGAAGAACGCCGCATCCGACGCGGAAAGAAGCGCATTCGAAAAGACCGCGGGGGCGTTTGAGGAATACTTCCCCTTCTTCTCTTCTTGCTTCCATTATTCCCCCTCCTCCCTGCGCGTTTTGAATTCCGTCCGCGCGGAGGGGGGCTCGATCCCTTTGGACGAATACCCCTACCAAACCGACGGCTACTATGAAGGGGAGCTTCTTTTCAGCTTCTACTATGGCGACCTTTCCGGGCTTTCAAAGGAAGATGGATTCTCCTTTGAGGCGATGTTCTCCTCCTCTTCCGGGATTTACCGAACCTCCGTCGAGAAGAGCGTGGAACGCGACGGGGACGAATCGGAAGAGGAGATCACCGTCTCCTTCGTCAACGTGGACGATCCCGGGGACGTCTTCCAAATCGGGCAAGAGAAAGAAAGCGAAGGAAAGGAGAAGGAGCATGCCTACTCTTTGAAACGCTTCCCCTCTTCTTCCCGGAAGGAGCCTTCCCTTTGCCTTTCCTTCGAGCTGGAAGAGGAAGAGGATGACCGTGAGACGTCTTTCTCCATCGAAACCGAGGCGGAGGAATATTCCTTCGAGGACATCCTCTTTCATCAAGCGGTCTATTCCTTCTCCGCGGAGGCGAAGATCGGGGGGCAAGAATACGAATTCGAAGGGATGTCTTTGTCCTTGGAGGAGCAAGGCCACCGCTACCGCTGGGGGGACGAGAAAATCTTTTTCGCGGAATAATCCAATAAAACCCGTTCCTCCTTCGTATTGATGGGTGAAGGCAATCGAAAGGAGAACCAAACATGAATAAGAAAAACGCGACGACCTTCGCTTCCCTCCTCCTCTTATCCCCGCTTCTGCTCAGCTGTGGCAAGGCCTCGGGCTTCAAAAACGGGGACGCCGCCGAAAGGGGCACCCTCGCGCTTCAGGCGGTCACTTCCGCTCGCCTTGCATCCTCTTTGCCGAAATCCTCTTTGCTCAAAGCCCTCCATCGATCCCCGAAATCCCAACCCCAAAAAGGGGTGGAAGGCATGCTCCCCACCCTAGATCTATTCTTGGAAAACGGATTCTCTATGGAATCCAGCCTGGAGGAAGGGGAGTTCCTGATCCAAGGGGAAGCCTATTCCTTCCGCGAAAGCGTATCCTTCCAAGACATAAACGGGAAGGAAGAAGGCTATTCTCTTTACTACAACGTGATCCTCGAAAAAGAAGAGAGCCAAGAAGGCGAATGGGAAAAGGAAAGCCTCTTGAAGGGGCTTGCCACATTGGATGGGGTTCAGTTCCTGCCCTTCCAAGGGAAGATCGAAAAGGAAGAGGAGGCAGGAGAGAAGGAGGATTCCGTATCCTTCTGCATCTGGAGCGATTCCTCTTCTTACGTCGAAGTGGAAGAAAGCCACGAAGAGGAGAACGGGGAAAAGGAGTCCGAATTCGAGTACAAGATCGTTTCCATGGGACGAACCGTCGAGGAATTCTCCGTGGAGCGGGAAAACAAGGGGGCGCATGAGGAGATCGAATTCTCGAAAGGGGATACCGAATACACCCTGAAGAAGAAAACGGATCCCCAAAGCGGGGAAATCCTTTATTGGGTGAGCGGGGAGGAAAACGGGGAGGAGATTGAAGCGACCCCCTATCGGAAAAGCGTTTCCGAAGAGGGCATCGTAAGCTTCGTCCCTGCTTCATCCCCCACCGCTTGAAGCCAAACAAGCAACAGGAGAAAACCCGATTTTGCGGGGAAGGGGCCGTTGAAAAACCGTTAGGTCAATCAACGGCCTCTTTTTTATTGGAAAGAGGTTTTTCAACATGCTATGCATGTTCTTTTTCAGCGAATGTTTTTTTGTGAATTTTTCGCCCTTTTTTAGAAAGTCTTTTAGCAGAAGGCTTTTTGAAAGTCTGAGGCATCATTTCCAAAGGGGCCTCCCAAAAATCAGGGACTTTGCCCGTTTCGTAGAATCTGAATAGTTTTGCGACCGTCAAGCCCAAGGCGTTGAGCATCGCCCCGGTCGAGACGGCGCCATGCCGCGCCTCCTCATCCTCTCGTAACCGTAATCGTGCTTCAGGACGCCGAACGCGCCCTCGACCTGTATGCTTCGATTGACCCTAAGCTCGATTCCCTTCGGCGAAAGCAAATTCGCCTCCTCCTCCGCCTTCATGGCGCCGTTGGCCATCTGCCCAAAAGCCTACTTACATTCCCTTTACAAGAATTTACAAATCTTTGGTGGAAGGGCTATTTGCCGGATCCCTAAAATCTTGCCGTTAGAAAAGAAGGGAAAAATTCATGAAAAATTCGTTGCGAATTCTCGTGCTTGGCCTTGCGGGCCTAGCCATGGTCGGTTGCGGCAATCAAGGAGAAAACAACGGCGGTTCGGAGAATACGGAACCCGCCTTTGCTCCGGTTACGCTTTATTCCTGCGGATCCACTTCCGTCGATAAAGTCATCACGGCTTTAGGCAACAAATTCGCCGACTTGACGGGAAGAAAAGTCACCCTCGAAAAAGATCAGCACGGATCCGGAGACGCGACTACCGGCGTCACCGCGGGCAAAAACGGCAAGAAATACGACATCGGGTTCCTCTCCCGCGAAATCAAGGACTCCGAAAAACAGGCTTTGAGCGACAGAAATCTCAACGGCAGGATGTGCAAAGACGCGGTCGTCCCCATCGTGAACGAGTCGAACCCCTATTCCGCCACCGACAAGGCCACCTTAGCGGCCATCTATAAAGGCGAAAAGAAAACCTGGAAAGATGTCGGCGTGACGATACAGGGCGAAAACGACAACATTCAGCTGTATTCTCGCGAAGCGGGATCCGGAACTCGCGAATGCTTCTTCGAGGGAATCGGCTATAGCGCCGTCAAAGCCGAAGACAAATGGAACGATGGCGTCGTCGTCGCCAGCCAATCTTCCAATGGCGATATGATGAACGCCATCAAAGATGCCCCTCTCGGCATCGGGTATTGCTCCTTGGACTCCTTGGCCGGCGCCAAGGGGATCAAAGGGCTCAGCTTCGAAGGGGTGGTCGCCTCGGAAAAGGCGGTCATCGACGGCTCTTATTTGCTTAGCCGCAACTTCAACTACGTGATCCGCGGCGATTATGAGGCGAATTCCAACCGCGAAATCGCCGTCAAAGCGTTCGTCGACTTCATGTCCACCAGGGAAGGGCTTACGGCAATCAAGGGCGCCGGCGGCATCATTTCCGGCTTAGAGGAAGCCCAGAGCTGGTCCTCGGTTCAGGAGTCTAAGTATCCGGCCTTAGCCAACTGATCA
This sequence comes from Caryophanales bacterium UBA1624, assembly GCA_002321395.1. Taxonomy (GTDB): domain Bacteria; phylum Bacillota_I; class Bacilli_A; order RFN20; family CAG-826; genus Alloenteromonas. Next base: position 29,549 of record DCMK01000003.1, read on the forward strand.
TGGCTTGTAAAACAAAAAGCAAAGATATCTACGGGCGAAAAGAGCTTCTCGACAAAGTCGCGAAGCTCGTTTTCCTGCTTTTGGCCATCCTCTGCGCCTCGTTTGTTATCTTCATCGCTTGCTTCATCGCCTGGAAGGGGATCTATCCCTTCTTCCATAATTATTCTTTGCAGCCCGGGACGGTCAGTCGCCAAGACTTTGGGCTGTTCTTCTCGAACCCGCGGTGGCTTTACGATGGGACGGGCGGGATGCTGTTTTTGCTGCTCACCACTTTATTCACCACATTGCTCAGCCTGCTGATTTCCGCCCCTACTTCCATCTTCACCGCCCTGTTCATCGCCCGCATCGCTCCGAAATGGCTCAAAAGCGTTTTGCAAAGCGCAATCGATTTGCTCGCCTCCATTCCTTCGGTCATCTATGGCCTATTCGGGGTGGGCGTCATTTGCCCGGCGGTGGCGTCGCTGCGCCCGGACACTTTCGGAGGGCGTTCCATTTTATCCGGCATCATCGTTTTGGCCTTGATGTCGATTCCTACGATGACGACTCTGTCGATGAACGCGATGGAAGCCGTGGATAAGCGGCTCATCCATTCTTCGATCGCTTTGGGTGCAAGCTCGGCCCAGACCAACTTCAAAATCGTGATCGGCTCATCCTCCTCCGGCATCTTCGCGGGGATGATCCTGGGGATTGGCAGGGCTTTGGGCGAAGCCACCGCCATTCAGATGGTCATCGGCAACAATTCCTTAGGCACTTCCTTTTACAACGTCTTCGCACCCGGGAACACACTGACGAGCGCCATGCTTTCAGGGATTGGGGAAGCCGCTGGCATCGGATACGACGTGCGCTTCTGCCTCGGATTTGTCCTCATCCTCGTGATCCTTGGCACCTCAATGATTCTCAATTCCATCAAAAGAAGGCTGAACCCCTACGCCCCTCAAAAGGAATCGTGGCTCCGCGCCTTTATGCAAAAGCTCAAGGAAAAAAAGGAGGCCGGCCATGAATAAGGCATCCTCAATCTCAAAGCGCATTCATTTAAGGAGGGCCAAGGACGCAGGCTCGTATGCGATCACGGGGATATTCTCTTGCCTCACCTTCCTAACCCTGGTCTGGATGGTCGTCTACGTTTTCCAAAACGGAGCCCAATACCTGACCTGGGATTTCATCACCGGCGATTACAACCAGCATTCTTACACGATCCGCTCCAAAAGCGGCGCTTCCGTCCCCACCACTTCCTATTTCGAAAAGCAAGGCGATGAGGAGGCCTATTCCTCTCGCTGGGGAATTGGGTTCGAGGAAGGGAAAAGCGGCGAAGAAGACGTGATATACATCGTCTCCATCCATCCCGATTCCCCTTTCAATGACCTCGTGGATTCCTCCAACGAAGCCATTCAAATAAAGCCCGATTACTATTTGTCTTCCCTCCTAGTGGAAAACGATGACGGATCCTTAGGCGTTTATGGGGTCAAAGAGGGGGCAAAGGCCCTCGCTGAAGGCCTCGAAAACGCCCGCTTGATCATCGACGGCACGCTGACGAGCCACGGCAAGGGGATCCGAGGCTCCCTCCTAACGACCCTTTGCCTCATCGGCTTCTCACTGCTATTTTCTTTGCCACTAGGGATCGGAGGGGCTATTTATTTGGCCCTCTACGCCAAGGACAACCCCCTTACTCGGGGCATCCGAACCTTAATCGACGTCACCGGGGGCATCCCCTCAATCATCTTCGGCTTAGCCGGGGCGCTGATCTTCATCCCCTTCGTCAACGGACTCACCGGGCATACCGGGGGATCCCTATTCTCGGGGGCGCTCACTCTATCGATTATGCTGCTACCGACGATCGTGAAAACGGTCGAGGAATCCATCGACGTCGTCCCCGCCTCGCTTTCGCAAGCCTCATTAGCCCTCGGGGCGAGCAAGGTTCAGACCGTCTTCAAGGTCGTTTTGCCAAACGCCCTCCCCGGAATCCTCTCCGCCAGCTTGCTTTCGATCGGGCGCATCATCGGCGAATCCGCCGCCTTGATCTTCGCGATGGGAGCGACCATCGGGGACAACGTCTCCTTGCTTGATGGGCACGCTTCCCTGGCCGTGCATATTTGGACCTGCCTTCAGGGGGAATCCCCCCAATACGGCTCCGCCTGCGCCATTTCCATCATCATCCTCGTCGTCGTACTGCTTCTCTCTTTAAGCGTCAAACTGCTGAGCTATCGAATCGGCAAAAAGAAAGGAAGGGCTTAAAATGGAAGAAACCGTCTTTTCCTGCAGAAACCTGGATCTCTATTACGAATCCGGGAAGAAGCACGCCTTAAAAAACATCAACATCGACATCTACAAAAACAAAGTCACCGCCTTCATCGGCCCCTCCGGATGCGGAAAGTCCACCCTGCTCCGCTGCTTCGACCGCATGAATGACCTGGTCGAAGGGTGCAAAATCAACGGGGACATCCGCTTCATGGATCAGGACATTCAAGAGCTCAACACCATCTACCTCCGCACCAAAGTGGGGATGGTGTTCCAGCAGCCGAACCCTTTCCCCATGTCGATCAAAAACAATGTCGCCTATGGGCCCAAGTGTCAGGGCGAAAGGCGAAAAGACGTCTTAAGCGGCATCGTAAAGCAAGCGCTGGAAGAGGCAAGCCTTTACGAAGAGGTCAAAGACGAGCTGGGCAAAAGCGCCCTTTCCCTCTCCGGCGGCCAGCAGCAAAGGCTTTGCATCGCCCGCGCCTTGGCCATGCGGCCCGACGTCCTGCTGATGGATGAGCCCACCAGCGCCCTCGACCCCATCGCGACCCTGAAGATCGAAGAGCTCATCGGACGGCTCAAAAAGAAATACACGATCGTCATTGTGACTCACAACATGCAGCAGGCCGCGCGCATCTCCGACTACACCGCTTTCTTCATGCTCGGGGAGCTCGTCGAATTCGATCGCACCGATGACTTCTTCGCCCACCCGAAAGACAAGCGCAGCAACGACTATATCACCGGGAGGTTTGGATAATATGGAAATCGATGAAAAACTGAGCAAAATCAGCCTGGACGTCCTCAAAATGTTCGAGACGACGATCCGCTTCTTGAACGAATCTTTGGATAGTTATATCCACGGCAAGGAAGCCCCGGCCATCGACGATGATCGAGTCGATCGTTTGGAGCGTTCTGTGGAAAAGGAATGCCTTATCCTCGTTTTGAAGGAACGCCCCTTTTCCAAGGACTTAAGGAAAGTCACCGGGATTTTCAAGCTTGTCGAGGACATCGAGCGCTTAGGTGACCACGCGGAAGATTTGTCTTGGACGATTGCCCGCCTCGCCCCCTATTCCCGAGGAGTGGAAATCCCTTCTCTCCTGCAAGAAGCCAAAGTCGCGATGTCGATGGTGGAGGATAGCTATCGCAGCTTTGCCAAGGGTGACGATCCGCTGTCATTGGAAGTGATTAAGCGAGACGATGTAGTCGATGGACTTTATCTGAAGGCATTGAAAGAAATCCCCGAATTCCGCGACCGCTACTCCCTCCCCGACGGCTTCATCCTCTACGCCACCTTGATGGCAAAATATTGGGAAAGGGTCGCCGACCACGCCTCCAACATCGCCGAATGGGTGGATTACATCGAAACGGGGTGCTACAAAGGCGAAGAAATCCTTTAAGGTGCATAGAAGCCGAACGGACATTGTATAATACGGCCATGAGCACAAAGGATTATTCCATCTATTCCTTGGAAGACGATCCGAATATCTCCCATTTGCTGGAGCTGGCGCTCAAGGGACAAGGATACGATTTCCATGGCTTTTTGGACTACCCATCCTTCAAAGAAGCATTCGATCGAGAAAAGCCCAACATGGTGTTGCTGGATTTGATGCTGCCGGAAAAGCCGGGAGAGGAAATCCTGAAGGAAATCCGCTCCGATCCCGCCAACGATGACATCCAAATCCTCGTCGTGTCCGCCAAAAAAGCGTTGGTCGATAAGGTCGACCTTCTAAACGGGGGGGCGGATGATTACATCTGCAAGCCCTTCGACGTCATGGAGCTTCTTTCCCGGGTGGCCTCCAAAGCCAGAAGGCATTTGGGGCGGGGGCGCATCGTGGTGCGCGATTTGACCTTTGATACCCTCAAGCAAACCCTCTCGCGCGGCAAAGAAGAGATCAAATTGACCCAAAGCGAGCGGGTGATTCTCTTTCTTCTAGTCCAAAACATCGGAAACGTGGTGCCCCGGGAGGAGCTCATCAAGGCATTGTGGGGAGATGGGGGTTGCGTGGAAACCAGGGTTCTGGACATGCATATCAAGGGAATCCGGAGGAAATTGGCCCCGGACGACGACCTCATCGAAACGATATACGGGATGGGGCATAGGCTGAAGAATGAATAAAAAGCATCTGCTGCTCGATTATTCGCTGGCGTTTTTGCTTTCTTTGACCGTTTTGCTCGTTTCCTTTTTCAGCACCAAGATAGCGGCTTCTAAGGAAGCGAAGGACGATCTTTTTTATTACGGAGAGCAGATCAGCCAAACCTATCGAGACGAAAGCGACAAGGAAAAGACGCTGATGGAGTTTTCCAAAATCCATTCGCTGCGCGTCTCCTTATTCGACCTGGACGCTAATTTGATTCTTGAAATCAACCCTTTGAAAAAGGAGGCCGCGGAGGAAAACCGCAAAGAAGAGTTGGAAGCCAACGCGGGGTCTTATTATGAGAAAGATTCTTTGACCCTAGGCTGCCCCGTCCTTTATTACGTCAAAAAGACCGCCTCCTGCTATATCCGCGTGGGATTTCCCCGTTCCGAGGTCGAGCGAAACGCCAATGCGGTGCTGCTATATGGCTCCATTGCCCTAGTTCTTGTGGACGCGGCTTACTTTGGCTACCGCTATTGGGGCTATTCGAAGACCATGAGGAAAATCGAAGGGGAGATCTCCAAGCTAAGGGCCGTCTTAAACGAAGGCGCCCTCCCACCCACTTCCGATAGTTTGGAGGCTTTGGACCAATCCATCCACGACGTGGCTTTGAATTTGGAAGACAAAATGGATTCGCTGCAAAAGGAAAGCCTCAAGGTCGATTACATCCTCGGCTCCATGGAAGAGGGATTGATCGTCCTCGACAGCGAGGGGAAAGTCATCCTCATCAACAAATACGCCTTGAAGACGCTCTCGCTCAAAAAAGAGGATGCCTATAACAAACCCTACCCTTATTTGCTGCTGGGCGATGCCTTCGATAGCAAACGGAAGGAAGCCATCGAAAAAGGCGAAGCCGAGTTCGATTTGGCGCGAAAAGGGGCGATCTACCAATGCTGCTTATCCCAAATCCCTTTAGATTGGCTGGAGCCATCGCAAAAGGAAGGCCTCGGCGTTTTGATCCTCGATGTCACCGAGCAAAGAAGAAGCGAGAAATGGAAGCGCGACTTCTTCCAAAACGCCTCCCACGAATTGAAAACCCCCCTAACAGCGATCATCGGCTACAGCGAGCTTTTAACCTGCAACATGATCCCCGAAGAAAAGGAAAAGGAAAAGGCTTTGGAAACCATTTTGAGCGAGTCCAAGCGGATGAAAAAAGTCTTAAACGACATGCTCGCCTTGTCGCGCCTAGAAAGCGAGCTCGGGGACCGGAACGCGGAATGGATCAACGGGAAGGAGGCGATTTCGGAAATCGTCTCTTCCTTATCCATACTCGCCAAAGAGAAAAACGTGACCATAGAGCTTGATGCGGAGCCCATGCAAATTCACATGGCGAGAGAGGATTTCGACCAATTGACCCGCAACATCATCGCCAACGCGATCTTCTACAACAAAATCGGGGGCAAGGTCAAAATCACGCTGACCCCCTCTTTCTTCCGCTGCGAGGATACCGGCATCGGGATCGAGGAGAAATATCAAGCCCGCATCTTTGAGCGATTCTTCCGGGTAGATAAGGGCAGAAGCCGCAAGGACGGGGGGACTGGATTGGGATTGGCCATCGTCAAGCACATTTGCCTCCATTACGGCTTTTCGATCCATTTAGATAGCCACCTCCAAGAAGGCAGCACCTTCACGATCGCCTTCCGCCCAAATAAATAAAACGGATGCGTGCGCCAGGGGATTGGGCCATTCAGCTTGGCGATGCCCGACCAATGCGCCCACAGACGCCGCAGGTTCGCCGGGATCAAATCGAAAAGCAGGCACTGCGCCTACAAAAAGCCGGGGGAGTCCAAAAAGGTCTTCCCCAACGCCGCGATGGCCTTCCCCAACGTCGACGCCCCC
>DCMK01000054.1:0-6859 GCA_002321395.1 Caryophanales bacterium UBA1624
GTAAAGGCCCTGTTTTTACCGTTTCACCGCGTTTTTGACGATTTTCGCAACAAAAAAGGATTCCCCATTTTTGAGAAAACAGCAAATCCATTTACGCTTTTTGGCTATTTTTCATCGTTTTGTGACTAAGCAACACCACAGTCTCATCGCGCCATGAAGACGTAGATCTCTTTGACGTCGTAGTCGATCGTTCGGCAATGTATCAGAATCTAGCTACGTAGAAGCGATATCCGTTCATGCTTTCTATGGAAGACAGTCTAGCCTTTTGGGTGGAGGCGCTCAGCAGGTGTACCAAACTTCAAAGGTGAAATAGGCCGATTGCCCCGCTTTGGTGAAGAACATGAAAAAGTTGCAATCGCTGGAGTCGGTCTCCAAAGTGTCCGAGGACGCGGTCATCGTTTGGCTGACCTTCGCGCTGAATTTGTTGAGGAACATATCGACGGGGTCAGGAGGATTTTGATAAGTGGGATTGAGGCAAGCAACCATCCCTGTCCCGGAGCTAAGCCCGTTCACTTTGATTCTGCGGATTCCTTTCACAGGGCTTGAGGATACGTTATAGAGAGCATGCCAGGCGCCCGATAAGGCGAATTTATCCCCCGATGAATCATTCGCGCCCCCTCCTCCAAAGGAAATCGGGTTTCCTAAATCGGTGCTTCGAGAGGAATAGGAGAAGGTGGCGTGGTAAAGGCTTTCATCGGCCTTCAAAGGATGGACCGAGGCGGATTGGATCAAAGGAAGGGCAAAAACGCATAAGGCAGAAAGAGAAAACAAAATCATGAATTTTTTCATGACCTGATTTTACCCCCCCCCGCATTTATCAACCTTTTTAGCAGGGAAGGCGAAGGATTTTAAGGGCGATTCTTTTCAAAGCAGTCACCAACGCAAGGCTTTCCGACCCCCGGCATCGCTCTTCATAAAGAACAAGAAAACCCCTCGCCTTTCGGGGAGGGGTTCTCCTGGTTTTTGGAGATTTATTGAACGGTGGCTAGCCGATCAACGCACATTTGCCTAGGAAGGCTAGGCTTTCCTCGCTTCCTTCTTGGCTTTCCTTTCCTGCTTCTTCTTTTCCTTGTAGAAGGCCTCGACCAATCTCGGGCCGGGGGCATCATCGCAAGGATTGATGGGCAGGTGATGGGCTTTCCGGTAGAGGTAGAGCAGAAGCATGGAAAGGAGGTAGGCGGAAGTGAGGACGATGACGACTATCTCAATCCAGCTCATTGGGGATTACTCCTTCTGAGCGGCGGCCTCTTTCTTCCCTTTCCAGTTGGAATAGAGGAAGGCGAGGACGAAGAGCAAGGCGATGACCGGCAAGCTGATCGCGAGGGTCCAGACCCAGCGGATGGTCACGTAGGTGAGGCATCCCATCAGGTAGGAGCAAACGATCCAGAAGGCGACGGTCCCGAGGTAATATTTGCCTTTCCCGAGCTCCGCTTTGGCGGTGGCGACGGAGGCGAAGCAAGGAATGGTCGTCATGTTGAACACGGCGAAGGCAGACAAGGCAGCGGCGATGTCGAGGGAGGAATGGCCCTCGAAGGAAGCGGCGACGACTCCGGAGAAGCCTTTGGTCCCGATGACGGTGGCCAAGCTCTCGACGGTCGAAGTGACGCTCTCCTTGGCGACGATGCCTTGGATGGAGGCGACGGAGAAGATCCAGCTGTTCTGGATTTGGACGCCGAATCCCATCGGGGTGAAGATCGGGGCGATGAGCATGCCAAGGTTCGCCAAGATGGAATCCTTTTCGGTCAGCCCAAGGGCCTTATCGGCGCTGGGGATGAAGGTCCAATCCCAGGTGAAGTTGGCGAAGAACCAAACGACGATGGTGGAGACCAAGATGATGGTGAACGCCTTTTGGATGAAGTGCTTGCCTTTGTCCCAGAGGTGGATCAGAAGCGATTTCGGCTGGGGCAAATGGTAGGCGGGGAGCTCCATGATGAAGGGTGGGACCTTCTCGCGGAGGGTCGTGTGGTTCATCAGGATGACCGAGGCGATCGCGACGACGACGCCGAAGACGTAAACCAAGAAGGTGAATAGGCCCTGATCAATCCCGGCCGCTGCGGCGACGGCCGCGGCGATGAGGGTAAGGAATTCGGCTTTCGCCCCGCAGCTAAAGAAGGGGATGACGCGGATGGTCTTGACCCTTTCTTTGTCGGAGGCGAGGGTGCGGGTATTGATCATGGCCGGAACGCCGCATCCGAAGCCCATGACCATCGGGAGGAAGGCCCTCCCGGAAACGCCGAAGCGGCGGAACAAACGGTCGAGGACGAAGGCGATTCGGGCCATGTAGCCGGAATCTTCCAAGATGGCGAAGAAGCCGAAGAGGATGAGGATCTGCGGGACGAAGCCCAGGACGGCGGAGACGCCGCCGTAGACGCCTTCATAGAGGAAGCCGATGACCCATTCCGGAGCGTTCCAGACGATCAGCAGCTCTTTGAAGCCGAGGCCGATGAGGCCCAGGATGCCGGTTTCGCTGTCCCCGGCCAAGACGTGGAAGAATTCGCCGATCGAATTGATCCCGTCCTCGGTCCAAAATAGCCCAGCGAAGGGGCGGAACTCCTCCCCGCCGACGTTCAAGGTGAGGTAGCCTTGGTAGCCTTCCCCGAAGGGCACCCCCATCGCGCCGAGGTAGAAGAGGTCGGCCGCGAAGGTGAAGTGGAAGATGAGGAAGAGGATGACGATCATGATCGGGAAGGCCGCCCAGCGGTTGGTGAGGACCTTATCGATGCGGTCGGAGAGGGAGAGCTTCTCCTTCTCCTGCTTCACCGCGCCCTGGACGATCTTCTCGCAGAGGGGGGTGAGGTATTGGTAGCGCGCATCGGCGATTTCCGCCTCGTAGTCCTTGCCTTCCTTTTCGCAGAGGGCGAGGACTTTCTTGTATTCTTCCGGGTGCTCCTTGGCCTCGATGTCGTCTTTTTCAAGGGCCTTGGTGGCGTGGAACAAAGGCGAGGAGACGCCGCTTTCTTCGTAAAGGGATCTAGCCTGGCTCAGGATTTCGTCTTGCTTCAGGACGGAAACGCCTTTGCGGGGCGTTTTGCTGGCTTTTTGGGCCGCTTTCATCAAATCCTCAAGCCCTTTCTGACGAAGGGCCGAGATGCCGAGCACCGGGACGTTCAGGACCTTGGAAAGGCCTTGGAGGTCGATGCTCTGCCCGTTTTCGGCGACGGTGTCCATCATGTTGACCGCCACCACCACCGGCACGTCCATCTCCATGATCTGGGTGGTCATGTAGAGGTTGCGCTCAAGGTTGGTGCCGTCGAGGACGTTGATCACGACGTCGGGCTTTTCGTTGAGGATGTAGTTCCGAGAGATGACTTCTTCGGGGGTATACGGAGAAAGAGAGTAGATGCCGGGGAGGTCGACGATCTCGATGCCCTCCTCTTTGTTCTTCTTCCCTTTGAAATAGAAGGTCCCGCTGCGTTTTTCAACGGTGACGCCCGGCCAGTTCCCCACATAGGCGGTCGAGCCGGTCAGGGAGTTGAACAGGGTGGTTTTCCCGCAGTTGGGGTTGCCGGCCAATGCGACTTTGATCATTTGCTTCCTTCCTCCAATTCTTCCACTTCCACGAAGCTCGCCTCCGATTTGCGGAGGGAGAGCTCATATCCGCGGAGAGTGACTTCCAAGGGATCGCCCAAGGGGGCCTTCTTCCGCAGGTAGATCTCCGCCCCGGGCGTGATGCCCATGTCGAAGATGCGCCGACGGATCTTCCCTTCCCCGCTGATTTTCTTGACCAAGCAAGAAGAGCCAACGGGCAATTCGTTCAGAGTCATAGGATGTTTTCCTTTCCTTAGGCTACCGCGACCATGATGGACATCGACACTTTGTGATCCAGGCCGAGGCGGGATTCCTTGACGAGGCAAATCGCCGCTCCGTTGGCGTCGTCCAGCAGGCGGATGAGGCCGCCTTCCACGATGCCCAAAGAGGCGAGGTGCTTGTTCACTTTGGCTTCCCCTCTCACGGAGAGGATCCGGAGGTCTGTGTCTTTTGGCGCGAATAGCAATGGCATAACGTTGGTACCTGGTTGTTAACCAAGCATAAGTTTATACATCTTAACTAGGCTTGCAACACTTTTTGTTAATATTTTATAACTCCTCTTCCCCGTTCCTTCTTCTTCCGGCTTTGCTAAAATGGGCTCCATGGAACCCCTTCAGCTAGCCTATTTGCAAAAAGACCGCCCCATCGCGGAGACGATCGCCCTATCTCTATCCGAAGAAGGGTTCGAAGTGACTTTGGTCCAAAAAAGCGTCGACCCGGGCAAGATCGTCTTGGTGCTCCTGAATGAAGGCAGCACCGCAAAGGAGCTGTATTCCTCCTTCCCGTGGCTGCAAGAGCAAAACGCCTTCTCCTCCTACCGGGGCTTCCGCTTGATGCCTTTGTTCGCCTACGATTCCGGCAAAGAGGATCCGGAAGCGATCTTCGAGGGGGCGTTCGGAGAGATGATGGAAGAGGTCTTCTCGGGCGAGTTCAAGCCCTTCGGCTGGGATTTGAGTCAAAAGAAGATGAGCCCGGAATTCCTCCGCGTTTTGAAGGAAAGCTACTCCGAATAAAGGCTAAAATCCGTGGTTCTCCTTGATGCGGGAGATGATCTTCGTCGCGCGGATGCGATTGACCAGAAGTCCCATCAAAACCCCCGTGAGGAGGGAGATGGGCAAAAGGAAGCAATAATAATAGAAGACGCCCGGGGTGGAGAGGATCAAAGCCCCGACGGCGACTTGGGCGAAGCTGTGGAGGACCGACCCGACCGCGGACACCCCCACTTCGGTGAAGATTTTGAATTTGTACAAAGAAGCCATCGCGGCGAAGGAAAGGATGGCGCCCGCAAGCGACATCCAAAAGCCCATCTGCAGGAAGCTGCCGCGGAGCAGGTTCACCAGCAGCACCTTGGCCAGGTCCAAGAAGAGGGCCTCGAAGAAGCCGAGCTCATAAAGGCAAAGCAAAACCAGGAGATTGGCCAGCCCAAGCCTCACCCCGCCCACCGGGCCCAAAGGGGGCAGGAAGCTTTCGGCAACGCCCAAAGCAACCGCCAAGGCGAGCAGGATGGCCATCAAGGTCATTTTGTAGATGTTCCAAGGTCTTTTCTTCATAGGATGATGTCGGCCCCCGCATCCCCTAAGATGGTGATGACGATGTGATTGGCGGCGCAGACGATGGGCCTGCCCGGCTCGGAGATCCAGCCCTGATGGACGCAGTATTGCGAGGGGCAGGAGGAGGAAAGGACGCAGATCGCGTTCTTTTTGACGCCGATCTCCATTTCCCCGATCTTCCCTTGGATGAAGAAAGACTTCACCTCTTCGCCATAGCCGGACAAGTCGATCAGGCCGTTTTCCTTTAGGCGCTCCCCATCGAGGGTGATCTCCGCTTGAAGCGAGGAATAATCCCCTTTGGGCAAAGCCGCGTAAAGGGCCAAGGACAAAGAAAGGGCGGACAGGGAGGAGATCAAAATCACGTCGCCCAGGTGCTTCTTCCAAAAAGGGGTCATGAAAGCAAACGGTCCTCGATGACCTCTCCGTCTTTGTAATAAACCCCGGACACGCCCCACTTCTTCTCAAACCCTTCCCTCTTCTCGGGCTCCACCCACATCAAGGCGGTCGTGTAGGCATCGAGTTTCCCGGCGTCCTCCCCTTTCAGGGTGACCCCGGTGAAGGAGGGGGAGGCTTCCCCGGTGAAGGGGTTCACGATGTGGGAATAGACTTTGCCATCGATCTCCACCCCTTGGACGGAGACGGAGCTCGTGGAAAGGCAGGCGTTTTTGATGGAGAGCCTTTTGCCGGGGAGGTCTTGCTTCCAGGAAAGGGAATAGGTGCCGTCCCCTCCTTCCTTGCTGCCGAAGACCATCGTGGAATTCCCCCCATTGATGTAATAATGCTCCCAGCCTTTTTCCTCGGCTTTCTTCTTGGAGAGCTCGGCGGCGTAGCCTTTGGCGATCCCCCCAAGGTCGATCTGGGCTTTTTCTTTGACGGGGGCCCCTTCCTTCAACACGAGCTCCGCGCGATAGACGCCGCCTTCACCGGAAAGGAGGAGATCCGTGTTCTTTATCTTCGAAAGCTCCTCCGCGATGTCTTCTTGGCTTGGAAGGCTTGGGGATTCCCCTTCTTGGAGGGGATGGAGGTGGTTCTTCCAAAGGGTGGAGAGCCCAAAGCAAAGGGGGTTGAAATAGCCTTCGGTCTCTTTTTCCATCTCCAAGGCGAAGGAAAGCAGATCGAAAAGCTCTTTGGAGATCTCGATTTCCCCGGGGGCTCTGTTGATGTCATAGACCGAGACGGTTTGGTAATGGGGCGAGTTGGCGTCGGCGATTTTGTCGATCTGCTCAAAGGGGGAGAGGACCTCCTCGAGCTCTTCTTCCTTCTCGGCCTGGGCTTGGCAGAGGATCTGCGTGTCCATGGCGAATACGACCTTTTGGTAATACCCCTTGCTCGAGCAGGAAAGCAGCAAAGGGGACAGCAATGCGATTTTCAAAAAAGTACGCGGTTTCCGCATGGCCCCATTATGCCATAGATGGGAGGAGGGAAAAAGAAAACCGCTCCCGGGCGGGAGCGGAAATCGTCATAACGTCGGGACGTGCTTGGTGCCGTCTGGGTCGGGGTGGGACTCCATGTAGGCGATGATGGGCTCGAAGTTCTTGTCCTTCTTCCCCACCTTGCACAAGGTCACTTTCTTCACCTTCCCGGTGACGATGGCCTCAGCCATGTCGTGGCATCCGGCGTAGCCGCAGGCGCCGCAATTGGCGTTGGGCAGCATTTTCTCCACGTCCTCGATGCGGTGGTCTTCTTCGACGTGGAGGAATTTCTCCGCCAAAGCCAGGGCGAGCCCGAAGATCAGGCCCAGTCCCCCGAGGATGAGGACCGCCCACAGCACGGTGAGCGGG
>DCMK01000054.1:7031-16189 GCA_002321395.1 Caryophanales bacterium UBA1624
AACAGGATGAAGCTCAGCACGAAGAGCAGCAGCAGGACCGCCAAAACGGCGATGGCAAGAATCAGATATCCTTCTTTGCTCATGCCATTCCGCCCAGTCCGGTGAAGGCCATGGCCAACAAGGCGGCGGTCACCAAGGCGATCGGAAGGCCTTTGAAGGCTTTCGGGGTGTCGGATTCGGCGATGCGGATGCGGATGGCCGAGAAGAGGACGATCACGAAGAGGAAGCCAAGGCTTGTGCCGAGGGCGTTAGCCATCGACATGCCGAAGTCAAGGCCCTGCGAGGCGTTCTCCTCCACCACGCCGAGGACGGCGCAGTTGGTGGTGATTAGCGGCAGGTAAATGCCCAGGGCTTTGTAGAGGGAGGGGCTGTACTTCTTGATGAAGAAGCCGATCAGCTGGACCAAGGAGGCGATGACCAAGATGAAGACGATGGTCCGCAGGAAGGCCAATCCGGCCAGCTCAAGGAGCAGGTACAAAGGCCAGCAGATCAAGGCGGATACGACGATGACGAAGGTGACGGCGAGCCCCATCGAGAAGGCGTTCTTGAGCTTATTGGAGACGCCCACGAAGGAGCAGATCCCATAGAAGCGGGAGAGGACGACGTTGTCGATGAGCATGGCGGAGACGATCGCCAAGAGGAATGAAACGAAATAGGACATGGTCACTTGGCCTCCTTAGAAGCTTCTGAGGCTTGCTTTTGCAGGAGCAGGGCCTGCTTTTTCTTCTCTTTCTCCTTGGCTTCTTTGGAAAGCTTGACCGCGGAGATGATGGCCATGATGACGCCGAGGACGATGAAGGCTCCGGTTGGCTGGGAGAAGATCGAAATCGAGAAGTCCGGCCCGCCGAGGGAAGTGAAGTTGAGGATGGGCAAGGAGACGGATGGGAGGAAGGTCAGCGTCTTGCCGAAGCTCAGCATCCCGGTCCCGAGGATCTCGCGGACCAAGCCGATGATGGCGATGGCGAGGGTATAGCCCAGCCCATTGCCGATCCCGTCGAGGAGGGAATCCAGGACGGTGTTCTTGTTGGCGAAGGCTTCCGCCCTCCCCAAGACGATGCAGTTGACGACCAATAGCGAGATGAAGACGCCCAAGCTAGAATAAAGCTCCGGCAGGAAGGCCTCCGAGAACATTTCCACCAAGCAGACGAAAGTGGCGATGATGACGATGTAGGCAGGAGTTTGGACCTCCTCGGGGATGAATTTCTTCAAGGCGGAGATCAAGACGTTGGAGCCCACGAGGACGAAGGTGAACAGCACCCCCATCCCCAAGGCGGCCTCCAAGGATGTGGTGACCCCGAGGGCCGGGCAGGTCCCCAAGATCAAGACGAAGAGGGGGTTGGCTTCCCAAATCGGGTTCAGGAAGGCTTCTAAGTGAGCGGAACGCGCTTTCTTTTCCATGGTTATTTCCCTCCGTTTTTCAGCTTAGCGTATTGCTGGCGTTCGAAGTCGGCGACCGCGTACAGGGCATGGCTCGAGATGGTGGCGCCGATTCCGGCGTTTCCAACCTTGATGCCATCCCCGCAGGCTTTCTTGAAGGCGGAGAAGGAATGGTCCTCGCCTTTATTGAAGACGTCGATGCAGTATTTCTGCAGAACCGAGGCCTTCGAGAAGGAGTTCTCAAGCGAGAGCACGTCGGTGAGGGTCGGGTTGTCGATATCCTCCCCAGAGAAGCCGAGCAGGAAGTAAAGCCCGCCGTGGGCCTCGATTCCGTCGGCCCCTTCCTCGTCTTTGACGACGTGGAATTCGGCTTCGTAGACGTTGCCGAGGTATTCCTCCCCCTCCCCGTAGATCGCGTAGGTGGCGTAAAGGATCTGCTTCTTCTCGCTCGGCCATTGATATTCGTCGATGCCGAGGTTGGCAATTGTGGGAGGAAGGGCGAGGTTGAGCTCAGTCTTCACCGCGGTCTTCCCGCCTTCGAACAGGCCGATGGCTTGCGAGGAGAGGGTCTTCAGAGGATCCTTGGAAAGGGCCTCGACGGCTTTTTCGCCCATCGAGGAGAGGGCGTTCCCCGTCTCTCCCTGCGGGAGGGAGGAGGAAGCGAAGGACGGGGTCGCTTTGTAATCGACGTCGGAGAAGCTCGAGGAGAGGATGTACCCACCCTGGAAGCCTTCCTCGGAGACGGCGATGGCGGAGGCGAAGTCGCCGATTTGGCCCACGTAGAAGCGGGCGGCTTCGTTATGGCCCAAGGGGTCGTCATAAAGGGAATAGTATTTTGAGAAAACCTCATTCCCTTGGATTTCCTTCGCGCTGGAGGAGAGTTTGTAGCCCTTCTCCCCGAAGAGGGCTTTGTTCCAAGCCTCGGGGTATTCCACGATGCCGCCGGAGAGGGCGGAGAAGAGCTTGTTGGCTTCGGAGACGACTTTGGAGACGGCGGTGCTGGTGATGGTGGCCCCCACCCCGGCGACGTCGTCGAAGCTGCGCTCCCCCGCGTTGACGGGGTTGAGGTAGTTCTCGATGAATTTGGATTTGAAGGAGTCGTTGCACTGAACCATGGCGATCTTCACCAGGGAGGCTTTGCCGTTTTCCATGGCGAATCCGACGAGCAGTTCCAAAGCGGCGTCCCTGCCGGCGATCTGGCCGTGGAAGACTTTGCCGATTTCCTTCGTCTTGGCATCGTCTTCGTAGGCGGTGACGTAATAATCGACGTTATTGGGCGTGAGCCCGGCTTCTTGGAGGGCTTTTTGATCCTCTTCGGAGCTGAAGTCCTGCTTGGCGGAGAACTTCCCGGCGGGGAAGACTTCCTGATACGCCGCGCTAGCCTTGGCTTCGTTGGCTTCGGCGATGATCGGGGCGGTGACTAGATTCACTCCGGCGAGCAGGCCGGCGCTGACGGCGCCTAAGCAAAGAAGGGTGGAGCCGCAAAGAAGGTATTTTTTGACGGTTGCGTTCATATCAGAACCCTCCTTTCAAGAAGGAAGCGGCATGGGAGGCTTCCTTCAGCGAAGAGACCTTCGCGGGGGTGGCCAGGCAAACGATGAGGATGGCGCAGGCGGCCAAGATCCCGTAGGTGAGGAAATCCTTCCAGGAATAGCGGGAATGGGCCCATTTGTAATGGTCGAGGAAGGGGGCGATGGCGTTGGCGATCAAAATGCCGAAGGCCACGCCTTCCGGGTTGGAGGCGAATAGGCGCATCAAGACGGCCAAGATGGCCGCGAGCATGCCATAGGTGACCCGCGAAGGGGCATCGATCGGCATGGTGACGGGGTCGGTGATCATAAAGGCGAGCCCGAAGAGCATGCCGCCGGAGAAGAGCTGATAGGCTAAGAAGGAGAAAGCGTCGCTCCCGGACTGCTGGAAGATGCCGGCGAAGAGGCTCAGCACGGCGAAGGTCAAGCCATAGGAGAGGACGACGCGCCAATCGGCCGCGCGGCGGATGAGGAGATAGGCGAGCCCAAGCAAAACCGCGGCTTTGCAGACCTCCCCCATCGCCCCTTGGGTGTTGCCCAAGAAAAGGTCGAGGAGGGAATATCCGCCGTTCCCGATCAGCGGACTCGAGGAAAGGTAGGTTCCCCCGGTTTGGATGGAGGAGAAGCCGAAGAGCTTCAGGAAGGCGTTGTCGGCGTAGGCTCCATTCCAAGAGGAGCCGAAGCAAAGGCGCGTGAAGACGAAGCCGGTCGCGGCGGGGTTGAAGATGTTCGACCCGAATCCGCCGAAGACGAGCTTGGCGAGGATGATGCCGAAGGCGCTGCCGGCGATGAGGTAGAAATACTCCATCCCGGCCATCGAGGCGGCGCGGGGCTCCATCATGAGTCCGAAGATGAGGGCGCTGACGGCGGCCCCAAGGGCGTTGACGGGGCTATAGGCTTTCAATGAACCCTTCCCTTTGATGAGGACGAAAAGCAATTCGCATCCCTCCATCACCACCAAGGGGATGAGGAGGTTTTTGACGCCAGCCCAGCCGTATCCGCAGCTGAAGACGATGACCGGAAGAAGCGAAATCAGGACATCGATCAGCATCGAATTGGCGCTGGCCCTCCGCCGAATGTGCGGGGAGGTTTCAACCGTGAAATTCATATTCGCTGAATCTCCTTTCTTATCAGGGGAGCTTAGCCACGATTTTGGCTCTCCTCATGTAATCCGTCAGCGGGATCTTGCTGGTGCAGGAATAGCTGCAGAGGCCGCATTCCATGCAATTGAGGACGTTGAGTTCTTTGATCTTCTGGCGGTCGACGGGCATGGTCTTCATGGTTTTCATCACCAAGACCGGGTGCAGATGCGCCGGGCAGGAGAGGACGCAGGAACCGCAGCGGATGCAGGGTTCCTCTTTGTAGGCGACTTTCTTGTTGCAGACGATCGAGGTGACCGTGCGGGTGACCACGCAATCGTCGTTGGGGATGGACGATCCCATCATCGCTCCGCCCACGATGAGGATTTTCTCATCGCTATCGCTCTTATACCCACCGCACTCTTCAATTAAGGCGGAGAAGGGGGTTCCGACCCGGGCTTTGATGGTCTTCGGGGAGACGATCTCATCCCCGTTGACGTTGACGTAGCGTTCCATGATGGGCATTCCGTCTTCGAGGATGGACATCATCTGAATCATGGAATTGACGTTGAAGTTCAGGATGCCGTACTTGGCGGGCAAGGTGCCGGGCTTGACTTCGATCCCAGTCGCCCGGCGAATCATCTCGATTTCCCACCCCTGGGGGTAGAAGGAACCGAGAAGCTGCATGGTTACGCCCGAATCCGGGTAATCGGCAATGACTTTGTCGAAGACCGGGACGAGCTCCTTATGCTTCCTCTTGATGCAGATGCGCGCATCATGGCAATGGAAAACGTTTTCAAGCAAGATCATCCCCTCGATGACTTTGCGCAGGGTGTCCTCGTCCTCCAATGCGCGGTGGTCGGCGGTCACGTAGGGTTCACATTCGACCCCATCGATGAGGATGGTGCGGATGGTTTCCTTCGTCTGCATCTTCACGTAGGCGGGGAAGGACGAACCCCCAAGGCCGACGGCGGCGTAGTGCTTCAGGATTTCGACGAGCTTCTCTTGGGTGAGGGTTTTCTTCAGATCCCCAAAGGAAGACTTCTTGACCGAGGGGTCGAGGGTGTCGAGGCCGTCGTTTTCGAATTTCAGATAATCGATGGCTTTCCCGTTGCGGTAGGTGTGCTTTTCGAGCCCAAGATAAGTGCCTGAGCAAGGGGAGAACATGGGCTGGTCAAAGAAAGGCCCATGGCGGACGCCGACTTCCTGGGCGAAGTTGACCTTCTGCCCCACTTCAATCGCGACGTCGGCTTTGGCGCAGCGCGAATTGGTTTTGGGGATGTAGAGGTACTTCTGGGCAGGGAGGCTCGCCAAAGGCAATTCGACCGAATAGCCTTTCGGCGTCTGCAAGTGATTGGATTTTGCAATCATAATGGAAAAGACAATGCTCCTTTGCAATGGTGATTATAGGTTTACGCGCGCACGAAGAGAAGCGATATCGCGTTACCGGTTTACCAATAAGAAAAAAGGAGAGCTCAAACTCTCCTTTTCATTTAGTTGGAACGAAGCCTCAGTTGGCCGCCCAGTGGGCGGGATAGAGGCTGGCTTCATCGTAGGGCTGGTCGGCGGAGACGGCGGCGCTCAGGAGGGTGACGACCTGGGTCGCCTTGACGACGGCATCGGCATCGCTGCCGGAAGCGGCCTCGAAGGTGGTCTTGGCGACATCGACGGTGCCATAGTTCATGGTCCATTCGTTGCCGTGATAGCTGCTGGCCTTCTTGTTGTACCAATGGGTCAAGAGGTTGTTGTTGAACTCGAACAGAAGGGGCTCATGGAGCTTCTCAGGATGCTCGGGGTTCGGATAGAGGGCGTCAAAATCGAGGGTGAGGTTGCCTTCGCCGGTGGTGGAATACTTTTCATCAGCGAGGACGATGTAGCTGCCCTTCTCAGTGGCGCCGGCTTCGATGGTCTGGTCGCTGACCGTAATCGGGGTCTTGTTCTGATCGATGACGTCTTGGCGCTTCAGATAAGCGGAGAGTCCGCCAGCGCCATTGTGCCAATGCTCGCGGCCGCACTTGATGAAGCCATCGATCTGCTTCTGGGCAAACCCGGCCATGATGGCGGCGACGGCAGCGTTCCCAGACGGGAGGGTCACGGACCACTGCTGCTGCTCGTTGTTAGAGATGCCATCGAACCCGAAGACGAAATTCGCGCCATCCAAATAGGCGAAGAGCTCATTGACGGTGACGTCGCCGAGCTTCTTGGCGGCTTCGAATTTGACGTGGCTGTAGTTGGCGGCGCCATCGAAGTTGTAGGTGGAGATGGTGGCTTTGGGATCGGTGTTGGTGTTGCTGGCGCTCAGCTTGGTCTGAGCGGCCGGGGTAGCGGCGACGATAGCGTCCAAATGTTCTTCAGCTTCTTTGCGGTTAAGGCTGTTGGCGTTTTGGCCACAAGAAGTCAGTCCGAGGACGAGGGCGGACAATGCGACTGCGACTTTTTTTGCGTTCATAATGAATCGCTCCTTTTCACGCCCACGATTTTACGAATCTCGTTTTAGATTTCAAGAATGAGTTACCGAATAGCGTTTTATCGATATTGAAAACACCCGAACCATCGAAGGTTTTCGGCGATTTTCAAAATATGAACAATTTTTTGATTCGGCTGTTTTTTGGCTTAGGCTATGGCCGCGCTTTTGGCTTCGGATGCGAGGATGACACGGTCGAAGTTATACACATACGCGCGCAGCGTCTTAATGAAAGCGTCGGCTTCGTCTTGGTTGATCCCTTCGCGGGCTGCCTCGGCGATCCGCTGGATGCGGTGCATCAAGCGGGCCGCCTCCACCTCCCCATGCCGGGTGAGCCGAATCGGCTCCATGTACCTTTTCTTCGCTTCGACGAAATTCGTTCTGCGGAGTTTTTCCAGCGCTTTGGATACAGCCCCTTTGTCCTCTTGGGTCGCGCGGGCCAGCTCCATGACCGACATCGGCCCCTTCGCGCAAAGGAAGAAAAGGCAAAGGATGTGGATTCCCTTCAAAGAGAGCTTCTCCCCCTCTCTCCCTTTCACGGCGAACAGGCACTTTTCCAATCTGCGGGTGAAGAAAAGGAAATCGGCCACGCGTTCTGTTTCCATATCGAAACTCCTTTCGCGTCCAAGACTCGAACCATTCGCGTATCGGCAAAGGACGTTCGTCGCCCCCGCGGGAGAAGGTTCATTTCTCTTGCCTTTATTTTTATCAAGCGACTAAGAAAAAGAAAGCACTTTCAAAAAACGTCCCTTGAACAAAACGCGCCGCCGAGGCGGTTTGGTTTAAACAAATCGTTGGATGACGTTTGTTTCGCCTGCAAAAGAAGTCGGCGGTTTTTGCTTTGTTGGATACGGACTTCCTGTTTTCGGTTCCTTTTTATTGACGCGGCGACGGCCACCGACGAGCAAAAGAAAGGCCCCAACATCGAAAAATCTTAACCGAAGCATAAAAAAGATGCGGAAGGGAACGGAAATTGAAGCGGTTAAAGCCCGGATTTCCGCCAAAGCATATGCCGCTTGGAGAGGATCGGATCGGCTTAAAGGCCGCTTTTTCAATCCACCACCCCTTCCTTTTGGAGTCCGGCGAGGGAGGCGGACGCCTTTTTCCCTTTGGGCGATCGGCCTTTGGGTTCGCAAGCAATTCCGGCGGAGCCTTTCCGCTTTCTAGAAGGGTTGCCCCGCGGCGCAAAAGGGAACGCTTGCTCCTTGAAGCGAAAGAAGAGGAAGGCGGAATCGTAAAAAGCTTTTCCGTTGACGGGAGATTCATGGTTAAGTCCGCCTGTTTCGATGGGATGAGGCGGATGAGGAAAAGGCGGGGTTGCGGATGGATACCTCGAAATGGGCGGTTTTCTTGGGGAAGGAAATTGCGCGAAAGGCAAAAATTGTTTTTTCAACATTGACCAAATTCGCGCTTCCCCGCTCGGGGTTCCTTTTCTAGGACCCCGAAGGGTTTTTAAGAGATCCCTTTGCTTGAAATCAGTCCGCGCTTTGCGGGGAAGAAAGCGAAGCTTGGGTGACGTCGCCGGAGATCGCGAGCTCGAAGCGCGCTTCTTCGGAGGGGATTTCATCCTCGACGCGGGCGAAATCGTGATATCCCAATTTGACTTTGTCCGCGTAGATTTCCAGACGGATCGTCTTCTCGTTCAAGGCATTGGCCGCGACACCGAGAAGCACGCCGCCGTTGACTTTGCTTTGGGGCAAATTGGCCCCTTCCACGTAGACGCGGGGGGCGGATTCGCTGAAGGAATCCCCGCTTCTTTGGGCGAGGCGGAAGCCGTCCCCCCTTAAGTAAACCCCATAGCTCCCGATGAAGAGGTAGGTCCCTCCGTGCGTGGCGCTTTCCTTGATCCGGAAGAGGGCCGTTTTCCCTTGGTACCCAATCACGTTGCCGGAGATCTTGCTCTTGGAGTCATTCAGGACGATATCCCCAGAGGAGAAATCGAAGGCGATCAGGGAAGAGGATCCGCTCAATTGGAAGGAAAAGGAATAGGAAACCCCGTCGATCACGACGGCCCCTTGCACTTCCCCGTCTTGCAGCGAGGCGGGGAAATCCTCTTTGCGGACCAAAAGGGAATCCCCCTTCACTTCAAAGGGGGTTCCGATGCCGTTCAAAGTCAAGGAAGTGACGTTTTCAAAGCCCCCTTTCACCTGAAGGGTGAGCGTCGATTCGGCGATGGTGTCGAAATGGGAGGGGCAGGAAAGGGACAGCTTGGTCTTCTGGCCGTGGAAGATGGCCTTGATGTTGTAGATCTCTTCTTCCCCCACCCCGCAGGAAAGGAGATAGGATTCGGTTTTCTCCGAAAGGGTGGATCCCGGATAGGAGGCGATTTCGCTCACCAATTGGGGGAAGTGGTATTCCCCGCCTTTGGAGTTCCTTTCCCCGTAGATGGAGAAGGAGGTGAATTCGTAATCGTGGATCAAATCCTCCTCGGAAACGCCTAGGAGGCCATTGAGGAGATAACTGACCGTCCCAGTGCGGTCGGCTCCGCCGGTGCAATGGAGGTAAATCGGGTAGCGGGAAGGGTCGGAGAGGGCGCTGAAGACGCGGCGATAGCCTTCCTTGTTGGCCAGGCCGCTTTCATATCCGCCGACGCCATAGTATTCAAGCTTCGCCCCGGGGATCGGGGAGGAGGTTAGGCCGGAATCGAGGGGGGCATCCGGAGCGCGGTTCTCCGCCTGGGTGCGCAAGTCGAAATCGGTTTTGATTCCG
>DCMK01000006.1:0-5013 GCA_002321395.1 Caryophanales bacterium UBA1624
TACGACATCTACGCAGACGTGATCTGCTTCGACGAGAACCGCGAGGATATGGGGAAGGAGAAGTTCTATGCCTTCACCTCCGCGCGCCGGGATTGCTACCGTTACCTCCATTCCGAAGAGGAGATCCTCGCCAAGTATCGTTATCAGCTCTGCATGCATGGGCGCTATCCCGAGCACATGGCTTTGGCCATGGGCGATGGGTACTACTACGCCAAATTCAAAACGAAGGAAGAGGGGATGGATTTCGTCTCCTTCGTCCACGCGAAAGCGAATTAGCCCTCGTAGTATTCTTCCAGCAGGGAGAGGTAACCCTCCCTGTTTTTTGCGATGTCGGCGTTTTCGCCCTTCCAAAGGAAACGCTCACCCTCCCCGTATTCGCCTTCGATCGCCTCTAGGGCAGAGGAGGGCAATCCGTCCAAAAACAGAACCCCCGCCTTTTTGCGCGAGGATTGGGCGTAAAGCATCATCGAGGAGTAGCTTTCCTCGGTTTGGCAAAGGAGCACGGGGTATCCTTCTCCCAAGAAAGAAGACGTCCCTTCCCTCGAGGAAAGCTCATATAGGAAGGGAAAGCTGAACCCGGAGAGGAGCTTCGACACGGCCTGCTCGTTTTTGTGGTTCCCATAAAGCTCCAGCTTTTGGAAGTGGCCGTCTTTCAAAGAAAACAGCAACGGGGTGCCCCAATTGGCGAAAAAGGGCTTTGCCTCGGGGAAGCTCAGCTGCAAAAAGGACACCGCGGAGGAATAGCTCGGCGAACTTTTCTCCATGAGGGAAATCACCCGCGCGGAAGTTTTTTCCAAAAAGGAAGAGAACGCGGGCTCGACTTCCTGGCAAAAGGAACAGGAGGAGCGGGAGAAATAATAAAGCAGTGTCTCCCCGGACAGGGAAGCTTTCTTCAAGGAGAGGGAAGGCTCTTCCGCCACGCCGCCTGAGATGAATCCCAAAAAAGCCTCCCCGTCCCTCAGAAGATAGGGGAGAGAAGGATCGGGGGCATAGGAAGGGGAAAGAACCCCAACGCTTCCTTGGCAGGAAGATAGGCAAAGCAATGGGAGCAGGGCGAGGATGGGGCCTTCTTTCTTCATGGCGTTATTATACGGGGGTTTCATGGGGATGGGGGAAAGGTGGTAGAATCGAAAACAAGGAGGCCAAAAGGCATGGACATTCTGCATTCCGTTCCCCTCTCCCGCATCACCCCCAGCCATTTCTTGGCTTGCATCGAAATCCCCGCGGGGAGCAAAAACAAATACGAAGTCGACCACGAGTCCGGGGCTTTGATCCTCGACCGCATCCTCTATACGGCGACCCATTACCCCCAAAACTACGGATTCATCCCGAGGACATGGGGCCTCGACGACGATCCCCTCGACGTTTTGGTCCTTTCCAGCGAGCCCATCGTCCCCATGGCCCTATGCCGCTGCTATCCGGTCGGCATCCTCACGATGACCGATTCGGGGATGGTGGACGAGAAGATCATCGCCATCTGCGAGAACGACCCCCTTTACAACGAATTCAAGGACATTAAGGAAATCCCCGCCCACCTTTTGGACGAAATCAAGCATTTCTTCACCGTTTATAAGCAGCTGGAGCATGGCAAAACCACCAAAATTGGCGCAATCCACGGGGTGAAAGTCGCCATGAAGTCCATCGAGGATGCGAAGAAAAGATATGAGGAGAAATTCCCGGAGAAGCTCTGATCAGGAAACCTTCTTTGCCTGAAGGTAAGCTTCTTTCGCCGCCTCGGAAACGCTTCGGAAGGTCGCGGAACGGTATTCCTTCACCAAAGCCTGCCCAGGCACATTCCCCCGTTTGACGTTCTTCCGAGGACAGTACATCACTTCCCCGTCTTCCTTTTTGGAAGCGAGCAAAGCGATTTGGCAGCCCATGGCGATCTCCTGCTCGCTGGGGCTGTCTTTTTTGATGATCAAATGGGCCCCGTGGGCGTCCTTGGCGTGGATCCAGATGTGGTTTTTCGCGGTCGCGTAGGCGAAGGTCAGGAAATCGTTTTGCCTCGCATTCCTCCCAAAGAGGTAACTGACCCCGTTCACGCTTGCTTGCATCGGCAAAAGGGAAGAATTCGAAAGCGGGGTGGAGGAGATCCCTTTGCTTTGGATTTTGCTTAAGCCGTATTCCTTTTCGGCCTCCGCGAGGAAGGACTCATCCGCGGTCGAAAGGAGGGCGAGCAATCGTTCGACCTCCCCCATTTCCTTCTTCGCCTTCGCTTGGTTTTCCTCGGCCAGCTTCAGCGTCGCCTTCGCTTTCTTCGCCCGTTTATAGAAGCTTTCGGCGTTCAGGGAGAGGTTCTTCCTCGGATCCAAGGCGATTTCCTTTCCCCCAAAGGAGAAAGAGCAGGCGTTTTTGGGCAGCGAAGAATAGTTCATGAAAATGAAATCGCCGTATTTGCCGTCTTCCAAATGCCCTTTCGCTTCTTCTTTGTCCTGCTCGATCAAAGCGATTTTCCGTTTCAACAGCTTTTGCCTCGCCTTCAGGAATCTTAGAAGCGGGGCGTAGCGTTCCTTTTTCCTTCTTTGCTCCAATGCGCCTTCCTTCGCTTGGCAGGTTTTCTCGTATCCCCCCCCATCGAAGGGGCATTCCTCTTCGATGAAGTCTTTTTTGTCGGGGTAGGAATAGGTCACCCCGTGCACGATGGGGCGCCGATCCGTGAGGGTGGTTGTCTTGTGGGCGCTTTCCACGGCCCCGCTTTGATTGAGCAAAAGCAGATTCGGGTGGGTGGGGATGAGTTCGAAGACCAAGTCGTATTCGACGCTTTTGAACACTTCGTTCACCGAAGAGAGTCGGAAACGGAGGATCCGGTCCCCGGGGACGGCTTCCACTTTTTCGATGAGGGCATTGCTCAAAGACTTCCTTAGGCTCGTGGCAAAAGGGGTGGAGAAGCTTTGCCCTTCGCCGAAGGAGGAACTGACGTAGACGTAAGGGTCCCCGCCGGTGAGGACGAAGATCAGCTTTCCGCCTCGGGAAAGGGAAAAAACGTAGACGTCTTGGCTGTATTGGCAGAGCCTGCCCATATGCCTTCCCGATAGGTTTTGATTTAGGTATTCCGCATAGGCGGGGATTTGGCTGATTCGAAGGGACATGTCCCCATTATCCCCCATAAAAAAAGAAGAAGGAAACTTCCTTTGCCGAAAAAGCCCTTTCCTGACCAAGGAATCGGCTCCTTTTGGCTTGTTTTGTCGAACCCCCTTGCTTAAAATACCCGCAACATGAATCAAAAAGGCTTGCTTATCATCCTTTCCGGCCCTAGCGGTGTAGGGAAGGGGACCGTGCGCAAAGAGCTCATGAAGGACTCCTCTTTGCATCTTTTCTTCTCCGTTTCCATGACCACCCGCGCGATGCGCCCCGGCGAAGTCGAGGGGCGGGACTACTATTTCGTCTCGAAAGAAGAGTTTCAGCGCAACATCGATAACGGCAACCTTCTGGAGTGGGCAGAATTCGTTGGGAATCGCTATGGTACCCCAAAGGACAAGGTGGAGCAGATGCGCGAAGAGGGCAAGAACGTCCTTCTGGAGATCGAAACAAAAGGGACCGCGAAAGTCCTCGCCCAATGCCCCGACGCCGTCTCCATCTTTTTGATGCCCCCCTCCATGGAAGCGTTGGAAGAGCGCATCCGCGGAAGGAAGACCGAGCCGGAAGAAGTGATCCAGGAACGCTTAGAAAAAGCCCGTTCCGAACTTCCTTTGGCCAGCAAATACAAATACGTTGTCCTCAATGATTCCGTGGAAAGGGCCGCCGCGGAAATCGCCTCCATCATCAAAGCCTCTTTGTCCGGCCAACAATCCTGATTGTATAATCCTAGAGGATGCTGATCCTCAATGTCTTGATTCAACACGCGAAGAATTCCCTGAACCGGCCTTTTTCGTATCTGCGCCTGCAGGAAGACGTTCGCCCTGGGGTCCGCGTTTTGGTCCCCTTCAATGGCCAAAGGATCATGGGATACGTCGTCGCAGTCCATCCGACCGCGCTCAGCCAGAGGCAATTGGAGGAGAAAAACGGCTTCCGCTTCTCCTTCATTTCCTCGGTTTTGGACAAAGAGCCCCTTCTCAACGATGAATTGATGCGTCTTTGCGAAGAAGTCGCCTCCTATTACCTTTCGCCGCAAATCGCGGTCCTTCAGGCGATGCTCCCGCCTTCTTTGAAGCCCTCTTTGAGCGCTTTGAAAGGGCCGAAAATCGCTTACGACGTATATTTGAAGATCAAAGAAGAAAACGAGGATGGCCTCACGCCGAAAGAAAAGGAGATCTACCGCCTTATCCTTTCCAGCGGGGAGATCCTGAAAAAAGAAGCCGGATCCCCCTCCGCCGTCAAACGCCTCCTGGAGAAAGGGAGAATTGAAACGTTCAAGAAGGAAAGGAACCGCCTCATCATCCCCGAATTGGAAAAAGAGCAGCCCCATGAGCTGAATCTTCAGCAGCAAAAGGCTTACGACACGATCCTGAATTGCCCTCAGGAAGTTGTCCTTCTCCAAGGGGTCACCGGAAGTGGGAAAACGGAAGTCTACCTCCATTTGGCGGAAGAATACCTCAAGAGGGGTAAGACCTTCTTGATGCTCGTGCCGGAAATCTCCTTGACCCCGGTTATGGTGGAATATTTTTCCCGCCGCTTCTCGGGGCAAGTCGCCATCCTCCACAGCGAGCTGACCCCCGGGGAGAAGTATGACGAGTACCGCCGCATCGCCTCGGGGAAGGCGAAAGTGGTGGTCGGCGCCCGCAGCGCCGTATTCGCCCCCCTTCAGAACATCGGCGCCATCGTCTTGGACGAGGAGCACACAGATTCCTATAAGCAGGATTCGCTCCCGTTTTACCACGCCCGCGAAGTCGCCATCCTCCGCGCGAAACATTTCGGCGCCAAAGTCGTTTTGGGTTCGGCCACTCCAAGCCTTGAAACCAAGGCGCGGGCCGTCAAAGGAGTGTACGGGTACGCCGAAATTAGCAAACGGGTCAACGAAAGGGAGCTCCCGGAAACCAAGATCCTCGATTTGACCAACCGCTCCTTGATGGAACC
>DCMK01000006.1:5104-27181 GCA_002321395.1 Caryophanales bacterium UBA1624
AAAAAAAGGAGCAGGTGGTCCTCCTCCTAAACCGGCGCGGCTATTCAAGCTACGTTTGCTGCTCTTCCTGCGGCCATATCTTCACTTGCCCCAATTGTCACGGGAACCTCACGTACCACAAAGCCGATTCGATGCTTAAATGCCATCACTGCGGCTATGTGGAGGAATATCCGGAATCCTGCCCCGAATGTGGAAGCACGGCCATCATGCGCGTTGGTTTCGGCACCGAGAGGATCGCCAAGATCCTCCAGGAAGAGTATTTTCCGGATGCCTCCATCGGAAGGCTAGACGGCGATGTGGGGAAAGTGCGCAACAACGTCGCCAAAACCCTGCACGCCTTCGCCAAAGGGGATTATGACATCCTCGTTGGGACGCAGATGATCGCAAAAGGCCACGATTTCCCAAACGTCACCTTGGTTGGGGTCGTTTTGGCGGACGTAGGCTTATCCCTGCCTTCCTTCCGGGCTGCCGAGCGCACGTTCCAGCTCATCGCCCAAGCCGTCGGCAGAAGCGGCAGGGGGGAGAAGAAGGGGACCGCGATCATCCAAACCTACAATCCGCGCCACTACGCGATCACGTTGGGGGCAAAGCAGGATTACGAAGGCTTCTTCGCCAAGGAAATGCAGGAAAGGAAAATCTCCCTTTACCCCCCATATCGGTTCCTTTTCCTCCTGAAGTTCTCCTGCAAAAGCCAGGAACGGGTCATCCAAGCCTGCTTTGACGTGAAAAAGCATTTGGACGAGCAAGGGATCCCCGACACGGTTTGCCTTGGCCCCATCAGCCCTTTCTATGCCTTAGTGGGCGAACTTTACCAAAGGAACCTGCTCATCAAAACGAAAAATCAGGAACCCGTGCGTGAATATTTGAGGAAAATCATCGCCGAACTTTCGGGTAAAGCGGGCGTGGATATCCTCTGCGACGTAGACCCTATGGAATATTAGCCCTTTTCGTTGGGGAGTTTCGCACCCGCGCGCGTTAGAGTTCGTGCTATAATGCACGAGAAAAGGAGTTTTCCGTATGATTACGTTCCAAATTCTTGGCCTAGATCAATTCGTCGTCGGCCATTATTCGAAGGATCACACCGGCAATCTGGCCCAGCTTTACGAGGCGGATGAATCGCTGATCAACTTCTACGCCCCCAACAGCATGGTCTTCCATAACGGGGTCGAACAGACGAGCTGGAACACGATCGTCATCGTCCGCGCCCCCGAGAAGTACAAGCCGATGGAAAGCCACATCGCCTCCTACTTGATGCAGACCCTCAGCCAGTTCTCCATCAACCTGGAAATCGAGTTCGAGTATTTCTCCTCCTCTTCCCATTACGAGCACATCAACGACAGCTATCCTCGCTACATCCGGGAAGAGAACGTCAAAGAGCCCGAAATCACCCTGTCCAATGAGATGCCGGATCTGGGCGAAGACGAAAGCGGGCACCAGGATGGGCACTGCCACCACCACGAAGAAAACAGCGAAGAAGAAAACCCCCAAGACGACATCTACCTCGGCGATGCCTTCGCCGGGCTCGAAGACAAACTCAAATAAGAAAGGAAGCAAACACCATGCAAGAATTCGATATTTCCCTTGAAATCCTGAGCGAAATCCTGGACCAGAACGTTTTGTTCAACGACGCTTTGAAGAACAAATTCCAGAAGGACATCGCCATCCGGCCCCTGCGCCCCCTCGTGGCGGGGTTGGTCGGATGCGAGCTTCGCCACCATCTGCTTTTCACCTATCTCATCGATGGGGTTGAGAAGAACCTCCCCGAAGGTCAGGAACCCCTGAGCGAAACGGAGCGTCGGTTCCTCGCCCTCGTTTTGGGCAACAACCTCTTCTTCCGCCACCTCGATGCGGAGAAAGCCGACGAGGCGTGGAAGTCCGCCCTCTCTTCCCCGGAGAAGTACGATCGCTTCCTTCCTTTGCTCACCCGGTCCGGGTCGGTCAACGATCTGATCCCCGAATCCATCGCCCGCTCTAGCGAGCAATACCTCTCTCTGCGGTATAACGCCCCCTCTTGGGCCCTGAAGATCTGGAAGCATTTCGGGTACGGAAACCTCTACAAGACCCTCCGCGCCTTCTCCACCCATGAGCCGCTTTACCTCCGCGTCCGCACCACCCTCATCAGCGAGGAAGAGGTCCTCGCCAACCCCGATTTCGCCGCCACCTCCGTTTCGGGCATCTTGCTTTACAAAGGCAAGACCCCGCTCCGGAAATTGGATTTGTACAAAGAGGGGAAAATCTATTTGGAGCGCCCCCTCACCAAGAAAATCCTCGATGAGCACAAAGTCCATGAGCCTTCGGAGATTCTCCTTTACAACGGGAACGCCGATGCCTCTTTGGAGAAGGAGCTCTTGGAATCCTACGGCAGCGCCATCGGATTGAATTTGGCCACCCCCGACGTGGATTCGAAGATCGAAATCACCAAATCCATCAAGGATATGGGCCTGCACAACGTAAACTTCTTCTCCGCCCCCGATCCGCTTTCCATGGACGCCTCCATCTCCAAAAAGCAGGACCTCGTCATCTGCGCTCCGGATTCGACCAACTTCGATCAAATCCGCTCGACCCCCGATTTCCTCCTCCGCTTCCAAAGGGAGAGGATGGACGGCTTGCTCGAAGGCGAGAAGAACGCCCTCCAAGGCTGCGCCAAATACGTGGAGAAAGACGGCCTTCTGATCTACATGGTCTACACCCTCTCTTGGAAGGAGAGCCACGTCGCCATCGCAAACTTCCTCCGCGATAACCCGGAGTTCAAACTCGAAGGCGATACCCAGTTCTTCCCCTATCAGGAAGATGGCTCCGCCCTTTACGTCGCCCTCCTCCGTCACGGGAATGGGGAAGCGGAAAACGCGTTGCCCCCCGATCAAGCCAGTGCCCTCATGCAAAAGGAAGCCGCTCCTTCCTCCCTCGCCTCCGGCGGCGGCGCCCAATGAAAAACCTCCTTTCCTATACCCAGGCGAAGATGAAGGAGGAGTTCCTCGCCCTAGGCGAGAGCTCTTACCGCGCCAAGCAGGTCTTCTCTTGGATTTACCAAAAGCGCGTGCTGGATTTCGACCAAATGAGCGACGTCTCGAAATCCTTCCGCGCCAAGCTGAAGCAGGACTATTGTCTGTCTCTGCCGAAGGTCCACACGCGCCAAGACGCGAGCGACGGCACCGTCAAACTCCTTCTGGAGATGGAAGACGGAGCCAAAGTCGAGACCGTTTTGATGCGCTATAGCTACGGCAACGTCATCTGCGTCTCCAGCCAAGTCGGCTGCAACATGGGCTGCGCCTTCTGCGCCTCGGGGCTTCTCCGCAAAGAGAGGAACCTGACCGCCGGTGAGATGATCGGCGAGATTTTGGCGATGGATCAGATCCTCGCCGAGCAGGCCGAATCGGTCTCCCACATCGTCGTCATGGGGACCGGGGAGCCCTTCGACAACTACGACAATGTCATGGACTTCATCCGCATCGCCAACGACCAAGCGGGCCTTTCCATTGGGGCCAGGCACATCACCGTCTCCACCTGCGGGTTGGTTGACGGCATCCGCAAATACGCCGACGAAGGGTTGCAGATCAACCTCGCCGTCTCCCTCCATGCCCCCAATGATCGGATCCGCAACCAAATCATGCCGATCTCGAAGGGATACCCCATGGATCAGCTCCTTTCCGCGCTTGCCTATTACGAAGAGAAAGCCGGGAGGAGGATCACCTTTGAGTATATCTTGCTGGCCGGGGTCAACGATTCCCTCGCCTGCGCCGACGAATTGGCCGACCTCATCCACGGCAACCACCTCTTCGCCTACGTCAATTTGATCCCCTATAACCCGGTGAAGGAAAAGCCTTACCGCCGCTCCAGCAAGGAGCAGATCAAAGCCTTCGCCGATCGCTTGCTGCGCCGGGGGATCAACGCCACCGTGCGGAAAGAGTTCGGCAACGACATCGACGCCGCCTGCGGCCAGCTTCGCGCCAAAGTCACTTTGGGAGAATAAAATGGAGAGATACAAAGGAACGTTCGCCTTTCAGAAAGACATCGGGCGGGTCCGCGTCACCAACGAGGACCAATGCTCCGTCGCCCTCAATAGCTATGGGGACGTTTTCCTTTGCGTCTGCGATGGGATGGGCGGCCAGAACAAAGGCGATTATGCCTCGAAGATGGCCATCGATTCCATGATGGACGATTTCCGCTCCATGCCGAGAACCCCCGCGTTTTTGCTCCGCAATTTCTTGGGGAGATGCTACAAAAAAGCCAATTCCGCCATCTACGAAGAAGCCACCCACAACCCCCTTTACCGCGATATGGGCACCACCTGCGTCTGCGCCCTTATCCGTGGGAACAAGATCTT
Organism: Caryophanales bacterium UBA1624; assembly: GCA_002321395.1. Taxonomy (GTDB): domain Bacteria; phylum Bacillota_I; class Bacilli_A; order RFN20; family CAG-826; genus Alloenteromonas. The sequence continues at coordinate 9,429 of DCMK01000006.1, forward strand.
CGTTGGCAACGCCGGCGACTCCCGGGCCTATTTTTATTCTCGCGACACCCTTCGTCTGAGCCGCCTCACCGAAGACCAAACCTACGTCGATTACCTTTATCGGACCGGAAAGATCCAGGAGAGCGAAATCTCCTCCCGCGCCGATCGCCACGTCCTGATGAACGCCCTCGGCATTTTTCCAAGCGCCTCCTTCGAAATCAAAGCCTACCCCTACGAAGGAGAAAGCGTCTTGCTGTGCTCCGATGGGCTTTACAACAATCTTTCCGAAGCCGAGATCAAAGCCATCCTTTCCACATCCGACCGCAGCGATGAGAAATGCGCTTTCTTCATCTCCGAAGCCAACGCCAATGGCGGCAGCGACAACATCGCCGTGGCCCTTTGGGAGGTCTTGCCGCATGATTAAAATCGGCGACAAAATCTCCGAGCGTTTCCGCATCACCTCCCGCATCGCGACCGGGGGGATGGCCGACGTCTACGAAGCCTACGATCTTGTGGGCAAGCGCATCGTGTCCATCAAGGTGATGAAGGAAGAGCTGCTCAAAGACCCCGCCAACATTGAGCGCTTCGCCCACGAGGCCGAGGCGGCGGCCAGCTTCAACCATCCCAACATCGTCAAAGTCTATGGCCAAGGGACGGTGGAGGGCAGACCCTACATGGCCAATGAGTACATCACGGGCCAAACCCTTCGCGACAAACTCAATTTCCAGATCTCTCTCTCCCTTCCCGACGCCTGCGAGGTCATGCTGCAGTTGACCGATGGGATCGGCTACATCCACAAACATGGCCTCATCCACAGGGACATCAAGCCCGACAACCTCTTCTACATGAACGACGGTACCCTCAAAATCGCCGACTTCGGCATCTCCGCCCCCATCGGGAGGCAGGAAGAAGGAGATGCGGTGGAGGGGACCGTCTATTACTGCGCCCCCGAGGTTCTGACCGGCAAGCCCGCTTCCGTGGCCAACGATATCTACTCCATGGGCGTCCTCTTCTATGAGATGCTCGTCGGATCGGTGCCCTTCGATGGGGCGACCACCCAGGAAATCGCCATGAAGCAGATATCCAAGCGCTTCCCCGAGCCTTCCAAAGCCGTCCCCTCCATCCCCAAAAGCATCGATAAGATCATCATCACCGCCTGCCGGAAGAGGCCCGAGGAACGCTACCCAAGCGCCGAAGCCATGCACGAAGCCATCCTCCAGGCCATGGAAGACAAAGAGAACTTCAAAGAAAGGAAAGGGATCCTATCCAGGATCTTCGGTTTCAAATGAGCACGATCATCGCACCCAGCATCCTCGCCGCCGATCCCAGCGACATCGCCTCCGCGGTCGCTTTGGCCTCCTCCTCCGGATGCTCCTACCTCCACATCGACATCATGGATGGGGAGTTCGTCCCGGCGAAGACCTTCGCCCCCGACTTCGTGAAGAAGATCGCGACCTTCGCCCCCGAAGGCATGACTCTCGACGTCCACTTGATGACCGCGAAGCCGTGGATGGACGTCCCCTCCTACGTGGAGTCCGGAGCCGATTCTTTGACGTTCCATTTGGAGGCTTGCCCCGGGGAAAGTGAAGCCCACGCGACCATCTCCCTGATCCACGCCTTGGGGAAGAAAGCCGGCATCGCCATCAAGCCGCAGACCCCATTGGAATCCTTGTCCCCTTATCTAACGGAAGTCGATTTGGTCCTCATCATGTCGGTGGAGCCGGGGAAGGGAGGGCAGTCCTTCTTGGAGGGGAGCCCAAAGCGAATCGCCGAACTGGCCCGGAAAAGGAAGGAGCTTTCCCAAAGCTTCCTCATCGAAGTCGATGGCGGCATCAACGACAAGACCGCCCCGCTATGCCTTTCTTCCGGGGCCGACGTTTTGGTCGCCGGGAGCTATCTCTACGGCCACGATGATTTCTCTGAACGCGTCAGGAGGCTAATGGGATTATGAGCACCGCCTTCGCCATCACGCTCGCCGCATTGCTTCTATGTTCCTTGCTTTCCATGCTCCTATTCGGGGTCTTTGGCTTCCGGAAGGAGAACAAGCGCGGATACTCCTTCCTCTCCGACTTCCCCTTCGAGCTCAACGAGGGGAGGCACCCCCTTTCCCGCGTCTCCGCCTGGAGCGTCTTTTTCCTCGCCGCGTTCCTCGCCCTTTCTAGCTCCACCTTGCTTTGGAACCGCGATTTCGCTCCTTATCTCCCCTTCGCGATCGTCCTCGCCGTTCTTGGGGCGCTGAAAGCCGTGAGCTTCGTCCTTCTTTACCGCGTGCCGGCTTATCGCTTCAAATTCCACATCCTCATCGATGTGCTCTATTTCTGCTTCACGGCCCTCTCCTGCGCCTTCATGGGCATCTTCTTCCTCAATATGCGCGCGGCAAACTCCCCCTTGGCCCTCGGCTTGATGGGGGTGGAGGTCTTCCTCGCCGTCTGCCTTTGCCTCCTAGCGCTCAACCCCAAGCTCGCGAATTGGACCCAGATGAGCAGCACCGCCAGCGAAGATGGCAGCGTCCACCTCTCCCGGCCCAAGCCCTTCGTGCTGGCTTTCTCGGAATGGATCGCGATCTTCTTGGATTGCCTTTCCTCCTCCCTTTTCCTCCTCGGCGTCCTCTTCTTCGAGATCGCCTGAGGAAAAAGGCGACAAAAAAACGGCCGCGAGGCCGTTTTTCATCGCTCAAGTACGGGGCCTTATTTGCTCTCGGCTTTGGCTTCCTTGCCCTTGATGGTCTTGTTCAAGGTACGGAAAGCGCGGGCCGACATGCGGACCGTGACCATTTTGCCGTCGATGTTGACCTTGTATTTCTGAAGGTTCACGTTCCAACGACGACGGGTGGCGCGGAGAGAATGGCTGCGAGCGTTGCCGCTCATCGGGCCTTTTCCGGTAACGGGGCAGAATCTGGACATAATTAACACCTCTTTCGCTTTAGCGCGTGCACAATTATGCCATTGCGGGAAAATCGGTTCAACTAGAAAATGATCCATCGGCCCGCTTACGGTTTCAAACGGAAACCAAAGGGGGCCAAACGGATCGATTCCCCTTCTTTTCGGCCCAATTCGGCCCGGTTTCCCTCCTTGGGGTTAAGGCAAGGCACCTCTAGCGGATGGGGGATGGAACCGCCCGCCATCCTTTTGGGGCGAAAGACGTTCTTCCAGGGATCGGGTTGCGGGGAAACGTCTAAGCGCGTTTTGGGGGAAAAGCGTCTTGCTCGCTTTCTTTTTCTCCGGCCAGACAGTATTCTTATAGAGATGAGCACCCACATTGCCGCTTTAATCTTAGCGGGAGGCAAAGGCACTCGCCTCAAGGCTTTGACGCGCAAGATCGCAAAGCCCGCCGTTTCCTATGGCGGGAAGTACCGAATCATCGACTTCCCCCTCTCCAACTGCGCCAATTCCGGCATCCGTTATGTCGGGGTGGCGACCCAGTATGAGTCCAGCGTCCTCAATTCCTACATCGGAAACGGGCAGAACTGGGGCCTCAACGGGGTCAATTCGCTTTGCTCCGTGCTTTCCCCGAAGCAGACCGAGGAAGGGTCGAACTGGTACCGAGGGACCGCGGACGCGGTTTACCAAAACCTGGATTGGCTCGATGGGGTGGATCCGGAATACGTTCTGATCCTTTCTGGGGACCACATCTATTCCTGCACCTACAACGCGATGCTCCGAAAGGTAGAGGAAACCGACGCCGACTGCGCCATCATGGTTCAGGAAGTCCCGATGGAGGAGGCGTCCCGCTTCGGCATTCTGACCGCCGATGAGAACGACGAGGTCGTCGAATTCAAGGAAAAGCCGAAGGAGCCCAAATCCAACTTGGCCTCCATGGGGATCTACATCTTCAATTACCGCACGCTGCGGAGCGCTTTGGTGACCGATGCGAAAATCGCCAATTCCTCCCATGACTTTGGGAAGGACATCATCCCCAACTTGCTATCCGCCGGGAAGAAGATCGTCGTCTACCGCTATTCGGGCTATTGGAAGGACGTGGGGACCATCGATTCCCTGCATGCCGCCAACATGGATCTGCTCCTTAGCGGCGATGCGTCCATGAACCTCTATTCCGTCATCGAAAGCAACCGCATCTATTCGGAAGACAACCACGCCCGACCCCAATACATCGCGAAAGGAGCCAGCGTCTCCGACTGCCTCATCAACCAAGGGGCCCAGATTTACGGCGCGGTTGACCATTGCGTCATCTCCAGCGACGTCGTCGTCGAGGAGGGGGCTCTTGCGAAGAACGCGGTTTTGATGAACGGAGCGCATTTAGGCAGGAACTGCCGCGTCTATGACGCCGTGGTCGGCCCTTATAGCTCTATCGAGGAGGGCACGATCGTCAATGGCGAGAAAAACGGAATCGCCCTCGTGGCCAACGGCAGAAAGGCGGACATGAAATGAAAGGCAGCATCATCGGCATCGTGAACTTCCACACCGCCCCGGAAGTGCCTCCCCTCACGAATTCCAGGCCCTTGGGATCTACGTCTTTCCTGGGGCGTTACGCCCTTTGCGATTTCGCTTTGTCCAATCTCTGCAATTCGGGCATCAGCAACGTCGGATTGCTGATCAAAGACCATCCGCGTTCCATTTTGAAGCACCTCGGGACGATGGACGCTTGGTGCACCAACACCAAAATCGGCAAGCAGACGATCCTCTATAACGAGCCGGCCCACCTCCATCCGGAGACCAACACCGACATCAACAACATGAAGGAGAACGATTGGGTCCTCTACGATACGACCGCGACCCAGATCGTCTTCGTTCCCTCCCACCTCGTCGCCGCCATCGATTTCCGCCCCATCTTGGCCGAGCACATCGCCTTGAAGAGGAAAATCACCGTGGTTTGCAAAGAAGTGGAGGACCTTTCCAAGGAATTCCTCGGCTCCTATGCCCTCGATATCGGCGAAGGGGGAGTGATTGCCATGGCCCGCGTCAATGATGGCAGCTTCAAAGGCAAAGGCGCCGTGTCCCTCGGCATCATCATCATCGACCGCGCGGCCCTAGCGGAAATGCTTGACAACTACCTTCCCCGTTACCCGCGGGGGAATCTGGCTGAATTGCTTTCGGAGATCACCAAGGACAAAGGCAGCTATACGAGGTATTGCCATTTCTACAACGGATACGCGCGTTCCATCGATTCCTTCCAGCATTACATGGATTATTCCTTCGAACTCCTCAATCCGCGGAAAGCCGATGCGCTTTTCTCGGAGGATTGGCCGATCTACACCCTCACCCACGACACCCCTCCGGCCCTTTACGGGGTGGGGAGCGCCGTCAGCGATTCCTATGTGGCCAATGGGGCCATCGTCGAAGGGAAACTCACCCATTCGATCATCGCCCGCAACGTCAAAATCGGAAAAGGCGCGGTCGTGAAGAACTCCATCATCTTCTCCGACGCCAAAATCGGAGAGAACGCCCATATCGAAAACGCTCTGATCGACAAATTCGCCGTGATCACCCGCGGCCAGAAAGTCATCGGCGGGAAAGAACCGCTTTACGTCGGCCAAGGAGAAGTCCGATGAGAATCGCGATGGTCAGCAGCGAGTGCAACCCCTTTTGCAAAACCGGGGGCCTCGCCGACGTCGTCTTCGCCCTTTCCAAGGAGCTGGTCAAATCCGGCCAAGACGTCCGCGTTTTCCTACCGTATTATTCCACCCTCGCCAAAATCCCGACCTGCCGTTATGAGAAGCTCTTCGAATACGAAGTCGATCTTTCCTGGCGGAAGCAGAAGGCGACGATCTACAAGACCGAATTCGCCGGGGTGACCTTCTACTTCATCGGCAACGATTACTATTTCCTGCGCGGTTCGCTTTATGGCTTCTCCGACGACGGGGAGCGCTTCGCCTTCTTCACGATGGCGGTGGAGCCGCTTTTCGGGAAGCTTGGCTTCGCCCCGGACGTGATCCACGTCCACGATTGGCAGCCCGGCATGCTTCCCTTGTTGATCAAAGCCCGTCATCATAACGATCCCACCTTCGCCTCAGCGAAAACCATCCTCACCATCCACAACCCCGAATTCAAAGGAATGGGGGAGCCTTATTTGCTTTCCGATTTCTACAATCTCCCCTTTTCTTATTATGAGGATGGCACGACCCGCTTCCACGACGGCATCTCGACCTTGAAGACCGCCATCATGGTCTGCGACAAAATCAGCACCGTCTCCCCAACGCATCGGGAAGAGCTGCTGACCCCGCTTTATAGCCGCGGGATGGATGGCCCCCTCAAGCTCCGCGAGCAAGATTTCGTCGGCATCCTCAATGGGGTCGACGGCCAGGAGTGGAATCCAAAGAAGGACATCGACATCGCTTCCTTCTATTCCCAAAAAACCCTCACCGAAGGCAAATGGAAATGCCGGGAGGCTTTATTGGAAAGCGCCGGGTTCGACGACAAAGGCGGCCCCGTTTTCGGGATCGTATCCCGCCTCACTTCCCAAAAAGGCATCCACCTGGTCGCCGAAATCGCGCCCCAGATCATGGAGCGGGGCGGATATTTGTTCGTCCTCGGCAGCGGGGAGAGCGCCTTAGAGGGGGAGATCGCCGCCCTAAGGAGGTCCTACCCCGAATCCTGCTCGGTCTACTTTGGATACAATTCGGCCTTGGCCCACAAAATCTACGCGGGAAGCGATTTCTTCCTGATGCCGTCTTTGTTCGAGCCCTGCGGCATCGGCCAAATGATCGCCGAAGCCTACGGCACTCTGCCCGTCGCCCGCAGCACCGGGGGGCTTTCCGACACCATCATTCCCTACGCCCCCGACCAAGAAAACCGCCCCACGGGTTTCCTCTTCCGTGACTTCGACCTCGGCGGTATCAACTATGGGATCGAATGCGCCTTCTCCGTCTACGCGGACAAAAAGAAGCTCAAGGCGATGCGCCTGAACGCGATGAAGGTCGACCACGGCTGGAAGAAATCCGCCGAGGAATATCTGAAGCTCTACCAAAGCGCATAAGAAAACGGAGGGGCGCCCCTCCGTTTTTCGTCGTTGAGGAAGAAGGGCTCACTTCTTCTTTTCTTGGCGCCTTTTGTCGTTGATTTCGTCCATCGTCGCCCCATCGATGAGCTTGATGTTGTTCTCCTTGGCGTAATTGACGCATCCCGTGAGCACGGTTTTCAGGAAGACGCGAGGGACGCGGACGAGCCGTTTGCAGGCGTCCTCGGTAAACTTGATTTCCGGATCCATGCGGTTGGCCGCGTATTTGACCGAATCCAAATTCGCCTCCTTGCCGGCGGGGATTGAGGTGGCGATGGGGCGTTTGAAGCGGGAATACCAGAAATGGGTGGAGTCGCGGTAGCCATAATCCACCGGGACCTTTGGGAAGGAGCTTGCCTTGACCCCGTTGATGATGGCGTTCGCGTATTTCTCCTTCATGAGGATTTTGTCGATCTTCAGAATGAAATGGCAGCCGAACTTCGAGGTGATCCCATTGAAGTTGCGGTAGGGGCCTTCGACACCTTCCAATTGGCCGACCTTCCCTTTGTCCAGATACGCATCCTCCAAGCTTTCGTCCCAGGTGCATTCGAAGACTTGGTATGCCTTTTGGATCACCAAGGGCCTTGTCCCTTCGGCGAGGCCCTTCTCCAAAGCAAAGGGGCAGTCCTTCATTTTCTCTTTGCTGGTCTCCCCGGGGAATCCAAGGCGGACGGTTTCCTTGAAATCCTTGCGCCCGTCCTCAAGGAAATTGATGGCGCATTTGCCCCTCTTCAAAAGGTTTTGGGCCGTGTTGGAGCTGTTGCGGCACTCCAAGACCATCGCGTAGTAGCTTTTCCCGGCGATGTAGTAGGGGAAGCAGAGGGAATAGGCGCCTAGCGTTGTGTTCCCCTCATCGTCCAAAGTGGAGATCAGGACGGTCGGCATGGGGAAGAAAGCCGAAGTTTGGTAAAAGTTATCGACGATGCGGAGATCTTTGAAGCTGCTCATATTGTCCCTCCTTTTCGGGCGTTTTCCCCATATTACCCCAAAAAGAAACGGAGTTCCTTCTTTTTCAAAGAAGAGGCTTTATAATTCCCCCGTATGAGTTATGACCACAAGAAAATAGAAGCCAAGTGGCGGAAGTACTGGGCCGACCACTCCACCTTCTATTGCGACACCCACGATTTCTCCAAGCCCAAGTACTACGCCCTTGACATGTTCCCCTATCCCTCTGGGCAGGGCCTCCACGTCGGCCATCCGGAAGGCTACACGGCCACCGACATCGTGAGCCGCATGAAGAGGATGCAGGGGTATAACGTCCTCCATCCTATGGGATGGGACGCTTTCGGGCTTCCCGCCGAGCAATTTGCGATCAAAAACAACCAGCACCCCTCGATCTTCACCGATAAGAACATCGCCCATTTCAAAGACCAAATCGAAGCGCTTGGCTTTTCTTATGACTGGAGCAAGGAAATCAAAACAACCGACCCCGCTTACTACAAATGGACTCAGTGGATCTTCCTGCAGCTTTTCAAGCACGATTTGGCCTACGTCGCCGACGTCCCCGTCAACTATTGCCCGGAGCTCGGCACCGTTTTGGCCAACGAAGAAGTGATCGACGGCAAATCCGAGCGCGGCGGGTATCCAGTCATCCGCATGCCGATGCGCCAATGGATTTTGAAGATCACCGCCTATGCCGACCGCCTCGCCGACGACTTGAAGGAAGTCGACTGGCCGAAGTCGACCATGGAGATGCAGAAGAACTGGATCGGCAAATCCACGGGCGTATCCATCCGCTTCGATCTGGATGGTCAAGAAGGCTCGTTCAACGTCTTCACCACCCGCGTCGATACCCTTTTCGGCTGCACCTATTGCTGCTTGGCCCCGGAGCACCCGCTTGTCGAAAAGCTCGTGACCCCGCAGCAAAAGAAAGCGGTGGAAGCCTATATCGAGCAAGCCTCCCACAAATCTGATTTGGCCCGCACCGGCACTCAGCAAGAGAAGACCGGCGTTTTCCTCGGCGTCTACGCGATCAACCCCATCAATGGGAAGAAGATCCCCGTCTACATCGCCGATTACGTCCTCGGATCCTATGGCTCCGGCGCCGTCATGGCCGTCCCCGCCCACGATAGCCGCGACTACGCCTTCGCCAAAAAGCATGGCCTCCCCATCGTTCAAGTCATCGAAGGGGACATCTCGAACGAGGCCTACCTCGGCGATGGCAAGCACATCCAAAGCGAATTCGCCGACGGCATGAACATCGAGCAAGCCAAAGCCGCCATCACCAAAAAACTCGTCGAGCTCGGCGCGGGCGAAGTCGTGGTCAATTACAAGCTCCGCGATTGGATCTTCTCCCGCCAACGCTATTGGGGCGAGCCGATCCCCATCGTCAAACTCGACGACGGGACCGAATTCCCCCTTCCCGAGGATCAGCTTCCCTTGACCCTGCCGGAGATGGACAACTACCAGCCCAGCAAAGACGGCAAGCCGCCGTTGTCGAAGGCCCCCGCCTCTTGGCTCAATTACACGACCCCCGATGGGCGGCACGGCACGCGGGAAACCAACACCATGCCCCAATGGGCCGGCTCCTGCTGGTATTACATCCGTTACATCGATCCCCACAACCCCGATTGCATCGGCGATAAGAAGCTGCTCGACCACTGGCTCCCCGTCGACCTTTACATCGGCGGGGCGGAGCACGCGGTATTGCATTTGCTCTACGCCCGCTTCTGGCACAAATTCCTCTACGACATCGGGGCCGTTTCCTGCAAAGAGCCCTTCCAAAAGCTCTATCATCAAGGGATCATCCTCGGATCCAACGGCGAGAAGATGTCCAAGTCCAAAGGCAACGTCGTCAACCCCGACGAAATCGTCGAAAGCACGGGTGCCGATTCTCTCCGCCTCTTCGAGATGTTCGCCGGCCCGCTTGTGGAGATGAAGCCTTGGTCGACGACCGGGCTCAATGGGGCGAGGAAATTCCTGGAAAGGGTCTACCGTTTGGTCGACGACCCCGAATTCCGCGCCAAGTGGAGCGAGGAGAATTCCGGGGAGATCGACTATTCCTACAACGCCTTGGTGAAGAAAGTTACCCTCGACTTCGAATCCCTCAGCTTCAATACGGCCATTTCGGCGATGATGGTCTTCGTCAATGATTGCTACAAAGCCAAATCCCTCTTCAAACCTTATTTGGAGGGTTTCGTGAAGATGTTTTCCTGCGTCTGCCCCTTCCTCGGCGAGGAAATGTGGGAACGCCTGGGCCATTCTTCCACGATCGCCTATGAGAGCTGGCCCGTTTGCGATGAAAGCAAGCTTGTCAAATCCACGGTCAAAGTCGCCGTCTCCATCAACGGGAAAATGAGGGACGTCATGGAGATTTCTCCGGACGCCACTCAAGAAGAAGCGGTCGCCGCTGCGCTTAGCATGGACAAAATCAAGCCTTGGGTCGAAGGGAAAACCATCAAAAAGGTCATCTTCGTCAAAGGCAGGATCCTGAACTTGGTGGTTGCTTAAGCCTTTCCCCAAGCAACCAATTCGATGAAAAAAAGCAAGGTCGTTTGGGCTTTATCGTCTTAACGTTGCTTGCTTTTTTGTTCTAGAAATCTAAAAGACTATATCTTTCGCCGAATGAAGCGCCCTTTTGCCTTTGAACGAAAACGAATCGCCTTGATAATGCACTTGAAACCCGCCTGAAACGGCGAACCGGGATGCGTGAGTTGATATTTTGGTTGCGAATAGTAAAATAATTCCAAAGGAGCACATTGTGCTTAAAAAAGTAAAAGGTGTTTTGATTTCGTCCATCCCTCTTCTTATGAGCATGTCTTTCGGCAGCCTTTATTCACCGGCTTTTGGTCTTTCTATTGGCAAAGATTATGCTGAAAAAATGGTTGCTTCCGAACAAATTTCGACAACGGTCATGAGTACGCGAAGCGATAAGATGGCTGATATCGTTTTAAATTTCGATATCTTTTTAACGAATCAAGATGGTCTTTCAACTTTTGATAGGCCCTATTACGATGTCTATTATCGAATTAATGAGAAAATATATGAAAATGTTGCGTATGCGAATGGCGCATTCAATTGGTTCACCGAACATGGGAATGTCGTTTTAGAGGATTGCAGCGTCCGCTGCGTTTTTCCGAAGTGGAGCGAGCACAACTCTTATAATGGAATCTTTGCTCCGGATTTAGCAAATCGTGGCTACCTTAACGTGATGAACCCAGCTCTAAATCAAGATTATTATTCGCCCATTCAACGTTCCGATGCGAGCTCTTTCTCGTATGCGGGAAGGTTTTGCACCTCAATCATGCCTTATGGAGATGACGGAGAAGTTTCACGTAACAATCTAATTCCAATTGATCAGCCAAAAACGAAATTTGATGCCGTTACTCGTTATTTTAATAACGACACAGAAACGGCATACTGTGCCAATTTTTCTCATGAATCTATGCCTCAAAATGGCGAAACTCTTGTTTATTATGGGCACTTCGGATTTACCCCGTTGATGGAGACCGATTCTGTATCTGTTAAAATTAGTTTCGATTCCACAGTTTCGATTGCTAGGGACAATAAATGGGGGAGTTGCATCATGACAGGGCAAAACGAGAAAACCATAACGCTCCCCAATTGGCATCATTAAATGTTGGAAATCAAAAATCTAAGCAAATCCTTCGGCAAAAAGCGCGTTCTGGAAGGTTTATCATTTTCTCTTCAGCCCGGTAAAATCTATGGTTTAGTCGGGGTGAACGGAGCAGGCAAATCAACCTTGATGAAAATCATGGTGGGGTTGGTTTTCCCCAATGAAGGAGAGGTTCTTCTCGATGGCAAGCCTCTGCTCGAATCCTCTTGCCCGGTCGGCTTCACCATCGAGGAGCCTTGCTTTTACCCGAATCTCAGCGGCAAGGATAATTTGCTTTTGATTGCAGAGCTTTGCGGGGGCAAAGCGAAGGAAAGAGTTGATCGTGCCCTTTCGGAAGTCGGTCTTTCCCAAAGGGGGAAGGATGCTTATAAAACCTATTCCCTTGGCATGAAGCAACGGCTGTATTTCGCCCTTTCTTTGTTGAACGATCCCCGCGTTTTGATTCTCGATGAGCCTTTTAGCGGAGTCGATCCTCTTACGACTGTCGCCTTTGAAAAGATTTTGAAGGACTGCGCAGAGAAAGGCGCTTACATTTTGGTTTCCTCCCACGACATTCGCGAACTCCAGTATTTAGCGGATGGAGCTTTCATCATGAAAGATGGGAAAATCGTCTATGAAACCGAAAACGCCAAGAGCGAAAACCTATTCCAAGAATTTCTCCGCTGCGAAGGCGGGGAGGAGAGGCTGACGCTTCCATGAGGGAAGTTTGGCGATATAAATGGGCGCTTGTGAAAGAAAATAAGAGATATGTCATCCTTCTTTTTTGCGTCTTCTTCTTATCTTTTGTTCTGGCGGCCGGTTTGTTTTTGTCTCTTCCCGCGAAGCCTTTGTCGCTCAATGAGGAGCAAATCGCTTCCTCCGTTTCATCTTGCAACGCCTCTTTGGAAGATTTAGCCCAAAAGAAAGCGGCAGGAAACATTACCGATGAAGTTTGCCGCCGCCTCAGCGCTCAATACTCCTTTTATCTTTCCAAAGGAAAGTACCCTGGGCAGTTTTTATCTTTGTCCACCCCTGTGTTGGGGAAAGAATTCGCTTCGACAGCGCTTTTCCTTCAAAAAACGATTTTGGTCCCTTTGTCTTTTCTTTGGGGGTGCTTGGTCGGCTCGTTCCTTTTCGCAACGGACTTTTCCAGCGGGAGAATCAAAAATCTTTTCTGCTTGAATCGGACCAGGGAGAAGCAATTCAATGCTTTCTTTGGCTTGGGGCTTCTTCTTTCTTTTGCCCCAGCTCTCCTACTGCAATTGGCCCTTTTCTTTTCGTCCAGCCCCCTATGGGGAGAAGAAATCACCCATTGGTGGAATTGCGACTTCTATTCCCAAACCGCGTTTTCCTATTCCCTTTCCTTTTTTCTGAGCGTTCCCCTTTTGGCTCTATTCGGAATGCTCTTCTCCGCTTATTTAGGCTCTTCGGCGAGAAGCGTTTTCGCCTCTATTTTCTTTCCCGTTGCCCTTTATGTTGCTTCGTTTTTCTTTGCCGCGATTTTGTCTTCCGATGCGCCGAAAGGGTTTTCCGAGATTATCCCATGCTACGTTCCTTTGGGCGGCTTTGCCTGGAGCGCAGAAGCGGGGCAAACCTTTGGCTATTGGATTCATGCCGGTGCAATGCTGGCCGCCGATGGACTGCTGTTTTTTGCATGGAGGAGGCACTATGTCCGCGCCGACTTATAAGAAGGCTCGCTTGCCTCGATTGAGGGTTGCTTTGTTTTGCTTTCGCCGCTTTTTATGGGACCCGTCGGCCTTGTTTTTGTTCTTTTTCTTCCTCTTTTTCCTGGGCCTGCTTCTTTTCTTGCTGGTTTCTTACCCAAAGCCAAACGGCCCGTCTTCTCCTCTGGATTCCGCCCTTCTTGTCGCGAAACTGGGTTCTTTGAAAGACTTGCCGGGAAACGAAGTCGAAAAAGGGTATTGCGAATATCTTTTATCACGGCCCATTTCCACGCGGGAATATGCTCTTTTCGGCTGCGATGGTCTTTTCAACGAAAGGCTTTTGACCCAAGAAACTTGGGCGCGTTACCTTGGCTATTTGCCGTCCTTCCTATTCCCTTTTTTCGCTCTATCCTCCTTCTTCCTTTTTGGAGGGAAGAATGGAAAGGAAGACGAGAAGAACTTATGGGAAGCGCGGATCGACCCTAAAAAAGTTGGGCAAGGAAAAACCCTGTATTTCAGCCTTTCCTCTTTGGCTGCGTTTTTGCTCTTCTCCCTTCTATCCCTCTTGTTCCCAGAAAAGGAATTCGCTTTGATTTGGGACGGATCTCAGTGGGAGCTTTTGGCCACCAAAGCTTTGTTTTGGAGGGCCTATCTAGATTGCTTCCTCCATTCGTTAGTCCTTTCCTCCTTTGCCTATTTCTTGGCCCCTTTATTCCGAAAGGCTTTGGATTTTTCCTTGCTTTCTGTTTCCTTCTTCTTCGCCTCTGCCACATTCGCCTTCTTTTCGTCCTCTTTTTCGATTCCCTTTTCTCCTTTCTTGCCTTTCTTAGACGGGGCCTTTTCTAGCTATGGGGACTTAGGGGCATCATTTTACCGGCTCTTCGCCCCGCTGATCGTCTCTTCCCTTCTTCTTTTCCTAGGAGCAAAGAAAAGAAACGCCCTTCCCCGACGATGAATAGACCCGTAAGCCGGAACGTCACCCCCGCTTTTTGCAAAAAGAAAGCCTTTTCAGGGTATGAAGCTCTTTACGCGCGTATATAATGGGGCGTAAACCTCAGGGCAATTATGGAAATCAAACTCGTAGGCTTGACGAAGACCTTCCCCGGGAACCCGAAGAAACGCACTCCCCCCACGACCGCGGTGGACCATCTCACTTTCACGGTGAAAGACGGGGAGCTTTTAGGGCTTCTAGGCCCCTCCGGATGCGGGAAATCCACGACCCTTTACATGCTCGCGGGGCTCAAAGAGCCCACTTTGGGGCAAATCTATTTCGGGGACAAGGAAGTCACCTTCCTCCCGCCGGAGAAGCGGGGGATCGGCTTGGTCTTCCAAAACTACGCGCTTTACCCCCATATGACGGTCTATAAGAACATCCAGTTCCCTTTGACCAACCTAAAAGTCGAGGAGAACGAGAAGGATTACCTCTATTTGAAGGAAGCCTCCCGCGCCTCCTTCTTCGGAAAGGAAAAGGAAATCGGAGAGTTTTTGTTTTCTTTCCAAAAGCAGGGGAAAGAAGCGGGGGAGGAGGAACTCGCCAACCGCTTTTCCGTTTCCCTTTCTCTTGCGAAAGAGGCTTTTTTGCTTTGGAAGAGAGGCCTGAGCTTCAAGGATGCCGAGAAAGAGGCTTCCGCCAAGGCGGAAGAGCAAAGGAAAAAGGCTGAGTCCAAGGGGCTTTCCTTAAACGGGGCGGGGGAGATCCTCCGCGACGGCAAGACCCGATTGATCCACCGGAACCTGTCCCTGGACGAAGAAGACGCCCTCGTTCGGGAAGCCGCCAAGCTCGTCCAGATCTCCGACTTGCTCGACCGCAAGCCCAGCGAGCTCTCCGGCGGCCAGCAGCAGAGGGTCGCCATCGCCCGCGCTTTGGTGAAGAAACCCAAGGTTCTGCTCCTCGACGAGCCCCTTTCCAACCTCGACGCGCGTTTGCGCCTGCAGACCCGCGAGGAGATCCGCCGCATCCAGCAGCAGATTGGCATCACCACCGTCTTCGTCACCCACGACCAAGAGGAGGCCATGTCGATCTGCGATGAGATTTTGGTCATGGACCATGGGAAAATGGTCCAGCTCGACCGCCCGCAGGAAATCTACCGCAACCCGAATTGCCTCTTCGCCGCGAAGTTCCTCGGCAATCCGCCCATCAATGTCTTCCGCGCCCGCTTGGAGAAGGGGAAGCTGATGCTTGGAAAGGAGAAGATCCTCGACGTCGATCCCTCTTTGCCCGATCAAGACGTCCATTTGGCCATCCGTCCCGAGGGTTTCTTGCTTTTGGACGAAGCCAAAGAGGAGGACAAGGTTTTGACCCTCCAAGTCAATCAGGTCCTCACCCAAGGGCGCGACCTCTGCCTATATTGCTCCCATCCCCAAATGGAAGGGGAGAAGATCAAACTCGTCGTCGACAGCGACCTCCGCGTTGAGCCCGGGACGATCAAATTCGCCCTTCGGCGGAGCAAAATCTACCTTTTCTCCGCCTCCGATGGAAAGAGGATCCGCTTCTAAGCTATGGACGAAGAAAGAAACAACTGGAAAGCTTGGCTGTATCTGGCGCCCGTCCTTTTGCTGATGGCCGTTTTCACCTTCTATCCGATCCTGAATACACTAGTCGTCTCCTTCCTGAAAGACTACGACTCCACCAAAGGCACCAGCACCGGCTTCTCCTTCTTCAACTACGGCTATGTCCTCGGAATCGTGGCCAACAACGACGCCGGAATCGTCAACAACGATTTCTTCTCTTGGAACAGCCCATCGGCCTTCTCCAACACGATGTTCATCACCTTCGTCACCGTCCCCATCTCCGTTTTGATCGCGCTCGCCTTGGCCTTGGGCATCCATTCCATCAAGCCCCTCAAGAAATTCTTCCAAACCGTCTTCTTCATGCCCTACGTCACCAACGTCATCGCCATCGGCATGGTCTTCGGCGTGCTTTTCGGAAACCATGGGGCCGTCAATGCGATCTTCCATCTGGACGTCCCTTGGCTGGATGCCTCCTCCGCCAGCTGGGGGAGCTGCATGTTCGTCCTTTGCCTCTATATCATCTGGACCGCTTTGCCGTACAAGGTTTTGATTTTCCTTTCCGGGCTTGAGGGCATCGACCAGCAGTACTACGACGCCGCCCGCGTCGATGGGGCCTCCAAAGCCAAAGCCAACCTCAAAATCACGATCCCCTTGCTGTCCCCGCAGATCCTCTATATCTCCGTCACCTCCTTCATCACGGCCTTCAAAGAGTATTCCTCCATCGTCGGCTTGCTCGGGAGGAGCTATTCCAGCGACGCCAACACCCACGATCTCTACACGATCGTCTATTACATCATGGATGCCATGAACGGGGAGATGGGGGCCTCCAACAAAGTCAGCCAATTCGCCTCCGCCGCCGCGGTCATCCTCTTCGTCATCATTCTGATCTTCACCCTCATCGAGCTGAAGATCTCGCAAAAGAAGGTGGTGTATTGATATGAAACCCTCGACGATCACCACCAAATTGGTCCTTGTCCCTTCCTTCTCCAAAGGCGGAGACACCATCAAAGAAGGCAAGAGGGACCGAGTGAAGCGCATCCTCTCCGCCGCTTTGGTTTACCTATTCCTTTCCTTGATGGCCTTGCTCTGCCTTTTCCCTTTCTATTACATGATCGCCGCCTCGTTCATGAGCTATGAAGAGGCCACGAACGGCTCCCTCTTCGCCTCCTTCGCCACCATGGGGGAGAACTTCATCAACAACTACACCCAAACGATCGCCCGCCTCAACTTCCTCTCCCACGTCGGGACGACCCTCCTGGTGGCTATGACCACGACCCTTTTCCAACTGCTCACCACCATCTTGGCTTCCTTCGCCTTCGCTAAGCTGCACTTCAAAGGCAGGGACATCCTTTTCGTCCTGTTCCTAGCCACCATGATGATCCCCGGGGAGATGCTCGCGATCACGAACTACTCCACCTTCTCGAGCTTGGACCTCATCTCCCAAAACCAGAATTACCTCCAAGCCGTCCTCACCATGGTGCTCCCTTTGATCGCTTCGGTCTTCTACATCTTCCTGCTCCGCCAGAACTTCAAGCAGATCCCCAATGAGCTCTACCTCGCCGCCAAAGTCGATGGGAAAAGCGACTGGTCCTACCTATGGAAAGTCCTCGTCCCCATCGCCATGCCGACCCTCATCACCATCACGATCCTTTCCTTCATCTCCTCCTGGAACTCCTACGTCTGGCCCTCCCTTTCCGTCTATAACGACGATTACAACGTGATCTCCGTGATCATCCGCGGGAACGCGCTGCAGATCCAAGGGCCCTCCGGGGAGATGGTCACCAACCCCGCCTGGCAGATGACCGCCGCCGTGTTGACGGTTCTGCCGATCTTGATTTTGTTTATCGCCTTCCGCAAATACATCATGTCCGGAACAGGACGTTCCGGCATTAAAGGTTAGCGGATTGTGATAAAATGAAAGACGTTGTTGAATGAGTGAAAGGAGAACTTAGGATTCATGAAATTCACCAAACACGCTTCCGCTTTATGCCTCGCCTTCATCGCGGCCTCCGCTTTGACCGCCTGTGGCAACGATTCCGGCAACAGCCACTCCGACCTTCCGACTTATAACGGCGGCGAAGTGACCGTCT
>DCMK01000006.1:27248-27583 GCA_002321395.1 Caryophanales bacterium UBA1624
CCCGAAGATTCCAGCGACGACTACAACTACAAAGCCTATTACTACATGAAGGACATGATCGCCGCCTTCAACCAGAAATACCCCAACATCACCATCAAAACCAAAGCCTATAAGAACTATCCCGCCATCGCTTCCGACGTCGACAAAGGCCTTAAAGACGGCAATACCCCCTCGATGGCCATCACCTACGGGACTTATGCCTATAACTGGGAGGAATACCTCCTCGACGTGACCGTCAAAGGCCAGGAGATGGAAAAGGACCCCGACTACATCAAGAGCTATCTCGACGTCGAGAAGCAGCAATACGGCGGGGATGCCTATTACACCCTTCCGTT
>DCMK01000006.1:27634-40167 GCA_002321395.1 Caryophanales bacterium UBA1624
ACCTATTACACCCTTCCGTTTGGGAAATCCGCCGAGTCTTTGATGGTCAACCACGAAGTCTTCGCCGCCGTCGGAGCCACCGCCGCCGGGGAGCAGGCCGGCTCCTATCCCGCCCCCGTCGCCGCGACCAGCAAAAAAGCCTATGCCCACCCCGGCACCTTTGCCGAGATGATGGATCTGGCCCGCGCCATGAAGACCGACTACCCGGAGATCTTCGCCAACCAGAAGGATGAGAACAACTACTTCACCGCCGTCCCGCTTTGCTACGAGACTCCGGAGAACCTCTTCTTCACCATTATGGAAAGCGAGGGCATCCCCTATGTCGCCGCCATCGACTCCGCCAAAGACGGCGTCTTGTTCAACAACGAGCGCGCCAAAGAAGCGATGGTCCAGCTCAAGAAGTGGAACAACGAAGGCTTGATCTGCTGCTCCGACAACCTTTATCTCAGCGACCCTTCCAAAGGCTATCATCAGTATCCCTCCACCCTCTTCGCGGAAGGAAAATGCTTCATGATCATCGCCACCACCCGCGGCTCCGCCTGGATGGTCGGAGACGGCTATACCGTCGACTACACCAAGCTCCCGGGCTGGAAAGACGCCAGCAAAGTCAAATCCACCTCCCAGGGCGGGTCCATGTGCTTCTTCCAGAAATCCAATAAGCAGGAAGAGGCCGCCGCGCTTCTGTTCTACGACTTCCTGAACACCGCGGATAACTTCGCCAAGCTCTCCGTTTCCACCGACTACTGCCCGATCCGCGCCTCCTCCTACGAAAACGAGGAGATCAAAGCCAACGTCCAGGCCGCCGAAAACGGCGTCGTCGCCTCCTCTTCCAAAGCGGAGAAGACCAAAGCCTACGCCGGGCAGGTCCTCGCCCTCAACCAGGCTTACGCCGAAAACGGCGAATACTTCATGTCTCCGGTCAACAAGTATTCCAGCAAGATGCGCTCCGCCATCAAGGCTTTGGTCGTCAACGTCTTCAACGACCAAGAAGCCAAGACCGACGAGGCCATCAAGTCCTTGGTCGAATCCGAATTCGCGAAAGCCTACCAAGCCAGCGTCAAGTAAGATGAAGCGATTCGACCCCCAAAGCCGACCCGCCCCCTCCTCGGAGAGGGCGGAGGTGCGGATATTGAAGCAAAAGAAGCGCCGCGACGACGCGATTTGCCTTTTGATTTTGTCCGCCCTCAGCCTGGTTTTGGGGGTCGTTTTCCTCTCCCTCAGCTTCCGCTACAACTTCCTGCATCAAAGGATCTTCGTGCCCGCTTCGCTGGAATTCGTGACCTGCTGCCTCTTCTTCGCCGCCGGGATGTCTTTGCTTGGCTGGGGAAGCGCCCGCTTCGCCTTGTCGAGCTCCGCCATCCGCCTCATCCGAAAGGAGGGAGAGAATGATTAAAGAAGAAAAACGAGAAGACTACCTCTTCAAGAAGAAGTGCCTTCTGGTTTTGCTTTTCCTTTATTACCTCAACGGCGTCGGGTACGACGAGATCGTTTTGCGCAGCTTCGGCTTCCATTTCGACCCTACCTGCGATTACAAGGCGATCGTCACTTCCAAAAAAGGGCATATTCACAAATACACGGTCCACATCTTCCCGAGCAAGCACGGGGTCAACCTCGAGTCGATGGATGAGATGGGGAATGTGAACTTCGTCCGCGTCCCTTCTTTGGACAGGGAATACGACCTCTTCCGCCCCAAAGCCGGCCTCAACGTCTATTTTGATGGCGAGGATTTTTGCTCCAGCGGCTTCATGGAGGGAAAGGCCATCGAATTGCGGCCAGGGAAAAAAGGGCAGGGGTCCCACGTTTCTTTGATGGACCGCCTCAATGCCGTCCAAGGCGGCAATTCCTCCGCCTCTTCCTTCTTGCTTTTCCTCATGCGCTTCTACTCCACCAATCTTTCGATCGATTTGGTGATGGGGGCGGGGATCAACAAAGATTATGGCGCAAAGGATTGGCGTGGCCTGATCTCCGCCCTTTCCAGCATCTACTTCCAAGGCAGCGAAGAAAGCGCTGAGCAGATGAAGCATTACGTCGGGGAGGAGCTCTTCACCTCGCCTTCCTTGATCAAAGCCGGCGGGGACGATCTTTATCGGCAGCTCAACCACGAGCTCTACGAATTCAAGGAAGCCCGCAGCTTCTCCGACCCCAATTCCACCCTTTACCGATGCGTCGATTTCCTCGCTTCCCACCCCGGGACCTCGGTCATCACCTATAATTACGACACCAACCTTGAATATTTGCTCAAGAAAAGGGGCCTGCTCTATTGCACGATCTACGACGATACCTCCTTCGCCGTCAAGCAGGCCGTCACCTCCATCTACCACGTCCACGGCCTCTTGCCTTACGACCGTTATGACCAGGAGAGGTTCACCTCCTCCCTCGTCTTCGGGGAAAGCGATTATTTCGCCCTTTACAACAACCCCTATTCCTGGAATATCGCCAAGCAGCTCCACGATTTCAAATTCAACGCCTGCTTCTTCATCGGCATCTCCCTCACGGACCCCGACATGAAGCGCCTTTTGGAGCTGGCCTGCAATTACCTTAAGTTCAACTTCATCTTCATGAAGAAGGAAAACGGCTATCAGCCCTCTTTGTTCCGTGACCTGTCCGAGTATTTCTTCTCCTTCGATTTGATCGCGGTCTGGGTGGATGACTACGGGGAAATCGGCAAATGGCTCGCCCAACTCTGAGCCCCCATTGCCTTTGCCTCGACCTAAGGAAGGGGAGGCGCTTCGCCTTTTGCGTGCTCGAAGGGTTCCTCCTTTCCGTTTTGACTCTTTTTTGCTTTTCCCTCTCCGGCTACATCGACCCCTTGATCCCTTACTATTCCTCCGCTTCCTCCACGGCTTCCTCCTGCCAAAAAGAGCTCACGTCCCTCATCCTTTCTTCTGGGGCGGGGGAATCCTCCAAAGAAGGCGCGCTGCTTTCCTACGCCGAGCGTTCGGAGAATTACCGGAAAGGCATCGCCCTTTCGAGCTTGATGGAGGCTTCCCTCCCCGTCTCCGGGCTCTTATACCAAGGCGTCTCCCCCATGGGGGCGGAAAGCGACAGGGCCTATTTCTACCTCGTTTCCTATAAACCGTCCCATCCGGACGATTTCGCCTCCCTCTCCTTTTCCGGATCTTCCTCCTACTGGGAGAAGATGGATGGGGTGAAGGGGTATTTCGAAAGCGGGGAAGGCTAT
Source organism: Caryophanales bacterium UBA1624 (assembly GCA_002321395.1). Taxonomy (GTDB): domain Bacteria; phylum Bacillota_I; class Bacilli_A; order RFN20; family CAG-826; genus Alloenteromonas. Next base: position 30,816 of record DCMK01000006.1, read on the forward strand.
CCCCTTCTGCGCCCAGAGATCGCTTCCAGCCTGGACGAATACATCCATAACCCCAATTACGAACCCGGGAAGGAGATCGCTTCGAAGCTGGAAGGATCCTACCGTTCCCTTCTGCAGGATGTCGCCGAGGACTTCCAAGCATCCAGCGCGAGCTATCGGGAAGCCTTTTCCCGTTATGAGGATTCGCGCGATTACCTCTACCGTTACAAATTCGCCGAAGCCTTCCTCTGCCACCTCCTTTCCTGCCTCCTCTATTTCTTCGCCTTCACCTTTTTCTCCAAAGGAGGGCAGACCCTTGGGCGGAGGATCCTCAAGGCCGAGCTTCTGACCAAAGATGGGTGCTACCCCCTTTGGTGGCAGAAGCTGCTCCGCTCCTTGCTGCTTTTCTTGGAAACCCTCGCAATCCCCTCCTGCCTCCCCCTTTTCACCTACGGAGCTTCCGCGGCCGAATTGTTCGTAAGCCCTCTCCTTGGGCCGTTCAGCCTGCTTTTCTTCGCCCTTTTCTCCGTTTGCTTCATGGCCTTCGATTTCTCCTTCTGTTTCTTCGCCTCCCACAAAACCCCCTTCTCCGAGTTCCTCTTCCGCCTGCGCAGCGTCGATGGGAGGGGTGAGTGAATGGAGAAGGAGCTCGTCTATCAAATCCCCCATGGGTTCACCCTTTTCGCCAGCGCGGCCTTCGATTTCCTCTCGGCTTTGTTTCTGACCGCCCTATTTTGCTGCGGCGTCTTCCCCTTGTACTTTTTGACCCCGGCTTATTCCTCCCCCTCCTCGTTTCGGGAAGGGATTATGCTCGAGAGTCATCTCTACGTCGAAGAAAGCGGTGGGGTGGAGCTTTTGCCCTCTTTTTTGGAAAGGGACAACTCTTTGACGGAAAAGGAGAAATGCCAAGCCTGCTCCGAGGCCCTCTTTTATTGCTACACAGTCTATCTAAACGAGGAATTCGACCTCCAAGGGAAGCAGCGGCTGCTCGGGTATCTAATCCCTTTGCAATACGAAGGCTCCTCGCTTTTCGGAAGCGAAGGGGAAAGGCTGCTCCCCTCCCCGGATTTCGATGGGGCTTATTTGTCCGCCTATTCCGAGGTCATCGAAGGGAAGGCGGTGGGGGACCTTTCCAAAAAGAAGGGCTTCGTCGAAGCCCGGAGGCGGATTTATCTAGGATACATTGCCTCCTTCTGCCTCTGCTTTTCCCTCGCCTGTTGGATCCTTTTCTTCCTCGTCCCCCTTTGCTTCCATCGGGGAAGGAGGACGTTCGGCATGGCCTTAAGCAAGCTGTCCTACGTGGATTCCCGAGGCCTATCCCCCTCCTTTTCGCGCTTCTTCCTGCGCTTCCTGTTCTTTTGGATCCTGATCGCTTTGTCTTCGCTTTTTTCCTTCGGGGTCCCCTTTTGCCTCAACGAAGCCTTCCGCGCCTTCCGGAAGGACAGGCAAAGCCTGACCGACTACGTCGCCCAAACCTATTTGGTCCGCTCACCTTCCTCCCCGCTGCCGAAAACCCCGGAAGAGGCCTGAAACGAGAGGAAAAAGGGCGATTTCTCCCCCTCCTCGTTCCCTAATTCCCCCTCTTGTTCTATACTTCTTCCGTTCTTTCCCCTTGCAGGGGAAACAAGGAGAGGTTATATCGCAATGCCGAATTTCAAGAAGCTCAGCAAAGATTACGAGAAAGAGGCCCTTTCGGTTTTGACCGAGCTGGTCAAGAAGCAATCCGTCTACGATCCTAGCAGCGCCGGGGAGAACGCCCCCTTCGGGAAAGGCGTCAAATCCGCGCTGGACTATCTGGCCGAGAAAGGCAAGTCCTACGGCTTTGGGGTCGATGCCTGTAAAGGCTATTGCACCGAATTGACCTGCGGGAGCGGGGAAGGCCCCGAGATCGGCATCTACGCCCACGCCGACGTCGTCCCCGCCGTCGGGAAATGGGATTTCCCTCCCTTCTCCGGGAAGATCGTCGGCGAAGGCAAGGAAGCCAAGATGGTTTCCCGCGGCTCCAGCGATGACAAAGGGCCCTTGGTGGCCGCTTTGATGGCGGTCAAGCTATTGAAGGACAAAGGCCTCCTCTCCGGGTATCGGGTCCGCCTCGTCGCCGGCGGGGATGAGGAAAGGGGCTCCTCCTGCCTGAAGGCCTACTTCGGCAAACTCGGCAAAAAAGGCACCGACTACGCCTTCACCCCGGACGCGGATTTCCCTTTGATCTACGGGGAAAAAGGAATCGTGCGCGCCCTTGCTTCGAAGATGGTCGACCTGAGCCCCATCGTCGCCATGAGCGGCGGCAGCGTCTCCAACGCCGTCTGCGATTCCTTCGTCGTGACCCTCCCCAAGGATAAGAAGCTCGAAGCGTCCCTGAAAGACAGGAAAGACGTCGACCTCTCCTCCGCCGGGGAGATCGACATCCTCACCTTCAAAGGGAAAGCGGCCCACGGATCCACCCCGGAAAAAGGCGTCAACGCGGCTTTGCTTGCTTTCTCCTTCCTCGGATCCTTCTATCAGATCCCCTTCTTGAAGAAGCTCTCCGACCTGCTCTCCGATCCCACGGGCAAATCCTTCCACGGGGATTCCTACGACGAAACCTTCCATAACGCCACCTGGAATTACGGCGTGATCAATTACGAATCCAACAAGCGCGTCTTCACCGCCACGATCGATTACCGCTTCGGTTCCTCGGCCGATCCGAAGAAGGCCATCGCCGCCTTCGAGGAAGCGACTTCCACCAACGTCAACATCCTTTCCGAAGACAAGGTCCTCCTCGCCGACAAGAAAGGGCCTCTCGTGTCCACGCTGATGAAATCTTATCGGCGGACCACCCACCGCATCTTCGACAAACCCTTCGCCATCGGCGGCGGGACCTACGCCAAAGAAGCCCCGAACTGCGTCGCCTACGGCTCTGCCTTCAAAGGCCACCCCGGCGACATCCATTCGCCCAACGAATACATCTACCTTGAGGACCTCTACAAGCAAATCGCCATCTACGCCGACGCGATTTACTCTTTGGGGCATTTGAAGAAGTGAGGGCCCGGCATAAGAAATGGGCCGCCCCCTTCCTGGAGGAGCACGAGGAATTCGCTTTGAAGGAAGTGGATCCGGAAGACCCCTTCTTCGCTTCCGATAAGCTCTATTTGGAGATCGGGGCCGGGAAAGGAGACTTCGTCCTAGGCATGGCAAAGCTCATCCCGGGGAATTATTTGGCCCTGGAAAGGGAGATCTCCGTCCTAGGAACCGCGGGGAAGAAGCTGCTGGAGCAGGGCCTATCCAACGTGCGGCTTCTGGGGGCGGACTTCGACGACGCCTACGAAAGCCTGAAACGCCTCCGCTTCGACGCGATCTTCCTCAACTTCTCTGATCCCTGGCCGAAGAAGAAGCATTGGAAGAGGAGGCTCACCACCAAAGAAAGGCTCGTGAAGATGGAGAGCCTGCTCAAGCAAGGCGGGAAGATCGTCATGAAGACGGACAACCCCTCCCTGTTCCAATTCACCCTTGAGCAGATCCCCCTCACGGGGCTATCGCTGGAAAGCCAAACCGACGATTACGCTTTCGACCCAGCTCAGGACGCGATGAGCGAATACGAGAGGAATTTCCGTTCCCAAGGCGTGAAGATCCACCGCCTCGTCGCCGATAAGAAATGAAAGGAGAGACCGATGTACCGTTTCTATTACAACCGCAAAACCGCGGGGGACGTCCTCTATTGCGTGCTGGATTCCTCTTCTTACCCCGATTCGACGAAGAAAGTGGGGGACGTGGTCGCCCTTTACCATGGCAAAGAAAGGGTCGGCATCAATTTCCTCAATATCTCTAAGACCATCAAAATCAAGGCCGAAGGGATGATCCCCTACGCCGGAAGCGAATTCCTTGCCCCGATCAACCACATGCTGGAAAACGCGGGGGAGGAGACGCTCCCCAAGCAGAATTCTACCTTTTATGCGATCGGCGAAGTGACCGGCTTAGAAGAGCACCCCTTGGATGAGAAGAAGACCATCGTCCATCTTTGCCTCGGAGATAAAACCCTGGACACGGTGACCCGATACGCCAACTTGGCAAAAGGATGCAAAACGGTCGTCGCCCTCGATGGCTGCCTCCGCATCGACGGAACCCCCTTCCTCGCCCACAGCGAGAAGAACATCCCCGTCGAATGCGAAATCTGCAGCCAAAAGGACCTCGGGCTCGGGGAAGAGTCGAAAGAAGCCTTCCTCGTCGAAGAAGGGGAGCCCGGGGAAGATTTCTTCCTCCGCTGACCGTCCGCCAAACAAAGGCCCCGCGATGGGGCCTTTTGATTTTGAAAGAATGAGAAATATTTTCAAAAGTTGAGCAGCGGCCTAATCCTGCGAGAATGAAAGGGCTAAAAAGCGCTGCGAAAACGCCTTGAAAGCGGTTACCCTTTTCAACATTGAAAAGATTTACATTCTTTTCGTGAAAACGAAGATTGTTTTTCCTTCCTCCCGAAGCCATAATGTTCCCAACGAAAGGAAGACGGTAACCCATGCAAAATTTAAAGGACAGGGTAACGATTTACCAAGTTGCCCAAGCCGCCGGAGTTTCTTTGGCGACGGTTTCCCGCGTCATCAACAAACAAGGATCGGTGACGCCGGCGACGCGAAAGAAGGTCGAGGACACGATCCAAGCTTTGGGGTATAAGCCATCGGGGCTTGCCCAGGCCTTGGCCACCAACCGCTCGACCAACATCGGCGTCGTCATCCCGAGCGCCAACTACGTTTATATCGCCAACCTCCTCAACGGCATCACCGACGTAGCGAAGGAGAAAGGCTTCCTATTGACCCTCTTCTCGACCTCCCATTCCCGTGAGGAGGCGCTGTCGATGATCGAGAAGGTCATCACGGCCCACGTCGACGGGGCGATCATCTTCGATGACCAGCTCGGGCCGGAGGACGTCAAGAAAATCGCTTCCTACAACGTCCCATCGATCGTCATCGACAACAAGCTCTCCGGGGATAAGGTCGGGAACATCTCCTTCTCCTACGACGCCGAGCTGAAGAAGATGATCGAGAATTACTACGCCAAAGGCGGGGATAAGGTCATGACCTTCCTCCACGTGCACAACGCGGGCCGCCTCCTCAATCGCTGCGAGAAGACCTTCATCGAAACCCACAAGGCCTTGGGCAAGAGCTACAACGTCATCAATTGCGACGATTCCTACACCCATACTTACGCCGATTTCCGCGAGTACTTCGAAACCCACAAAAAAGCCTATCTGATCGCCTACCGCGATTCGATCGCCGCCGCCGTCGAGAACGCCGCCACCGATTCGGGCCTTTCCGTCCCAGAGGACGTGGAAGTGGTGTCCTTGGTCGGCACCAAATATGCCAACATCGTCCGCCCGACCCTGACCGCCATGCATATCGACATGTCCGAGGTCGGAAAGCGGGCCATGTACATGCTCACCGACCTCATGGCGCAGAACCTGGTGGACAAACAAGCCAAGTTCGAAGCCCACTTCGTCGAAGGGCAATCGACCATCAAACGCTAAGAAGGCTCAGGCCTTCTTTTCTTTTTCCCGGTACCCCGAAGGGGTTACCCCATACTTCTTTTTGAAGTTCCGGCAGAAAAGCGCCGCGGTCGGATAGCCCAAATAATAGGAAATCTCTGAGACGCTGCTATCCCCATCCTTTAGAAGCTGAGCCGCCTTCCTCAATTTGCAATCCTTCAAAAACGCGATTACGCCCCCTTTGCTTTCCTTTCCGAAGCAGGCGCATAAGGAGCTTTCGGACAACGAAAGGCTTTTGGCTACTTTCTTCAAGGTGAAGCTCTCCCCGAAATGGCGTTCGGCGTAATTGGAGAGGGCGAGGCGGATCGAGCCTTGCTCCCCGGCAAGCAAGCTCACCCTTGAAGCGTAATCGCGCAGCATTTCAAGTTGGAGATTCAAACGGGTGGGGCTGTCTGGCAAAGCCTCATTCCGCTTCAGATACGTGTCGGAAAGCGACAAGGCCAAGTCGGGGTCAAGCCCTCCCTCAATCGCCGCCCGGCAGGCCAAGGAGGCCGTGATGATGAAGAGGTTCTTCGATTGGCTCTTCTCCTCGTTGCTGGTTTCCCCTGGGCGGAAGGAGGGGAGGGAGGAAACCCATTCCTCCAAGCCGCGCACATCCCCTCGCTTCACGAAGGAGAGCATTTCCCTTTCGGCGCGGTAGGAAGAGGAATGGTTCTCAACCCGAAAGGAGGAATCCTCCGCCCTCTCCATTTTTCCGCCTCCCTCCCCGGATGCGGGGAATAGATTCGAGACGTCCGCCTTCTCCGAGGTAAGGACGTGGTAAAGGCTGCAGCAAGAAAGGAGCAAAGGGGAAAGAGGCATGGGCTGGATTTGGGACAAAGCGGCCCAAAAAGAAGGGGCATCGAGGGGCTTCACCCCCAAGGAAAAAGCCATTTCCCGCGCCTCCTCCTTCCGGAAAGGCGTTTCCCGGGAAGGGCCGAAGACGATGAGGGAGGACCCGCTTTTGAAGAAAACGTAATAAGAGGAAAAACGATCGAAGCGAAAGCCGATCTTTTGCTCGGAGGATTCGACGTCCTCTTTCGCCAATCCCGCGGGGCAAACCGGGAAGGGGCTGGGGAAAAGGCAATGGGAGAAGACTCCCTTTTCGAAAACGGATACGGGGACCCCGCAGAGAGAAGAGGCGTTCGACAAAAGGTATTCAAAATCAATTTCACCCATCAAAATAGAAGAATAGACAATAAAACGGCAAAAAGCGACAAGAAATGTTGAAAACCGACATCTATAATGGCTAGCATGAAACCCCTTACATCCAAAAAAGAGGTCGACACCAAAGAACTGTCCGCCTTTCCGAATTCCTTTCTTGCCGCTTTGACGCAGGGATCCGCTCCAAATAAGACCAACCCCTTGCCAAGCGGGAAGGAACTCGTTCTGTGCGACGGCCCCTCCGGGGTCCGCGCCCTGGATGAGGAAGGCGATTCCCTCTCCGGCATCGCAGACACTTTGCCTTCGACCGCCTTCCCGACCTTCGGGACCTTGGCTTGTTCTTTCGATCCGAAGAATTTCCAAAAGATGGGCGAAGCCATCGGCGAGGAATGCGCCTACTATGATGTGGACGTGCTGCTGGGCCCCGCGATCAACATCCAACGCAACCCCCTTTGCGGAAGGAACTTCGAATACTGCTCCGAAGATCCGCTCCTCAGCGCCTCCTTCGGCGCCCGCTTCGTGGAAGGGGTGCAATCGAAGGGAGTGGGGGCCACCCCGAAGCATTTCGCCTGCAACGGCAACGAGGATCACCGCTTCGCCGGGGATAGCTTGGTCTCCGAGCGCGCCCTTCAGGAAATCTACCTCAAAGCCTTCCGCCAAACCGTGCGGGAATCCCATCCCTGGGCCCTGATGACCGCCTACAACAAGATCAACCATGTCTTCTGCTCCGAGAATCCCCGCCTTTTGCAGGATATCCTGCGAAAAGAATGGGGATTTGACGGGGTTGTCATGACCGATTGGGGCGGAACCCACGACAAAATCGCCTCCCTCCGAAGCGGATGCAACCTGGAAATGCCGGGGCAGGTCGATCATAACGTCGCCTTGGTGGAAGAAGGGCTGGATCAAGGAAGCCTCTCGAAGCAAGAGCTCCTATCTTCCCTCGCCCCTATGCTGGAGCTGGAGCGCAGGACTTCCAAAAGGGAGAAAAAGGGAAAGGAGATCTTCCCCGCCCACGCCGAACTTGCCCTTTCTTTGGCCCTGGATAGCATCGTGCTGCTCAAAAACGAGGACGATGCTTTGCCCTTATCGCCTTCTTCTTCTATCGCCTGCATCGGCGGATTCTTCTCCAACCTCCGTTACCAAGGATCGGGCTCTTCGATGCTCAACCCCTTCCTCCTTCTCTCCTTCCCCGAATCCTTTCAAAAGAGGAAGGCCGCCTATTGTTACGCGCAAGGCTTCTTCAATGAGAAGGAAGAGGCCGACGGAAAGCTGGAAAGGGAGGCTTTGGCGGCGGCAAAGGGGAAGGACGTCGTCCTTTTCTTCGCCGGCATGGACGATTTTCAGGAAAGCGAGGGGTATGACAAAACGTCCCTTTCCCTGAAAAAGAACCAAGACTCCCTTCTGAAGAAAATCCTGTCGATTGGGAAGAAGGTCGTTTTGATCCTCTTCTCCGGGACCCCTCTTGAGCTCGCTGCTTATCCTGGGGTCTCCGCGATCCTTTGGGCGGGGTTAGGAGGGGAGAGCGTCGCCGAAGCGGTCACTCGCATCCTCTTCGGGGAGGTTAACCCCAGCGGAAAGCTGGCCCAGACTTGGCCGGTCGCGGAAAAAGACATCCCCGGAATCGAAGCCTTCGGGAAAGGCAACGAAGAATACTACAAAGAGGATATCTTCGTCGGCTACCGCTATTACGGCACCTTCGGCAAAAAGGTCGCCTATCCCTTCGGATATGGCCTTTCCTATACGAGTTTCCGCCTTCGCTCCTTCCACGCGGAAAAAGAAGGGCAGGGGGTTTCTTTCTCGGCCGAAGTGGAAAACACCGGCGAGAGGGAAGGGAAGGAGGTTTTGCAGGTTTACGTGAGGAAACCGCGCAAAAACGGCCCCGAAAAAGAACTCGTCGCATTCGCGAAATTCTCCTTGGGCAAAGGGGAAAGGAAGCAAATCCGCCTTTCTTGCCCAGATTCGGAGCTCCTCGCCTATTCTTCGCTTTCGCATCAGCTGGAGATTCAAACGGGGAAATACGTCTTTTACGCAGGGTTTTCGAGCATGGACACCCCGCTCCAAGAGGAGCTGGAAATCATGGGAGGCGCCTCTTCCGGGTTCGACGTGCCCCATTATCTTTCGCTCAGCGATGAGGAATTCTGCTCGGAGATCGGCGTAAGCTACCTCCCAAGCAAGTTCGGGCAAAGGCCCTATACGATGGAAACCCCGCTCAGGGAGATGGGCACTTTCTTCGGGAGGTTCTTCACCAAAGCGGTCTCCGGGGTCGGAAAGAGCCAATACAAAAAAGGAAAGCGGCTCAAGGACCCCAAGAAAAGGGAGGCCGAGATGAAGGCCGGGAACTTCGTGGCGAGGATGATGCCCGCCAATTCCCTCCGTTCGATGTGCTTCTCATCCAGCGGCGCCTTCTCCTATAAGATGGCGTTATTGATGCTCGGGCTGGTCAACAACCATCCCATCCAAGGACTCAAACAAATGATTCGGGAGGAAAAGAATCATGGAAAAAACAAAAAATAAGATGGCGCTTTCGGGGAGGATCTTCGCCTCGCGGGTCAAAAGCAAAAACGTGACCCCCGCCGAAAAATGGATCGGCTACCTTCTCGGCCCCGCCGGGGCGTTGCTGCTGAACGCGGTGTTCGCGACCTACCTAAACGTCTACTACACCGACGTCCTGAAACTCAATTGGGTCTGGGGAGGCATGTTCCTCTTCCTTTTCCCGATCGT
>DCMK01000006.1:40266-46720 GCA_002321395.1 Caryophanales bacterium UBA1624
ACCCATACGGCGCAGGGGAAGGCCCGGCCGTGGATTTTGCTCAGCGCCCCTTTGCTGACCATTTCGGCCATCTTGCTGTTCGCCGTCCCCGAATCCAACCTGACGCTTGAGCTGATTTGGGTCATCCTCTCCTACAACCTGTTCTATTCCTTCAGCTACACCATCTTCAACATGTCCCACAACCTGATGGTCCCCCTCTCCACCCGCAACACCATCCAGCGCGGCGGACTGAGCGTCTTCAACCAAATCTCCACCATCATGATGTCGGGGATTTTGGTCGCTTTGGTCTTCCCCATGGCCATCATGCCCGTGATCGGGGTCAGCAAAGAGCTTTGGATCCTCGTGATGGGCATCCTCTCCGCGATCGCTTTGCCTTTGACCCTTTTGGAGTATTACTACACCAAAGAGAGGATCACCGAGGAGAAAGCGGGGGAGGAAGACGAGAAGAAAGTCCCCCTTCGCCTTCAGCTGAAGGCCCTCTTCACCGATAAGTACTTCCTCCTGCTGGTCGCCTATTTCTTGGTCTACACCGTCGGCGCTACCTTCAAGAACATGGCCCTCGTCTATTACTGCAACTACGTTTTGGGCACCTACAACGACGGCATGACGCAGACGATGGTCTCTGTTTTGGGCGGCATTCCCATGGGCATCGGCATCTTCGCCGTTTGGCCTTTGGCGAAGAGATTCGGCAAGCGGAACGTGACCCTCTTCGGCTTCCTCATCTACGCCTTGGGATCGGCCGTTTGCTGGATGTTCCCCACCAACCTCGTTTTGGTCCTGGTCGGCCAGTTCATCAAGAACATCGGCGGGCTCCCCTGCGCTTACGTCTTCATGGCTTTGTTTGCGGACAACCTCGACAGCTTGGAATGGAAGACCGGCTTCCGCGTTGACGGGATCGCCATGTCGGTTTATTCCATCATCACCGTCGCCATGGTCGGGATCTGTACCGGCGTCTTCAATTTCGCCCTCACCCAAACCGGCTACCAGGCCCCGGTTTTGGAAAGCCAGATCGGCTCGATCGCCAACGAAATCCAATCCCACTTCACCAACGGGGGCGCTAGCTACGTCTCCTTCGTGCAGAATCAGGCCACCAGCAACCTCTTCACCTTTCTGTTTGTGGGGCTTGAAGTCATCACCGGCCTTCTCTGCGCCTTGCTGCTTTTCTTCGTCAACGTCGAGAAGACCATCTCCTTCAAACAGGAGGAGCTGATCGAAAGAGAGAAAAAGGAATTCGCCTCCGCGGGCAGAACGTGGGAACCCGCTTCCGTCAGGAACCAAGCCCGCTTGGCCAGGGAAGAAGAGGAGGCCATCGAAGCCGATCTGAAATCCCTTGAGGAACGCTGCAAAAAGAAAGGGCAGGACTTCGAAAACGCGAAGAGCGAGTATTTGGGCAAAGCCGAGGCGAAGAAAAAGAAAGCCCAAACCAAGGAAGAAGCCCAAGAGAAGAAAGAGAGCCTGAAAAAGGAAAAGGCGGAAGCCAAGAAGAAGGCCAAATGGGAATCCCTTTCCCCGCAGAAGCGCCTGGCCCATCAGCAAAAGGAGGAGAGCAAAAAGAGCAAGCTCGCCGCCTATTGGGCCCAAGAAAAAGCAAAAGGCGACGCCGTTTACGCCCGCTTCCAGTCTGAGCTCTCGGAGGCAGGCAAATGAAGGCCGTCAACATCCGGACCGAGTATCTCCTCGATCCGATTGGCCTTGGCAACTCACGCCCGCGGATCTTCTGGAACGATGAAGGCGAAGGGAAGCAGAAGGAAGCCCTCCTTTGCTACCGGATCAATGGGGGAGAGGAAAAGAAGACGGCCTTCCGGACCTCCTCCATGCATTGCGACTTCCCGGAAAACCTCTCTTCCCGCGACCGGGTCGAGTTCACCCTTTCCTTAAGGAAGGAAGGGGAGGAAGGCTTCCAAGAGAAAAGCGAGCCCCATTCTTTCGAAATGGGCCTGCTGAATCCGTCCGACTTCAAAGCCAAGTGGATCGCTGGGGACTATTCCCCCAAAAAAGGGAAGCGCTATCCCGTGGATTGCTTCCGGAAAACATTCCTTTGCCCCAAACCGAAGAAAGGGAGAGCCTATCTCTCCGCGGAAGGCTTCTACGAATGCTACCTGAATGGGAAAAGGATCGGGGAGTTCGTCCTTGCCCCTGGATCCACCGACTATCGGAAGAGGATCCAATATCAGACCTACGACATCACCCCTCTGCTTCAGGAAGGGGAAAACGTCCTTGAGGCCCTTTTGGCCGATGGCTGGTACCGTGGGAGCATCGGGGCCAAAGGCCGGACCTGCGTGTTTGGGAAGCAAACCAAGCTTTTCGCCCAAATCGAAATCGAAGGGGAAAGCGGAGCCAAGCTCGAAATCCTTTCGGATTCCTCTTGGGAATGGAGCAACGACGGGCCCATCCGCTTCGCCGACTTCAAAGACGGGGAGGACGTGGACGCCAGAATGGTTCCTAGCTATCGAGGAAAGGCGAGGGAAACGAAAGCGAAGGCCCCTTTGATGGCCTCGGACAATCTGACGTTGAAGGAAAACGAACGCTTCTCCCCCGAATCGATCCATTTCTTCTCGCCCAACCACGCCGTGCTGACCTTCCCGTCCAACTGGGCCGGGTTCTTCGCCTTCTCCCTCCAAGCGAAGGAAGGGCAGAAGCTCGACGCCGTCCTAGGCGAGATGCTGGACGAAGAAGGGCACGTGAGCCTGAAGAACATCCAGTGCGTGCGCAAAGGGAAGAAGACCCCGCTGCAGGAGGTGCATTACCTTTGCAAAGAGGGAAGGAACGACTTCTCCATGCGCTTCTCCTACGCCGGCTTCCGCTACGCCGAAATCGTCTCCGAAGCCCCCATACGCAAGGAGGATTTCCGCCAAATCGCCGTTTACAGCAAGTTCGAGGAAACCTCTTCCTTCTCCTGCTCCGAGCCCCTTTTGAACGTCTTCTACGAAAACGTCATCCGCTCCTTGAAGAGCAATTCCGCCGACGTCCCCACCGATTGCCCCACCCGCGAAAGGATGGGGTGGACCGGGGACAGCCAGCTCTTCTTCCCCTCCGCCTCCTACTTGACTCTATACGCCCCCTTCGCCCGCAAGCACCTTCGGGACGTCTTCGACCGGCAGTGGCGCAGCGGAAGGCTCCCCCAAATCGCCCCCTACAACGCCGAGGATTGGTACATGGCCACCATGAACGGCAGCTCCGGATGGGCCGACGTCGGGATCCTGATGCCTTATTATTTCTACAAGAAATACGGGGATGAGCGCATCCTCGAGGAGCATTGGGAAGGCATCCGAAGATACGCCCTCTTCCTTTTGAAGCGGCAGGGGAAGTGGGGAGGGGTCTACGCGAAGCCCCTCCATCTGAAGAGGAAATACGCCCGCTACGCCGTAAACCGCGGCCAATCCTACGGGGAATGGGCCGAGCCGGTGGACGTGAAGGCCTTCTATTGGTATGATTTCGCCTCCCCCCATCCGGAGGTTTCGACCGCCTACACCGCCCATTGCCTATCCTTGTATCTTGAGATCGCCTCGATCCTAGGCAAAGGGAAGGACGCCCTTTTCAAAAAGGCGGAAAAAGGCGCGGAAGGGGCAAAGCTCGCCTATCAGCAGCTCCGCAAAACGAAAGCCTACCCCCTCGACACGGACCGGCAAGCCAACCTCGTCCGCCCGCTCGCCTTTCACCTGCTGGAAAAAGAACAGGAGGAATACGCGCGGAAAAGGCTCATCGAGGCCATGGAGCATTACCATTGGAGGATCGGCACCGGTTTCCTTTCGACTCCCCTGATCCTTGGCGTCCTCTCCGACATCGACCCCGACTCCGCCTATCGCCTCTTGCTCAACAAAGAATGCCCCGGCTGGCTTTTCATGGCCGAGCATTCCACCGGGACGGTTTGGGAAAGCTGGGAAGGGCAGCTCGGGCAAAAAGGGACCGCCTCCCTGAACCACTATTCCAAAGGAGCCCTCGTGGAATGGCTCTACGCCGGGATGCTTGGCATCCAGGTGGAAGGGGAAAACCATTTCGCCCTTGCCCCCGTGATCGGGAAGGGCGTCGATTGGGCCCAAGGCGCCTATTCGAGCATCTACGGGGAAATCTCCCTTTCTTGGAGGAAGGAAGGCGGGAAAGTCGCCTTCCGGATCAAGGTCCCCGGCAACTGCTCCGCCACCTTCTCCTATAAAGGGGCCCGGAGGGAATTGCCCCCTGGCGAACACGATTTCCTGGTTTGATCCCCGGCAGCCGCGAGGCTGCCTTTTTTCTTCGTGGCAGTTCAGAGGCAAGAGTGCCAAAACTTAGCACTCAGGTATTGACAGTGCCAAAAAGCCGGCTAACATTAAGACGTAACTTGGAGGGTCAAAAATGATCAAACCATTAGCGGACTACGTCGTGCTGGAAAAAGTCCCCAGCGAGAAGAAAGTCGGATCCATCGTCCTCACTTCGGAGAAGAAGCAGGGCAACGTCGCCACCGTCGTCGCGGTGGGCGAAGGGAAGCTCGATGAGAAGGGGAACCGGATCGAAATCCCCGTCAAAGTCGGCGAAAGAGTCATCTACCGCGAATACAGCGGGACCGATTATGAAGAAGAAGGGAAGAAGTACCTCCTTCTGAAAGGCGAGGACATCCTCGCCATCCTCGAATAAAGGAAGCCTCATTCATATCTATATAGATAGAGAAAGGACAAAACACTATGGCAAAAGAAATCAAATTCGGCAAAGACGCCCGCGACCTCATGCTCGAAGGCGTCGATACCTTGGCTGACACCGTCAAATTGACCCTCGGCCCGAAAGGCAGGAACGTCGTTTTGGACAAAGGATACGGCTCTCCGCTCATCACCAACGACGGCGTGACCATCGCCAAGGAAATCGAATTGAAAGACAACTACGCCAACATGGGCGCCAAGCTCGTCTACGAAGTCGCCAACAAGACCAATGATCTCGCCGGCGACGGCACCACGACCGCCACCCTGTTGGCTCAGTCTATGATCCATCGCGGCATCTCCGCGGTCGAGAAGGGATCCAACCCCGTTTTGGTGCGCGAAGGCATCGAAAAAGCCGGCAAAGCCGTCGCGGAAGAACTCCTTAAGAAGAGCCGCGCCATCGACACCAACGAAGACATCGAATCCGTCGCCACCATCTCCAGCGGCGACCCCGCCATCGGCGCTTTGATCGCCCAGGCCATGAAGAAAGTCGGCAAGAACGGCGTCATCTCCGTCGACGATTCCAAAGGAGTCGAAGATGAGCTCACCGTCACCGAGGGAATGGAATTCGACAAGGGCTATGTCTCCCCTTATATGGTCACCGACCGCGAGAAGATGGTCGCCGAGCTCGACGACGCCTTGGTCATGGTCACCGATCAGAAAGTTTCCAACATCAACGACATCGTCCCGATGCTGCAAAGCGTCGTCGACGCCCATAAGCCGCTGCTCATCATCGCCGACGATCTCGACGCCGATGTGACGAGCACCCTCATCGTCAACAAACTCCGCGGCACCTTCAACGTCGTCGCCGTCAAAGCCCCTGAGTTCGGCGACGCTCAGAAGAACGCCCTTCAGGACATCGCCACCGTCACCGGCGCCCGCTTCTTCAGCAAAGACCTCTCCATGGAGCTGAAGGACATCACGATCGACGACCTCGGCAAAGTGAAGAAAGCCATCGTGAAGAAAGACAAGACCACCCTCATCGGCGGAGAAGGCAAGAAAGCCGACATCGCCTCGCGCCTTGCCGACCTTCAGGGCCAATACAACGAAGTGACCTCCGAATACGACAAGAAAGCCCTCGCCAAGAGGATCGCCAAGCTCTCCGACGGCGTCGCCGTCTTGAAAGTCGGCGCCCTCACCGAGAGCGAGCTCAAAGAGAAGAAGCTCCGCATCGAAGATGCCCTCAACGCCACCAAAGCCGCGGTTGCCGAAGGCATCGTCGTCGGCGGTGGCGCCGCCCTTTCGGAAGTCTATAACGATCTGAAGAAGACCTTGAAGGACCCCAACATCGATGTCCAGCGCGGCATCGACGCGGTCATCGAGTCCCTCCATGCCCCGCTTCGCCAAATCGCCGAGAACGCCGGCTACGAAGCCGATGAGATCGTCGAGATGCAGAAGCAGCAGAAGAAGGACTGGGGCTTCGACGCCAAGAACGGGGTTTGGGTGAACATGTTCGAGAAAGGCATCGTGGATCCGACCAAAGTCACCCGCAGCGCCATCTTGAACGCTTCCTCTATCTCCGCTTTGTTCGTGACCACCGAAGCCGCGGTCACCGAGCTGAAGGAGGAGAAAGCCGCTGCTCCTTCCGTCCCCTCCGACATGTATTGAGCGAATCGATAGAAATCGGGCGCGCGA
The DNA here is from genome assembly GCA_002321395.1 of Caryophanales bacterium UBA1624. Lineage (GTDB taxonomy): Bacteria > Bacillota_I > Bacilli_A > RFN20 > CAG-826 > Alloenteromonas. Next base: position 46,569 of record DCMK01000006.1, read on the forward strand.
AAACGCGCCCTTTTCTTATGCCCACGTTCCGATAAATTAGGAATAGGGGAAGGCGAAGCGGAGGATCCTAAAAAGTTAAAGAATTTTTAAAATCCCTCTTGCGCGGGCAAATAAGCAAGAGTACTATTCAGTTCGCACGCCGCGGGAAACCG
>DCMK01000034.1 GCA_002321395.1 Caryophanales bacterium UBA1624
TTTATGGGTTTTAAGGTTTCTTGAATCGGCGAAATATCAAAAGAAATAGCCAAATAAACGACGATGCCATCAAACTTTTATAAGCAAAATAACAGCCACAGCCTCTTGTCTTGGGAAGCAAAAAACCATTTTCGAACGTGAAAAGCCAATGAAAAAGCCCCTTTCCGAAGAAAGAGGCCGATCATCGAATTGGTGGAGTCGCAGGGAATCGAACCCTGGTCCGAAGGGCGTCCCACCGAGGCGTCTACAGTTTAGTCCCCGCCTTTTCATCCAAAGGGCGACGGGAACCAACTGCCTTTGGACTTGGCTGGATTTTTTCGTCCCCTAGGCTAGCCGACCCAGAAGCTTATCGCCTTGTATTGCGCCCATCCCCCTATAAGACGCGAAGTTGGGAGTGAACGTGCTCTTCCCGCAAAGGCGGGATCCATTGAATGGAGCTCTAATTAGGCAAGAGCGGCGGAAGCGCGATGCGAAGCACCGAGCATCCAAGGTTTGACAGTGTTGTTGTCAGTTATTGTTGTTTGGTGTTAAGGATCACCACTCCACTGCAGCCGGGGCCAGACATCCCCCCGTCAAAACCTGTACGGCCCCACAGAGGAATTGCCATAGCGATGGCGCATAAATTGTAGCGCGTCTTCAATTCCGCGCCAACTTTCATTGAATTGAAACGTGCGGGCAAAATCAGGCCTTCAAAGTATTTATCGGGACAACCATAATCCCATCTTGGCGTTGGTAAAGCGATCCAAAAGCCGTCAAAATCATCATAAATTCGGGGGCGGGTTCATCGCTTTTTTCCGCCAATTTCTTTTTCAGCACGGTTAGTTTTTTTGCCCCCTCCTCAATGAATTTCTCACCGCCCAATTTGATTTCGATTGCAGCCCATTTCCCGTTTGGCAAATGTAAAATCGCGTCGCATTCAAGACCAGCGTTGTCACGATAATGGCGAAGAACCCCATTATTTTTACTCATATAGACCCGAAGGTCGCGGACGGCCATGTCTTCAAAGAAAAATCCGAAAGAATTCAAATCGTTCATAAGATCCTGAGGGGAAATTCCCAAAGCGCAACAGGCAAGAGAAGGATCAAAAAAATGACGCGTTGGAGTGGCAACAATTGCTGTTTTTGAACGAATATTTGGGTTCCAAGCTTCCATGTCTTCAATCATGTAGAGGTCTTTCAAAGCGATCCAATACTCGCGGAAGGTCTTTTCGTCCATTTCCCTTTCCCCACCGCCCCTAGCATCCCCGATTATTGTCGTTAAGGCAGCTTCCGTGGAGATATTCCGCGCATAGCTTTTTAAGATTGCCTTAAAAATTTCCGGATTCTTGTTGCGGAATGACGGGTTGTCGTTGTCGTCATAATAAAACAATCCTTCATAATAGTTTTTGGTCACTTCCAGCGAAACGTCTTTTGACGCTTTGACGGACAGAGGCCAGCCACCCCGGCAAACAAGATAAGCGGCATCTTCCAAATCAAAATCTTGATTGGGATCCACCGTTTCTAGCCGCTTTGTTTCAAATAGGCGGCTCAAGGAAACGAGCCCTTTCGAATCGTGTGACTCATATAAAGACATCGGGTACATCTTCAATGGAACGATTCTTCCTGCTCCGCTATGCTGTATCCTTGTTTTATCCGCAGGAGTTGAACTTCCCGTAAGAATAAATTTTCCAAATTGGTAATCGATATCCAGATCTTCTTTTACGCAATTCCAAATATCCGGAACTTTTTGCCATTCATCAATTAAATGAGGGCGTTCACCCACAAGGGCGATTTTCGGATTGAACTTTGTGATATCAACAACGTTTTTCGTATTAATGCGATAGACGCTTTTCGCAAAGCGTATGCTCGTCGTCGTTTTCCCGCAGAATTTCGGGCCGGCAACCAAAACCGCACCGCTGGATTTCATTTTATTAGCAATGATTTGCTCAATATATCTTTCAAAATATTCACCCATGAACCCTATTATGGAGAAATTCCCGTGATTTTCAACTTTCTATTCCCTAGATTTTCAATTTTTAATTCCCGTGATTTTCAACTTTCTATTCCCTAGATTTTCAATTTTCGACACGTGACCCCTTCAGCCATATCGTCTTTCCGATCCGATTACCATCATCGAGAATTTGTTCCTCGGCAAACGCTAAAGGGGCCGATTGCCTCTTGAACCCCCTCATTTCCCTCACTATTCCCTAGCTGCCCCGAAAGGGTTCCCCTTTCCAAACACCCCTTACTCGTGTATCGTTGTTTTTGCTTTATAAGCAAAAGGATTCCTCATGTCAAAAAAGAACAACAACAAGAAAAAAGCCCGGATGTCCCCGGAAACGAAAGACAAACTGAAAACCGGCTTTTTGACCCTCGTCAACAACGATGCGGCCATCAAAGCCGCCAGGGAATACCATTGGTGGATGCCGGTCATTTTGGCCATCGCCTCCGTGATCATCACCTTGGTTCCGAGCTTCGTCTCCAACATGCAGGTGAATATGGGGCAAACCGTCCTCGCCGCAGGCGGGACCAGCATCAGCAACGGCTTAGCCAAATTCCAACTCGAGATGAAGAACAAGAACGTCGACATCAAGATCGATGAGAAAGGGAACCTCATCAACGACAAAGCTTCCTTCGATAAGCTCTACAACGCCGGCGGGAACGACACCGCGAAGGACTATTACTTCGAAGCCAAAGACGCCGTCACCGGATATCCTCAGCTCCGCGTCCTCTTCACCGACGACCTCATCTCCCAAACCACCCTCAACGCTTTGTCCACCTACGATCCGAGCAAATTCTCCTCGATCACCAACAGCGAAGGCGCCACCAGCGAGACAACCACCACCACGTCTTACCGCGTTTCCGCCTCGACTGCCTACGATGGGGGTGAATCCTCCACCGGGGAAGGCAGCGAAGGCGCCACCAGCGA
>DCMK01000024.1:0-2446 GCA_002321395.1 Caryophanales bacterium UBA1624
GCGTTTTCCCGTTTGTCCTCGAACCCGCTTCTGTCGAAAGGGATTGTCACGGTTATCGTGGAGGTACCGAAATCATAGGCTTTCGCGCCGTATTTCCTGACGACCTTCGGCACTCCGTGACCCGTCTGCTCGACGACGCGGCACTGGAGGAATGTCTTCATGAGCTCCGCGTTCACCGGATGGGTCTTGCCGGCGAGGAAATCCCCCTTGGTCATCCCGCTTGGTATCGTGCCACAGGAAACGATTTCAAGCCTGTCGTCGTACCAATAGACGGCGGGAGGTGTTCCGTCTACCCACTTGTTGTGGGCCACGGCGTTGGTCCACGCTTCCCTGAAGGCGTCCTCGTCGAAGAGCTTCTTCTCCTGCCGGACCATCTTCGAGGTGTCCACGAATGTCTCGTTCAGGGCGAGGCAGTACTCGCTAACCTGGTCCATGGCATATAGCAGGCACGTGAACCCATATTCATTCCTCTTGAGATAGTCGGATTTGTCGGTTCCTCTGAAAATGGCGACTTTGATGGAATCGGGGTTCTCGTCGGCGAGGAGATCCGCAATAAGGTTGTATTTCCCATCCGCTGTCCTCAGGTTGAAGTTTTCTTCGAACTTGGATTCGTTCCAATGGACGTTCCTGGCGCCGAGGTACGTCTTGAATTTCGTAAACGTAAGACCAGTCCTGTTGCACGGAGTATCAGCCATCTTCCTCTCTGGGACAGCGATTGTCTCGGCAAACCTCTTCGTGATCTGCTCGGGCGTCATGCCTCTGGAGGAAGCGCCTATCCTCTCGAAGCATCCCGCGCTGCTCATCCCATATTTCTTGATGTAGTAGAGTTTATCGCCCTCCTTGATAGCAATCTCGATGATGCGCTTGCCGTCAACTGTTGGTGTCTCGATGGATACGAGTCCTCTTGGGCTCGGCTCTATCTGGTCGGCGATGATGTTCGAGACGAAGACGGACGCCTTGTCGATGTCATCTACGCCAACGACAGTCCCATCGTCATTGACGCCGATATAGATTTTCCCGTCGCACGTGTTCAAGAAGGCGACGATCTCGTTGACGATGGTCCCGCTTTTGGGGTTTTCCTTCAGCTCCGTGTGCTGGTCCTCTTTGAAAATCATGCGAATCACCTGTTCTTTCTTTTGCTAGATTTTACCATGAAACGAGTGAATTCTCTAGAAACAGTCGACGTTTTTAGGATGCTTAGTCAAGAAGCACAAACGGAATACTGTATTTCTTTGATATGAAAGTTAATCTTTCATAAGCCACGTTCCTACAGATGTCGCTTTCGGAATTGCACACCAAAAAGAACGTTCGAGTCTCTCCGTCCGAAGGTTTCCCTAATTTCGTCCTTGGCGGACGAGGTCGTGCCAAAGCAGTCGAACGCCTCGTTGAATTCCGATGGGCGCTATTTCAGCGTTCCGTTTTAAAAATGAGGCTGCATCACATCATCAAGAATAGAGAGTTTCAATTCCCTGCACATGATGATGTACTGGTATAATACGTCCTTCTTATTCGGGTTGACGTTCTTGTTCTTGTCGAAGAATTCGTAAACCTGCTGTTTCCGGACGGGTGGTCGTTGTTCTTGTAGCCAATGTGTGAATCATGCAGCAAATTCACTAGGACAGAAGTAAACCTCCATTCATTGAAACGCTCTTGTTATGAATGTCACTATTTGTGTTTTTGCACACTTTATGTAACTAATCTATGATATATATTATGTTTTATTAAAAGATATGTTACAATTTATGTGCATTAAGGAACAAAATAATGGAAATTAAAAGAGACTTCTACCTAAATAAGCTCATAAGGAGTTTACATAATGGAATGGTCAAGGTCATCACAGGAATCAGAAGATGCGGAAAATCTTACCTTCTCAATTCGTTATTCAAGGATTATTTGTTGTCTAGTGGCGTTTTAGAGAGCAGAATCATTCAAATCGACCTCTCTAGTTTGGAAAATTCAAACCTTTTGAACCCGATAAGGCTGGATAAATTCATCAAAGAAAAAATAAACAAAAAGGATGAATTCTTTCTTTTAATCGATGAGATCCAGTTCTGCGAAAGCATAGCCAATCCCGCTTTCGATGGATATGAGACAATCGATGGCGATATCCCGAAAATCACCTTTTACCAGGTGCTTAACGGGCTTCTTTCCGAATATCCAAACGTCGATATCTATGTAACTGGCAGCAATTCTCGCTTGCTTTCATCCGACGTCCTTACGGAATTCAGGGGCAGAGGATGGCAAATAGACCTTGCTCCCCTATCGTTTGAAGAATACGCCGCTGCCTTCCCCAATAAAGACAAAAGGATGCTTTTCGAGGAATATCTGACTTTTGGAGGGATGCCAGGCATGGCAGCCTACGGGAACAGCCAAGACAAGATTTCATACCTTAACAATCTTTTTGAATTAACCTATCTCAAGGATATTGTCGAGCATGCCAAAATAG
>DCMK01000024.1:2552-7167 GCA_002321395.1 Caryophanales bacterium UBA1624
AAAATATCGGAGCTTTTCAAGCAAAAGGAAGATACATCAATCGCAAGACAAACGGTAGAGAAATACCTGTTGGCTTTCATGGATTCATTCTTGATAAGCGAGGTGAAGCGCTTTGACATACGTGGAAACAAGTTTATTGCCAGCAGCAAAAAATACTATTTCGCCGATTGCGGACTTAGAAACGCGCTTCTTTCATTTAGTCAAAACGACAGAGGACATTTGATGGAGTCGGTTGTCTATAGAGACCTAAAACGGCGTGGATACGCCATCAATGTGGGAATCGTTCCCGCTATTCAATCCAATCAAGACGGCTCGCGGACAAGAAAACAATATGAAGTTGATTTCATCGCCACAAAAGGTAATGAGAAGTTCTACATACAGTCAGCGTATCGAATATACGATGATGAGAAGTTAGAACAGGAATCCAACCCCTTGTTGAAAATAGGTGATTCGTTCAGAAAGATTATCGTTGAGGGTGATTTATATGTCCCATATACGGACAAAAACGGAATCTACCACGTTGGAATCATTGATTTTCTGTTGGATGAAAGTGCCTTTGTCTAATATGGATTACCATTGATTAAAGGTTTCACAGCCGATCAACCATACCCGTTTTACAAAAATCCAGGAAAATGGTCCTGGACTTTTTTCTCTAAAGGAAAAGGTGCCGTTATTATGAGAAAAACGTTGGAAGTCATCATTGAGAAACACTTGATATTTTGTTTGATGATATTAGGCTCATCGGCCATGAATTGGGAGGCTACAGGTATGGCTCTTGAATCGATGACAAGGAAGAAAAAGCGACCTTCGAACGATTGTCTAGGCCACTAGGAATCCGAACGTTTACATGGTGATAAAGAGAATCGGATGCAGGCATGCCATAAGTCATGGAATTTGATCACTCTGAGATTCTTCTCCTTAAGGAATCAAAAGGAACGAAGGGCAACAAATTTTGTTTCTACAGAGCTTATGTCAATCTCGATTTTTCCATTCACAATGGCTTCGGTGACCGTGTGCTTGATGGTGAACTGCTTGTATTGGAAGTCGATGGCGTCCCATTTCAGGCCCACGGCCTCCTCTCTTCTCAATCCGTAATAGGCCGCCATCGTCACCGGGAACTCCAACGCCGTTCCTTTCACCCTCTTCAAAAGAACCTCCGCCTCCTCCTTCCTGTAGAAGCTATGGGCGTAGGCCCCTTCTTCGGCCTTTCCGCCCTGTCGGCCGGATCGGTGAGGATGAAGCCTTTCTTGAACGCGTATTGGAGCGCCTTTCTTATGTTCGCGTGATAACGGATTACGGTGTTCGGGTTCTTCGTCTGCATCTGGTCCTGGTAGAAGGTCTCGATGTCGTCGGGGCGATGTCCTGAAGATGGATCCTCCTCTTTTGGAAATAGGGGCCTATGACGTTGTAGATGTTGCAATGGTAGCCGGTGTATGTGGTAGGCCTGACGTCCGGCTTGACCTTGTCGCGCCACGCCTTCATGCAATCGGGGAAGAGGATGAGGCCGTTCTGCATCCCCTGGGCGATCGCCTTCGGGATGCTTTGGGCCGCTTCTTTTTTCGCGATGGCTTGGGCCTTTTGCTTCTTCATCCTCCTCATGCCTTCGTCCTCCATCGGGTTGAGGCCGAGCTTCATGAGGACGAGGTGCGTCTTGACGATATCGTTCGGATCGAAGCTGAGCTTCAGTTCCATCATCCGCCTGGCTTTGATGGCGTTGCCCCGGACGTCCAGCTTCGTGGAGATCCATTTCTCCACCCTTCTTTTGCTGACGGGTGCGTTGAATGTCCGTTGATGTGGCGATAAACCTTTTCCCACATTCGCAAAGCCACTGGTTCGACCTGTCGCTTGTCATTCCAAAACATTGAAATGAGGATATGTTCTCCCCCGCAAGATCAGCGATCCTCCCATCGCTTAAAGAGGAAGTCGCTTCTTGCTTGATGGGATGTTCTTTAGCATCGGCACGAAATGTTTGTCCTCCGCTTCCTTTCTTGCCTTTGCGGCTCCCCCCAATGCCTCGAACCTGCCGAGTTCTACTTCTCTCCCCTCGATGATGATATATGCCCGATAAGGGCTTTTCCCAATCGTCTTCGAAACGCCAGTTACCCCCGTTCTGTTCTTTCTGCTCAACTTCCTATTGGGGGGGATGAAGGAGAGCTTCTTCCCATCCGCCGCGTCGCAATCGTTTCTTTTGATTTGCGTTCTTTGCCTCCTTGAATAGGAGGCTTTAGAAACAAAAAAACTCCTAGCGATGAAGCTAAGAGGTTAGATTTCTAATGGTGCCCGAAGCCGGACTCGAACCGGCACGTCCTCATCAGACATTGGATTTTGAGTCCAACGCGTCTACCGATTCCACCATTCGGGCGTGGCGCTTCACAAGAAATGAAGCGATTTGAATTATACGAACGAGGAACGGTTGGTGCAAGGTTTCTTTCTCCATCCGCTTTCGCACGAAACGCCGACGGGCAAATCCTTCGGTCTTCGCCGTTTTCGCAAAAAGAGTCGCATAGAACCCCTTCGGTCGTTTGAAGCCCCACGATCTTTATTCAGCCGTTGCGGATCCCTCTTCGTTTTCGCATTGGGCTTTGAACTCTTTTCTGTATTTCGCCAATTTTTCGACGAAGTGATAACAATTGTTAATGCCAGCAGAACAGCCCAAATACTTTTCCGCCCTTTTTAATTCCTTATCGCCGAATTCAACGAGATCAAGAATCCGCAGATTGTCGTCCATATCAATCAATTTCACCAAAGCAGATACGGGGTTAGCCAAGCAAGTCGCAACGTATTCGGCATAAGGAACTTTCTTATCGTGGGTGATGCGCTTTAAGGCATCTCCGATGCACGCGGAGAAATACCACCCGAATCCGCATTCCCTATAGATATCCCGAACGTCTTCAAAACTCAGTTCCGAATCCTCCACCACATCATGGAGAAGGCATACCTCCTGCACGCCCGAGAAAGGGATTCCGTTTTCTTCCAGAAGATCGCGGTCCATCATTCCTTCTCCGTCCGCGCCGATGCCGATCAGGATTCGATACGTGGTCAGGCATCGGGAGGGGTGGTTCGCATAATCCTCCCCGTTTTCCCTTTTTTGGTTTCTGTGGGCGTATTCCATGATTTCCATCGCCAGGTAAACCGAGCTTCCCATCCCGCTGTCGATGGTTTCCTCTTTTACCCCCTTGCTCAGCAGATACTCGCGAATTTTCTTTAAGTTCTCGTTCATTTTCCCTTTCCTCGTTACGCCTGTATGCTAGCGAAAGGAAAAGCGGCAAAGGTCAAATGGGATTTGACATTTTCGGTGTGTTTTTGCGCTAGATGATCAATGAATCCCCACAGCCGTTTTCTTCCAGCATCCGATTTACTTCGACGATATCGTAGATTTTGTTTTCGATTGCGTAACGGATGATCAGCGCGTAAGGGCTGGAGGAAGCCAAGGTGAAACCCGCCTTCTTCAAAAGGTATTTGCATTCATGGTTGCTGGCTTTTAAAGCGAGAACCATCTTCAGGCAAACATTGAGGGATGGATGGGATTTCCCCGATATGATGGAAGACCAAAGCTGCCTGGAAATATTGGCCTTGTTGTAAAAATCCGCGGGGTTCTCTACGCCGTGCTTTTCCATCAGCGAATAAAGATAGTCCACGAATGGCTCCGATTTCTCTTCATCGGCCCGATGCCGCTCCATGAACTCCTTCAAGTTTTCCATGTTTTTAACTCAAGCGCCTTCGCGATTCATTATATCAAAAGCATCGGTATTTTTTGTCTTCGCATAGGCTACACGTGGTTTTTAAAATAAGCTATGCGTATATCGATAAACAAATCGTCTCCCCTCTCGCTTTCGTTTTTTCCGATTTCCGCCCATGAGTTAACAAAAATGCTCTTTGCAAAGCAAAGGCGCGTCCCAACGCGGATTTTCTTTCATTCTTTGTTAACCAACGCCTATACTTTTCCTTGCATGAAGAAGACGAGCATCTACGACATTGCCAAACGCGTCGGGGTTTCGGCCGCCACGGTTTCCTACGTTTTGAACGGCAAAGAGGGCAAAGTGTCCCCCGCGACTAAGAAAAAGGTTTTCCAAGCCATGGAAGAACTCGGCTACACCCGCGACCATGCGGCCGTCTCTTTGTCCACCGGAAAGTCCCACCTCATCGGTTTGATCCTGCCTTATTCCTCTCCAGCGAAAGCGTTCCTTTTCAACCCCTTCTACGCCGAATTCTTAGGTTTCTTCGAAGAGATCCTCAAAAAAGAAGGATACGACGTGATCATCGGTTCCGACGAGGAGGGTTTCGAGCAATGGTACAAATCCAGGGCCCTTGATGCCGTCATGGTGTTGGGGAGTCTGAGCAAAAAAGCCGAGCAAACCCTTCTGAAAGTGAACGCCAAAGTCGTCTTGGCCGATGTCTACGAAAGCTATGATGCCCCTTTTCCCAATGTGCGCTTCCACGATGAGAAAGCGGAGTATCTAGCAACCCGCCACCTCATTTCCTTGGGTCATAAAAGCATCGGTTACCTTGGAGGGCCCGACACCTCCATCGTCAACCACAAGCGTTTCTGCGGATATGAGAAAGCCCTGATGGAATATGACTACCCCATCCCTAAAGATTGCATTTTCCGTTCGAT
>DCMK01000024.1:7214-33153 GCA_002321395.1 Caryophanales bacterium UBA1624
TCGATGACGACCTTAGAAGGCGGATATCAGATGGGGGACCTGATCCAAAAGAAACTGAATCGAATCAGCGCCATCGTCGTCGACGCCGACATCGTGGCCATCGGCTTGATCCGCCGCTTGTTGGAGCTGGGGGTCAAACTGCCCGATCAGCTCTCCATCGTCGGATTCGACGACATCCAGCCAGCCCAGTACATCTTCCCTCCCCTCACGACAATCCATCAGGACATCAAAGAGAAAGCCACCCTCTCGGCCAGGGCGATATTGGACGAAGTCAAAGGAACCGTTCGCGAGGAATGTTCCTTCATCATCGAACCGAGTTTGACCGTCCGTTCCAGCACCGCCAAGCGGCGCCAATAAGAAAGCCCTTTCAAAAATTTCGTGGTTAACAAACAAACCCATATCCATAGGATATGGTTTTAAAATTTAGTTAAGCGGTTAACGTTTTTCTTCTTTTTGCCTCCCCTCCATGGAATAATAAGGGCAGCGAGGTCATCGGCATGAACAAACATTCCCTTTTAAATCCCATCAAGAAAGTAACCGCTTTCACTTTGATGCTTAGCAGCTTAGCTCTTGCCGCCTGCTCCCCTGCGCCAGGAGAGAATTCCTCTTCTTCCAGCGAGTCCAAAAGAGACAACCCCTACTACAGCGAAGCCAACTTCGTCCAGCCGGAAAAGCAGGTGGAAAAGAGCAAGCTTGTCACCTACGAAGGGCCGAAGATGATGGAATCCTCGAAAAAGGTCTCCGTCAAAGCCAACGGGCAAGACCTTTTCGTCTATGAGACCCGCGTCAACCACAAGCGCGAATTCACCTGGGAAGAACCGAAGACCTACACCCAGGCGGTTCTGTTTGATTTTGAGGGGACCGTCCATTTGGAAGTCACCATCGCCGATGAAACCATCCAATCCGCTTTGCTGCGCCCCCTTGTGTACGGCGTCAGCCCGGAATTCAGCGAGCATACGATCTCTTTCGATTTGTCCTATTCGGGCAACTACGTCCTCGAATACAACGGCAATTCGGAGGAAGCGATCCAAATCTTCGCCAACGCGATCGAGGAGAACCCGATCACCGAGGAAGACGCGAAGAAAGACCCCAACATCATCTATGTTGGCCCCGGCGTATACGATGCGGGCGCTTTCCCCATCAAAGACAACACCACCGTCTATTTGGCGGGCGGGTCTTATGTCTATGGGCAATTCTCCGCGGAGGGAGTGAGCAACGTCACCATCAAAGGGAGGGGTATCGTGTCCGGCTCCATCTACAACCGGAGAAGCGCCAACGAATACACGATCCCCGTGGTCATGAGGAAAGTCAAAAACCTCACGATCGAAGACGTCGCCTTCTTCGATCCGGCCGGATGGACGCTGCACCTATGGAAATGCGAGAACGTCCACGTCGACAACGTGAAGATCATCACCGCCCGCAGCAACGGGGACGGCATCTCCATCCAATCCTGCAAAGACGTGGAAGTCTCCGGCGGATACGTCCGTACTTGGGACGATGCTTTGGTCGTGAAGAATTCCGATCTTGGCTCCACCAGCAACATCAACATCCACGACGTCGTCGTTTGGAGCGATTTGGCCCAAGCCATGGAAGTCGGATACGAAACCTATGGGCCGAGCATGGATGGGATCACCTTCCAAGACATCACCGTGGTCCACGCCTTCCACAAAGCCGTCATCTCCTTGCATAACTGCGACCAAGCCAAGATCACCAACGTCACCTATAAGAACATCACCGTCGAAGACTGCCAGACCCTCGGAGACAACCGCGCCGACGGGGAAAACGACTTCCTCATCGACTTCACCATCGCTTACAACGAAGAATGGTCCAAAAGCGGCGAAAAGCGCGGCGCGGTGGACGGAGTGAGCATCGAAAACGTCAAAGTCTACCAAAAAGCCGATTCCGTCGGAGCCAGGATGCGTGGGGAAGACGAATCCTCCGCGATCAAGAACGTGACCATCAAAGGCCTGGAAATCGCAGGGCACCAAATCGAAAACGAAGAGCAGCTCGGTTTGGCGAAAAACGAATTCGTCCAAGGGCTGACCTTTCAAAAGGAGGAGAAGGTCCTCGGCGCCCTCATCCACCTTCCTTATCAAAACAAAGTCAGCGGATCCGAAATCGAGAAGACCAACAACGCCAACATCTCCCAAGAGGGCTTGATGGTCCCCGAATTCGCCAAATATAACGGGGAACCCTCCTTCATCGGCGTCAAAGCCGATATGGGCGGAAACGCCTCCTCCAGCCACGGCGCCGGGAGCAAAGCCACCACCCCAGGGGACGATGGAAGCGGATCCTTCTTAGCCCCCGGGTCGGAAGCATCGTTCGCCTTCGACGGGGACAAAGCAACCTACTACGAATCCGGCGAATGGAAGAACGAAGAATCCGAATTCGCCACCCTCACCTACGATTTCGCGCAGAAAACCAACGTCGGCGTCATCCGCGTCTATGGGGATCAAAACAATCCGTATTCCCTGGTCTATAGCATCCAAGTCTGGGCCAGGAAGAAGAAGACCGACGGAACGATGAGCGACAAATACACCCGCCTGGTCACCACCAAGGACTACAAAATGACCCCCGCGAAGGGAAACGTGATCGACATCAATCTGCCGACCGCCGACTTCGCCGGCATCCAGCTCCGCTTCGTTGCTACAGACACCCTCCAATCCCCCAAGACCTACCGCGTCAGCGAAGTCGAATTCTACCCGCCTTCCCTGACCTACATGAAATCCATCGTCGATTCCACCGAGCATAACGACGTCTACCCAGTCCAGAACGTGGTCGATGGGGAAACGGGAGGCACCTCCTATTACGAATCGAAGACCCTTCCGGCGTTGATCGTCGTCGATCTGGGGGATGTCTACCGCCTTTCCAAGCTCGTCCTCTCCCTGCCGCCGATCCTCACTTGGTCCGCGCGCATCGAGAACATCGAGATCTCCGTCAGCGACCAAAACCTCTCCTACAGCGCTTCCACCCCCTTCTCCCTCGCCAAGGAGGCCAGCGATTACCTCTTCGATCCCCAAACCGGGAACCGGGTGATCCTCGACATGGGGGATGTCGCCTGTCGATTCCTAAAAGTGGTTATTAACTCCAATAGCGCCAGTGGAGGATATGGCGGTCAGCTATCCGAAATCAGCGCTTATGGGGTCAAATAATTCGATTTGAAATGCTTTCAGAAAGGAAAAGAAATGAAAAGCAAAAAAATCATCTGGTCGTTCTTGCCGCTGAGCGCGGCCATGATCCTCGCCTCCTGCGGGACCAACGAGCCCACGCCGGAACCCTCCAGCGAAACCCCCACCACCTCAGAAGTCGGGGCCTCCGAGCTTCCGCCTAGCTCCGAAACGGAGAGCCACGAAGGCGAAATCATCACTCATCGGCAAGGATTGAACAAGACTTTGGCGGAAGGCGCCGTCACCCGCGCCTTCGATCAGCGCTTCGACGTCTCCGTCGAAGACTTCTCCGGCGACTCCCTCAACGGGACCAGCAACGCGGAAATCCACAAAGGGTTCCTCCGCGAAGTCGTCGATTCCAACCTCGATTCCTTCCAGAAAACCCCCGGCGCCGCCATCTACAAAATGGCCAGCGCGGCTTTTAGCGGCGACCCGACCCTTTTGGGCCAAGGCAGCATCCACTTCAAGATGCGCGTGACCGAAGGCAAGCTGCCGATGGCGGATTTGATCTTCGGCATCCGCCCCTCCAACGACGCCGACGCCAACATCTATCCGATCAGCATGGGCGAAGCCCTCAACGCCGACGGGGAAGGCACCAACCCGGAACTGACCAACGAATTCCAGGACATCTCCATCAACATCGGCGATTCCGTCGGCGATGAAGCCACCCTCTTCCCAGGCACCGATCTCCGAGTCCTCGGCGCAGCCGTCGGCTTCCATCTGTATGTGAAGGAAAGCGCGGAAGTCTCCGCCGTGGTCGAAATCGCGGAAGTCTCCTTCCAGAAAGGCGACAGCATCACCGTCATCGACGATTTCTCCCGCCAGGAAATCGGCGGCAACCCCAATGTCTACTGGGGCCCGACCGACTGCCCCGACGCGGTCTTAGTCCGCAAAGGCTTGGCCTTGGGGAAAGGCCAGAAGTACACCACTCCTGAGCTCACCGGAGAAAAATCGCACATCGTCCTCTCCGTTTTGGGGGATCTCAGCCACACCAAGATGACGGTCGCCTATGACGACGAACCCGCCACCGAAAAATCCGCTTCCTTCCCGCTTTGGAAAGCTCAAAGCGACAAACCCGTCGTCAACGCCGTCGATGGGGCCTACGCCAATTTGGCCATCGACCTCAATGCCTTCGGCGAAGTGGATGGGGGCAAAGTGAAGACGGTCACCATCGAGAACGAAGGCGACGACGTCTTGGAGCTTTCCAACGTCTTCCTCACCTCCTTCCAGGAGCCTGAGCTCGACAAGAAATATCCTTCCATCAACACCGAGACCGCAGTCACCTTCGATAATTTCGAAAGGACCTTCTCTTCCTTGAACAAGGATTACGCCGCCTCCCATGCCGATTCGCGCAACGTCGAGGCGGGCATCTACCACTTCCTCAGCTACAGCCATGGAGACAAGATCTACACCGAAGACGGCATTCTTCATATGCCCGGCACCGAAGCGGGCAACGAGAACGACTATGACCATGTTGGGATCGGCTCCAGCCACGTTTTGAAGGGGGCCAAGTACCTCGTCTTCTCCATCAAAGGCGAAGAAGGGTATGACCTCAACGGCTTCCGCTTCAAGATGGGTGACAACGGCAAAGAGAACTGGTTCAACTCCGTCCTCGCCATGGAAGGGGTCAAGACCTACGGCGATGCCGTCTATCAGACCCCTTACGTCACCGCGGAAGGATTCAAATGGTATATCGTCGACCTCGCCCAGAACGGGCTTGAAGCCGGAGACAACATCCATATGCACTACACCGGCGAGAAGGACATCGAGATCGACTCGATCTTCTACGCCAACGACTTCAACGTCTACGAAGAATCCAAAAACGCCATCAACATGGCCGATGTTGACCTCAATGACTATCACTGGCTCAATTGCATCCACGCCCCGAGCAGAGATTCCTATTTCTACTTCAAGATCAAAGGCGACGGGGTCGCCGACTTCGACACCCTCCGCTTGCAGATGAACGGAAAGCAGCTGTTCTTCAAGGACGGCTTGAAGCTCTATGACAAAGCCGGATCCGAGGTCAGCAGCTCCACCCTCATCCCCGAAGAAGAGACGACCTACTATGCGCCGTTATCCGCCTTCCCTGAAGAAGGCGATGGCTGGGTCCATTTCCACTCCGGAGAATATGCGGACAAAGAAGAAGACAAGAAGCCCCGTGGGAAAATCTCCGTCTCCGAAATCGGCATCGCCGAAAAAGGCTTCTCCGTCGATGGGAACGCCGCGACCGACTGCGTCATTTCCAGCGAAGACGAAACGGCGGGGTGGAAATACATCAGCGGATGGACTTCCACCATCGAGGCCAATAAGATGATCGTCCACGTTTCCGGGGACGCCGATCTGGATCTGTCCCTGTTCCGCGTGAAGAGGGAGAGAAACGGGGAGGGGGCAGAATTCTGGGCCAACCAGAAGCCGCTCCTCAAGACGCTGGACGGGGGAGATTACGACATCAACGCCAAGCTCTCCGAAGAAGGCGTCGACTTGGTTTTGGATTTCGCCTCTGCCGGCATGGACGTTCAAGTCGGCGACTCGATCCATTTCTTCACCGGCGGAAAGGCCGGAACCATCCACTTCGGAACCGCCAAAGCCATCGCAGACGAAATGCCTGCCGGCATGGCGACTTCCGCTTACGTTCAGACTTGGGCTAAGTGAAATTAGCCAAATGGGGAGGGGCGAAAGCTCCTCCCCACACCTTTTGGAGGCATTCCCATGAAAAACAAAGCGACAAAGTTGGTCTTATTATCCCTTGGAGCCCTCTCCTTGGTTTCCTGCGGAGGTTCCGGCGATAATAAAATCGAACTGAAAATCGGCTTTTGGCCCGAATCCACTTCCGCCCAGGATGTGGCGATGTACAACGTTTGGAAGGAACGGTTTGAGGCGGACAACCCCCAATACGTCATCAAAGCAAGCCCCTATACCTATTCCACCGAAACCGTCGGAAGCAAATACACGACGAATTCCCTGCCCGACGTCTGGCAAACCTGGTTCACCGAGCCGGAGAAGCTATTGAAGCAGAACATCATCCGCCCCATCACTTCGCAGCTGAAAGAGCTCGGGTGGGATCAGAAGATGGATTCAGAGATGAAGGAATCCCTCACATTCGACAACGAGATTTACGGCGTCCCCCGGGACGGATACGGTTTGGGCCTCCTGATCAATAAGAGGATTTTGGGCGAGAACGGGCTTTTGCCGGAAATCGACAGCAAATATTCCCTCTACAACAAAGACGGCAGCCCCGCCTACCCCACCACATGGGAGCAGGTCTACGATTACTCCAATACGATCGTAAACGAGAACGGCGACGCGGCGAAAGGCTTCATCATGTACTCCGCCAACAAAAACGGCGGCTGGGTCTTCTCAAACATGGCTTGGAATTACGGAGCCACGCTGGAAAAAGAAGAAAATGGGAAAATCAAAGCCACGCTGGACTGCCAAGAGGCGGTCAACGCTTTGGAATGGATCAAGAGGATGAGCGTGGATGGCCTACTGATCGAAAAGATCAGTTGCGTTTACAACGATTGGTATTCCAACATCAATGAGAAAGTCGCGATGGCCATCGTCGGGAGCGACGTGCTTCAGCAGGCCGCTTTACAGGGAAGCTGCGACATGGGCGACCTCGCCTTCGTCCCGATGCCGACGGGGGATGGGGCCCATCATTATTCCCTTTACGGCGGGACCCCTTTCGTCTTCACCAAGAAAGTCAGCGACGAAAAGGTGGAAGGCATCCTCAAGTTCTTCGACTACATCGGCCGTTCCCCGTCCACCAGCGAGACCAACCTCCTCGCGAAGAAGGAAGGGTATGAGGTCGCCAAGAAGAAAGGCCAGCCGATCCTCCCTTCCATCATGCCTTGGTCCAACGAAGACTACGTAGAGAAAGCCAAGCAACTCGAGAACGAATACATCAACGTCCAAATGGAAGACTATTCGCCCTTCTTCTCCAGCATTCAGCAGAACAAGCACCCCGAGGTGCCCTACAACGCCCAAGACATGTACAAAGCCCTGGACGCGGCGATTCAAGGCGTCTTCTCCTTCAAGGAAAGCGCCTCCTGCCAGGCGCTTCTATCCACGGCCAGCCAAACTCTGCAGAAAGCCTTGGATAAAAGCTTCAATCGGTGAAAATTATGTTCGCCTTTCGCAAAAAGGAAAAAGGAAGGAAGAGGAACTGGAAAAGCGTCCTGAAGAGGAATCTTTTGGGATGGGCTTTCATGATCGTCCCTTTGCTTTTGTTCGTTTTCTTCGTCTGGTACCCGATGGGGAGGAACATCGTCCTGGCCTTCCAAAGCTCGGACTTGGAAAACCCCGTCTTCGTGGGAGTCCAGAACTTCAAAGACGTCTTCGAGGATCCGACCTTCCTCGATGCCTTGAAGAACACCTTCCTCTACATCCTCTATTCTTTGCTCATCGGGTATCTAGTTCCGGTGATCCTCGGGTTCCTGCTTTCGGAGGTCATCCACGCGAAAGGCTTCTTCCGCGTCGTGCTCTACCTCCCCTGCATGATCTCCGGCATCGCCGTGGTGTTCCTGTTCAATTCCATGTACGGGGATGGGAGCACCGACCTCTTCAACGTCATCATCCAAGGCTTTGGCTTGAAGCCCCACCCTTGGAAGGGATCGGTGAACCTCGTCATCCCCCTCATCGTCTTGGCCATGACTTGGAAAGGCGCGGGGAGCACGGCCCTCATCTATCTTTCTTCCTTCCAATCCATCGACGATTCGATGTACGAAGCCGCGCGCATGGACGGGGCCAGCTCCACCCAACGTTTCTTCCGCATCACCATCCCCGCGCTCCGGGGCACGTTATTGACCCTCTTCGTTTTGCAGATCATCTCGGTGTTCCAAGTCTTCTATGAGCCGTTGGTCATCGGCCCCAACGGAGGGCCGCTAGACGCGTCGATGTCTTTGATGCTCCTTTCTTATCTCTACGCCTTCAACGATTTCGAATACGGCAAATCCGCGGCGACGTCCTTGATCTTGGCCCTCATCATCTTGGCGTTCACCCTTCTTTATTCCCTGCTTGACCGCCTCTTGAAGAAAAAGGAGGGGAGAGCATGAAAAAATACGTCTTCCCCCGCCTCAAGGACAAACGCGGCGGGTTCCTGAACTTCGCCGACTACCGTTCCCCAGCCCATAAAATCGGATACGGGTTCATCCTTTTGCTCCTTTGCATCTTCTCTTTCTTCGCCCTGTTCCCCGTTGTTTATCTACTGGCCTCCGCTTTGAAGTCGGACGGGGAAATCAATTCCGCCCATTACACTTTTTGGCCCAAGGTTTGGGACTGGGGCCGCTTCATCCGCCTTTGGGGCATCGTCGACTTCGGAAGGTATTACCTCAACACCTTCGTTTACGTCATCGGGGCAATGATCTGCGCCGTGGCGTTCAACTCGCTTTTGGCCTATGCGATCGCGATCCTCAAGCCGTTCGGCTACAAAGCGATCGATAAGCTCATCTTCCTGGGCTACATGGTCCCGACCATCCTGAACATCCTCCCCCTCATTCAGGAAATCTCCGCGTTCGGCCTGTTGGCGAACCAAGAATCCTACCTTACCTTTCTCCCTCTTTGGCTGAGTTTTGGGGCCAATGCCTATTACTACATGCTGTTCAAAGACTACTTCCAACGCCTGCCCAAATCCCTCATCGAAGCCGGATCGATGGACGGGGCGAGCCAATTCCAGATTTTCCGCCGCGTCGTCTTGCCTCTTTCCAAACCGATCATCGGCATCGTCGCGATCTTCTCGATGACCGCCTCTTACAGCGACTTCCTCTTGCCTTATCTCGTCCTGCAGAACGACAAACTCAAAACCTTGATGATCGGCATCTACGACATCGGCTCCGCCGGAGACATCCTGAAGCCTGAGGACTTCCTGATGCTTCTCGTCTTCTCTATCATCCCGCAAATCATCGTCTTCCTTATCTTCCAGCGCCAAATCATGAGCGCCGGCGCAAGCAAGGGGAGCAAGGAGTAATTCATTATGGGAAAAATCAGAACGCGTTATTTGGAAGTGGAGCCTTTTTCCGTGACGGAAATCGGATTTCACAAAGAACGGAACCAAGTCAGCGAATCCATCTTTTCGCTGGGCAACGAATATAGCGGCGTACGCGGTTTCTTCGAAGAAGGGGTTTCCCTTCCATCGCTGGTTGGCACTTATTACAACGGCATCCTCGAATATTCGTTGGAAGAAACCCCAAACGCTTACAAAGGCATCGTCAAAAGGACCCACTTCACGATCAACTCCACCAACTATCTGAAGCTTTGCTTGATCATCGATGGGGAGAAGCTCGACTTGGCTAAGGCTTCCTTTTCCTCCTTCAAGCGCACCCTGTCCTTCCGCTCTGGGCTGTTACAGCGCGGCTTCATCTGGCATTTGCAAAGCGGGGCGAACGTCAAAGTGGCCTTCGAGAGGCTGCTGGGCATGGAATCCCCCAAACAGGCTTTCCAAACCGTCAGCCTAGAAAGCGATCAACCCGTCGACGTTTCTTTGTCTTTCTCTTTGGACGGAACCATCCTCCATTGGGGCAACCACTGCTATTGGAACCCCGGGAAGGTCATCAATGAAAACGGGGAATACGGACTGTTTTTGAAAACCCCGACCACCCACCAAAGCCTCTTGACCCTGATGAGGATCGAATCCTCTTTTTCCCCGGAGCGAGTCGAATCCAAGGAAAAGGAAATCAATGTCCTTTACCATTTCGCGTTGAAGCCCGGGCGAAAGGAGACTTTCTACCGCTTCGTCAGCAACGTCGTGGACAAAAAAGAAGATTCCCGCTTCGAAGAAAGGAAGGCGGAGGCGGAAGAAGAACTCCGCGCTTTGTGTGGAAAAGGGACCTCGGGCCTTCTGAAGGAAAACGAGGATTTCTTCCAAAAAGCCTATGAGAAATCCGACATCGAGATCGAAGGGGATCCCGACGACCAGCAGGGCATCCGTTTCTGCCTGTTCAACCTTCAGCAAGCCTATTCCGGCCTCGCCCCGGACAACAATATCGGGGCCAAGGGCCTAAGCGGGGAAGCCTATTCCGGGCACGCGTTCTGGGACTCAGAGACCTATTGTCTGCCTTACTATCTTTTCAGCAACCAAAAAGCCGCGAAGGATCTGCTGCTTTTCCGTTACAACACGTTGCCGCAGGCTCGGGAAAGGGCCAAAGACCTCGACTGCGAAGGGGCCGCTTATCCCATCGCTACCCGCAACGGGGAGGAAGCCTGCACCCTTTGGCAGCACGCCTCCACCCAAATCCAGCCCACCACCGCCGTCGCCTATGCGATTTTCCATTACATGAATCTCTACGACGATGCGGACTTCATGAACCAATACGGCCTGGAGATGCTCCTTGAAATCGACAAGTTCCTCCTCACCCGCGGCCAGTGGAACCAAAACCGGACCCATTTCGGTTATTACGGGGTCATGGGCCCGGATGAATTCGAAGTGATGGTCAACCACAACATGTACACCAACATCATGGCCAAGAAGACCTTCGAATACACCCTCTCCGTCCTCTCCGACCCGCGCTTGGCTTGGCGATCCGTCGCCGAGAAAGTCGGATTCAGCGCCTCGACTTTAGAGGAAATGAGGCGCGCCATAGACAAAATGCTCATCCTCTACGATGAGAACACCCATCTTTATGAGCAGCACCAAGGCTTCTACGACCTGCCGCACATCGACGTGGACAAAATCCCGGTCACCGATTTCCCCCTTTATTCCCATTGGTCCTACGACCGAATCTACCGCAACGACATGATCAAACAGCCGGACGTCTTGATGTTCCTTTTCCTCTACAATCAGGATTTCGATTTGGCCACCAAAGAGGCCAACTACGACTACTATGAGCCGCGCTGCATCCACGAGTCCTCCCTCTCCCCCTCCGTCCATTCCATCTTGGCGGAGGAACTCGGCAAGGAGAAAGAAGCCCTTTCTTTCTTCGGCTTCGCCACCCGCTTGGATTTGGACGACTATAACCGCAACACAAGCGAGGGGCTCCACATGACATCGATCGCCGCGGCCTGGATGAACATCGTCTATGGGTTCTTGGGGCTCCGCAGCGACAAACCCGAGCTCTCCGTCAACCCCGCCCTCCCGGAAAGGTGGACCCATTACTCGGTAAAGCTTACCTACAAAGGCAGCCTGCTCCGCTTCGACGTGCGCAAATCCGCGTTGACCATCACCAACCACGGCGCCCCGGTGGAAATCAAAATCTACGGGAAGAAGCGCCTCGTGGAAGGGAAACTGGAGATTGCCCGATGAACGACTTCATCTCCTTATCCCATTATTCCCCCTCCTCCCGCGTTTTGGAGGGCAACCGCTTCCTTTTGGGCAACGGCCACCTTGGATACCGCGGGACCTTTGAGGAAGAAGGGAAAGCCCAAATGCCTGGCCTTAACTTGGTTGGGGTTTACGACAAAGCCGGGGATGCTTGGCGGGAATCTTTGAACCTCCCGATCCCCTTCTGCTGCAGAACCTTCTTCTCCGGCAAGGAGCAGGATTGCCTCACCCAGGAGATGGCTTCCCATCGAGTCAGGCTCGACTTGGAAAAGGGAATTTTCCTGCGGGAAAGCCTTTTCCCTTCCTATTCGATCCGCTCGGAACGCTTTGTTTCGCAAGCGCAGGACAACCTTTTGGTCTCTTCGATTTCAATGAAAGCCGAAGAAGAAGGCGATTTCCTCTTCCGATTCGGCTTAGACCTCGATATCTTCGAATGCAACGGCCCTCACTTCCCCGAGAAAAAAGTGACCCGTTACCCGGATTTCCTCCTTTTCGAAGGGAAAACCAACGAAGGGAAAACCATCTATGAGGCGGTTTCCTACCTTTCTTCCCTAGAAGCAAAAAAGGAAGGGGAATCCTTCTTCTCCGCCGAGGGGCATTTGAAGAAGGGAGAGCTTTTCTCGTTGCAGATCATCAGCCTCGTTTTCGAGGAGAAGGCGGACTTCCATGCGGAAATCGCCAAGGCAAGGCAAAAAGGCTTCGAAGCCCTGAAAGAAGAGCACGTCGCCGCTTTCTCGCCTCTATACCGCAACGCGAAGATCAAGCTCCTCGGGGACGAAGAAGGGCAAAAAGAGGGAAACTATTCCATCTACATGCTTCTGATCCTCGGGGACAAGAACCGGGCAAGAAGCGTCCCCGCGCGCGGCGTCAGCGGGCAGACCTACAAAGGGGCGATCTTCTGGGACAGCGAGATCTTCCTTCTTCCTTTTTTCTGCCTTCAGGAGCCCCAAGTGGCCCGCAACTTGCTGAAATATCGAATCGCTACCGTAGAAGGGGCCAAGGCCAAGGCCAAGGAATTCGGGTACCAGGGCGCCTTCTTCGCCTGGGAAAGCCAAGACAGTGGCCTTGAAGCCTGCTCCAAATACAACGTCACCGATTACAAAACGGGGAAGCCGATCCGCACCTACTTCAACGAAAAGCAGATCCACATCTCCGCCGACATCGCCTACGCGTTCGAGAATTACCAACGCCTCACCGGGGATTCGACTTTGCTGGAGGAAGGGGGGATGGAACTTTTAGGCGAAATCGTTGCCTTCTATCGCAGCTACGCGACCTTCCGAAACGGGGCCTACCACCTCGACGATGTCATCGGGCCCGACGAATACCACGAGCGGGTCAACGACAACGCCTTCACCAACTATATGGCCGCCCACGCGATCAGCTATGCGATCGAGGAAGCCAAACGACTCGGCGGGAAATGCCTGGAATCCATCCCAGGGTGGGAGGATTTCCTTCAGAAGCTTTACCTCCCCAAACCCAATGCGGATGGGGTCATCGAGCAATTCGAGGGCTACTTTCAAAAAGAAGACTGCTCTTTGGCGGAAGTAAGGAGCCGCGTGAAGGACCCCAAGCAATATTGGGGCGGGAAAGACGGCCCCGCCAGTCCCACCCAAATCATCAAACAGGCCGACGTCGTCGCGATGTTGGTCCTGCTGGGGGATGAATTCGACCAAAAGGTCAAAAAAGCGAACTACGATTACTACTTCCCCCGCACCGAGCACGGTTCATCCCTCTCCAGCAGTATGTACTCGCTGCTGGCGACCCAAATCGGGGAAAGCGAATACGCCTACTCCATGTACCGGAAATCCGCATCCATCGACCTCTATGGCGAGCAGAAGCTCTACGCCGGGGGGATTTACATCGGTGGGAGCCATCCCGCCAGCGAAGGCGGGGCCTATCTCTGTTTGGTCTATGGCTTCAGCGGCTTTGAAATCGAAGGGGAGCGCTTCACCCTCCATCCGCATCTGCCACGGCAGATCCAGGGGATGGAATATTCTTTGTCATTCCGCGGAAAACGCTACAAAATTACGATTCAGGGGAACGAGTCTTCCCTAGAGGAGGTTTCATTATGACAAAAGGAATGATCTTCGATTTGGATGGGGTGATCGTCTCCACCGACCATTTCCATTATCTGTCTTGGAAAAAAATGGCCGACGATGAGGGGATCCCCTTCGACGAAGCCGTCAACAACCGCCTGCGCGGGGTTTCGCGGATGGACTCCTGCGAAATCATCCTGGAGAAAGCCAAGCGGAGCTATTCGGAAGAGGAAAAGCAGGCCCTTTGCGAAAAGAAGAACAACCTCTACCGGGAATATTTGAAACAATTGACCCCAAAGAGCGTCGATCCGGAGACGCTTTCCACTTTGAAGAAAATCAAAGCGATGGGGATTGCCACGGCGATCGGGTCCTCCAGCAAGAACACAAAATTCATTTTGGAGCGGATCGGGCTTTCCGACTTCTTCGATCAAATCGTCGACGGGACCATGGTGCAGCACTCCAAACCCGACCCGGAGGTTTTCCTTTTGGCCGCGAAGAAACTCGGGCTCACCCCCGCCGAATGCGGGGTCGTGGAAGACGCCTACGCCGGAGTGGAGGCCGCAAAAAGGGGAGGGTTCACCTCTTACGGCATCAACGATGCCTCCGCTTCCCCCAACACCGACCACCCCCTGAAAAGGTTCTCGGATCTGCTCCTTTATTTGGAAAAGGAAGACAAGCCCAGGATCCGCATCGAGCACCTTTACAAAACCTATCCCAACGGGGTCACCGCGACCAAGGATTTCAATTTGGACATCAACGACGGGGAATTCGTCGTCTTCGTCGGCCCATCCGGATGCGGAAAATCCACCGTCCTACGCATGATCGGCGGGCTGGAAGACGTGACGAAGGGGAAGATCCTCCTCGACGGAGAGGACATCACCGACAAAGAGGCAAAGGACAGGGACATCGCGATGGTGTTCCAAAACTACGCCCTCTACCCCCATCTGACCGTATTCAAAAACATCGCCTTCCCTCTCGAGGTGGAGAAGATCCCCTTCAAGCACTTCTTCGATTTCAAATACCGTAAGCAAAGGAAGCTTGAAATCAAGCAGAAAGTCGAAGCCGCGGCCGCGAAAATCGGCTTGAGCGAATATCTCGACCGCCGCCCCGCCAACCTCTCCGGGGGGCAAAGGCAAAGGGTGGCGCTAGGAAGAGCCATCGTGCGCGATCCAAAAGTCTTCCTCTTGGACGAGCCCCTTTCCAACCTCGACGCGAAGATGCGCGTTCAGATGCGCTCGGAGATCACCCGCCTCCACGACAAGCTCAAAACCATCTTCATCTACGTCACCCACGATCAAGTGGAAGCCATGACGATGGGCAGCAAAATCGTCGTTTTGAAAGACGGGGTCATCCAGCAAGTCGGAAGTCCGGAGGAGATCTTCCTCAACCCAGTGAACCAATTCGTCGCCGGGTTCATCGGCACCCCGCAGATGAACTTCTTCGCCGCCCAAGTCCAAAAAGAGAAGGGACGTTACTTCCTTTCTTTGAAAGAACAAAGCATAAGGCTTCCCATCCCCGAAGAAAGGATGAAGGGATTCGATGACAACTGGGTCGATCAAAGCATCGTCGCCGGCATCCGGCCGCGTTCCCTGTCGGTGGAAGGCGATCTTTCCTACGCCGAGCAGGGATTCTCCGCGAAAATCAATCTCTTCGAGCAGCTGGGCGAGGAAACCATCCTTTACACGACCTTCCCAGGAAAAGAAAAAGACCTCATCATCTCCACGACCGGCCTCGGGCGCTTCCACAAAGGGCAGGAAGTCGGAATCAGCTTCAATTTGGAACATCTATGCCTCTTCTCCAAAACAAACGGGAAATCACTTTTGAAATAATCGCCGTTTCTTTGGCCTTTCCCCTTCTTTTCTCTTGCGTCGAACGCGCCCCGGAATCAAATGGTTCCGCTCCGATGCCATCGATGGAGCAAACCTCCTTTCCGAAGGGGGAGGACAATTTCAAAATCGTCGAAAGCGATTATTTTTCGCGCGAAGAGACGCCAGAGGCCCCCGGGGAAGCCAGCCAAATCAAATTCGGCGATGCGGTTGAGGGGATGAAACCCTACCCCACGCTGCGGCTTTTCGCCGGCGGGGAGCAGATCCCCGTCTATACGGTCAAAGTCAACTCCAGCCGCACCTGGAGCAAGGACGCAAAAGGCAGAAGCGAAGACGCGGTTGCTTCTTTCTCTTTAAAGGGGAAGGCGACACTGAAGCTCCAATGTGCCTTCAACCCCAAGGAGGATGTGACGATCCGCCCTTTGGGGAGAAACGTCCCCTGGTCCGTCGATTCGAGCCGCTGGGTCATTTCTTTCACGATCTCGACCCCGGGGCAATACCTGATCGAAACCCGTTCCCGCACCCTTCATCTATTCGTCAATCCCTTCAAAGACATCCCCGCGGGGGCCACTGTCTTTTCCCCGGGGCTCCACAGCAAAGAAAACGATCCCCGCATCAACTCAAACGACGAAATCGTCCTCCGCAATGGGGACAAGATCTATTTGGAGGAAGGGGCGATCCTCCGCGCGAAGATCCGGGCCAACGGAGCTTACAACGTCTCCGTGGAGGGCCCAGGGTTCCTGGATGGATCTTCTTTCATCCGTGACGTGGACAAAGGAATCGCTAACGTCCCCATCGATTTCCAGTTTTGCCGGAATGTGAAGCTAGAAGACTTCGCCCTCCTCGACCCCGCGGGATGGGCATTCAATCTATATTGCTCCGAGAAGATGAGCCTAAAGAACGTAAAAGTCATTTCCTCCCGTTCCAACGGGGATGGGGTTTCGGTTCAGTCGTGCAAAGACGTCGACGTTTCTTATAGCTTCGTCCGCAGTTGGGACGATTCCTTGGTCGTGAAGAACTACGTCGATTACAAAACCGGAAAAGAAGGGGAAACCTCGTCCATCCATTTCTCGGATTGCCTTCTTTACACCGATTTGGCCCAATCCATGGAAATCGGATATGAGACCATCGGGGAGAAGATGAAGGACATCTCGTTTGAGAACATCACCGTCCTCCATGCGTTCCACAAACCCGTCTTCTCCATCCACAACGGGAACAACGCCGACATCAGAAACGTCGTCTATCGCGACATCACCGTGGAAGAGGCATCCCTTGGGCAGGGCGATGGGGACAACACCCTGTTCGATTTCGACGTATCCCATTCGCCCATATGGAGCGACGCCCACAAAATAACTCCTTTGGGAAGCATCTCCGGGGTCACTTGTTCCAACATCAAAGTCCTATCCGGGAAAGAAAACCCGCGCATCAAAATCTCCGGAAGCGTAGAGAAGCGCCCCCAATATCCAAACGAAGAGCACCGCGTGACGGGGGTCCGTTTCGAAAACGTGGAGATCTGCGGGAAAAAGCTCTCCGCCTCTTACCCGAACATGGCGATTTCCCACGCCGACGCGCCGACCTTCCTGGAAGGGGAGGCCACCGGGGCTTCCTACCCTTCAAGCGACGTTTCTTCCTTCGGCTCAAAGCTCATCCGCGTAAAGTAAAAGCCTCCCCGAGCTCTGCTCAGAGAGGCTTTTTCCTTTATTTCCGGACGTTTTTGTACATCGGCCCGTAGGCTTCGCAGGCGCGGAAGTCCGCACCCTCCAAATCGGATCCGAACAACCCCCAAGCAGCGGGGCGGTAAACATCTTTGTCCTCGACGTTGTGCATGGCGACGGGGATGCGGAGAATAGAAGCCAAAGTCAGCAAGTCTGCGCCGATATGGCCGTAGGTGATGGCCCCGTGGTTGGCGCCCCAATGGTTCATGATCTCATAGGCGCTGGTGAAGGGCCCTTTGCCGGTGCAGCGAGGGGCGAACCAAGTGCAAGGCCAAGTGTAATCGGTCCTTTTCCAAAGGACGTCGGAAACCTCATCGGGCAAAGCGACGCTGTAGCCTTCGACGATCTGAAGCACCGGGCCAAGTCCTTTGACGAGGTTCAGACGGATCATGGTCATCGGCATCTCGGCGCGGGTGAGGTAGCGGGAGCTGAATCCTCCGCCGCGGAAATACCCAAGGTCGGCATAGGGCCAAGTGGTGGCGTTCATGCACTTGGCGATATCTTCTTCCTTCATCTCCCACCACGGCTTCATCACGTGGTTTCCCTTTTCATCGGTGACTTCCCCGCAAGCATCCAAGCACTGGGCGCCGCTATTGATGAGATGGAGGAACCCATCGGATTCCTTCGCGTGCCCTTGGATATCGTATCCGGTGACGCGTTTGACGCTATTGCCGCTCCAGAAGGTGCGGACGTCGGCGAAGATGGCGGCCCTGCCATTCAAAAGCCTTTCGAACAGCATCCCAATCCCGTTGAGGGTATCGTTCTCAGTGGCCAAGGTATAGGGTTCGCGGGCTCCGTTCCAGTCGAAGGTGCTGTTAAGAAGCGCCTCCGGGAAATCGCAGTTGGGATAGAAGTCGGTCCATTGACGCTGCCCTTGGAAGCCGCCGACGATCGCGTTATGCCCCAAAGCCTCTTCTTCGCACCCTTCCGGAAGGTTCTTGTTCCCGTTGTAGAGGTCTTTGATGATGCAGCACATCTTGACCGTGAATTCCCAGTCTTTTTCCTTCTGCTCTGGGGTCCTTTGAAGCTCGACCGGGTTTTTGTCGAAGCCGGGCTTGCAGTTCTTTTTGGCCCAAGCGAGGGCTTTCTCGTATTCCTTGCGGTCGTAGATGCCCAAGGTCATGCGGCGGATGATTTCCACCTCATCGACGCTTTCCACGCGCATCCCGAGGTATTCTTCGATGAAGTCGTGATTGATGATGGATCCGCCGATTCCCATGCAGCTGGAGCCGATTTGCAAATAGCTTTTCCCGCGCATGGTCGCGGCGGCTATGGCGGCCCTGCCGAAGCGAAGAATCTTAACCTTCACATCCTCAGGAATCGAATGATCGTCTTTATCCTGGACTTCATGGCCATAGATGCCGAAGGCAGGAAGGCCTTTTTGAGCATGGGTGGCCAAAACGGAAGCCAGATAAACCGCGCCGGGGCGCTCGGTTCCGTTGAACCCCCAAACGGCTTTGATGGTCATGGGGTCCATATCCATGGTTTCAGCCCCATAGCACCAACAGGGAGTGACGGTCAAAGTGATGTCGACGCCTTGTTTTTTGAAGTAATCGGCGCAGGCGGCAGATTCAGGAACGCGCCCAATCGTAGAGGGAGCGATGACGACTTTCACCGGCTCCCCATCGCTGTAGCGAAGGTTTTCTTCGAGCAGCTTTTTGGCGGACAAAGCCATTCCCATGGTCTGCTCCTCCAAAGATTCGCGAACCTTCAAAGGCCCTCTCCTGCCGTCGATGGTCGGACGGATGCCGATCACCGGGTAGGAACCAACGAAACGTGATTCAAATCCCATTTTTGCAACTCCTTTTGTGAATTTATTTGGGTTCGTCAATTTAAGTATACCGAACGTAAGCCGCTTCAAAAATGTCCCTGTTCCTTAAAAATAGATTATTCCGTAACTTCAATCCGATAAGGGGGCAAGGAAATGGGCGAGTTTATCGGCCAATTCTTTCACCGACCGCCCGCTGGTATTGATCATCAAATCGTAGTTTTCCTTCGCGCCCCACTTCTTGCCCGTATAGAACTCATAATATTTCGCGCGGTTGCGGTCGATGGTTTTGAATTCGCGGGCCAGGGTGCGATCATCGGTCTTTTCGCCCGGCTTCTTGCGCAGGCGGCAACGCTCCATTTTCGAGGAGGCGTCAGCGTAAACGAACAAGCGGATTGGGTGGAACTCCTTCAAAACTTCATCCGCGCAGCGCCCAATGATGACGCAGGAAGATTTCCCGGCCATTTCTTTCAGAATCTTGGCCTGAGCGGCATAGATGTCGATGGATTGGTCCAGATTCGGATCGGAGACCATCGAGAAGGACATCCCGTAATGGATGGGGAGCAAAGGGATCGGCTTCTTCTCGGTCACCTGCTCGATATATTCCAAGCAATAGGGAGTCTGCTTTTCAAGCTCCACCAAAATCTCTTGGTCGTAATAGGCGATGTGAAGCTGATCGGCCAAACGGCGGCCGAGCTCGCGTCCCCCACTGCCGAACTCTCGGCCGATAGTGATGATTAGGCTCATAAAGGCACCTCTTTTAGAAGAGTATAAAACGTTTTTGGTTTTGCATGCGGGACGAGTTGGAAAAAACAAATGGAAACGGGGGGAAACGCACCGAAATCGATAATCCGTTATGAAAGCGCTTTCCAAATCTTGTTGATAATTCTATAATTCGGTAAAAAGGGTGTAACCGCTTACACCCGGAAAGGACACATTCTCTTATGAACGAAAAAGCAAAACGCTTTTTCAAAAACCCATTGGGGATTGGAGCGTGTTGCCTCATCGGAGCTTTGCTGACGAGCTTCGGGGCGCAGCTGGTCAATACCAGTGGGTATTCGGTTAAGGTGACCAGCGGGGTCGCCGACATGGATTCGTTCTACGCGAAAACCTACGAATCCGCCGCCGTCAAACCCTTCCGCCTCTCTACGGTTGGGGAAAAGAAAGACGGCATGGTCAATGCCAAATTGGCCTACGACCTCTACATCCCGAAAGGAGTAGACGCCAACCATCCCGCTCCCGCCGTCGCTTTGACCCACGGGTATTTGAATTCCAAGGAA
The DNA here is from genome assembly GCA_002321395.1 of Caryophanales bacterium UBA1624. GTDB lineage: Bacteria > Bacillota_I > Bacilli_A > RFN20 > CAG-826 > Alloenteromonas. The sequence continues at coordinate 27,258 of DCMK01000024.1, forward strand.
TTCGAATCCGGGGTTGCCCTTGAACTCGCCCGGCGCGGCTACGTCGTCATGGCCTATGACCAGTACGACCACGGGGATTCCACTTGGGACACCCCATCGCAGTTCAATTTCTACGTTTGGTCCGCCTATGACGCAATGGAGTTCCTCTACGGTCAGGATTACGTCTTAAAGGCCGCGGACGGAACCGGCATGATCGGCCTCTCCGGCCACTCCATGGGCGGCTTCTCCAGCGAGATCGCCGTCGCTTGGGACGAATTCAACACGATGATGGGCGTCTATTCGAAGCCCAAAGTCACCGCGATGCTCGCCCAAGGCGCCGACTTCCGCTACGTCGATGGCTACGTGAAGGCCTATGCATCGGCCTTTGGAAAAGACTGGGTCACCTATAACACCTACAATTCCAGGACCTGCGGCGCCCTCCAAGGCGAATACGACGAATTCTTCTTCGACAATTCCGGCAAATCAAAAGGGACCGTCATCGAGAAGGACTACGCATCGGACAAAGTCGGCTACTCCATGCTCGGCCTCACCAAAGCCGGGGAACCCAATAAGTTCTACCAAGTCGACCCCGAAACCAATACGGCCCTCGCGGAAGAGCAAACCGACCTTGCGGCCAAATACGGGGAACGCATCATCTACAAAGTCGCGGGCGACCACCCCTACAACACCTGGTCCCCACAAGCCACCAGCTGCATCATCGACTTCTTCAACCACGGATTCGAGCATCAGACGAAGCAGGCCGGGCTCAATGATCTAAGCACCTATGTGACCATCAAAGACGGCTCCAAGCAAGTCTGGTGGCTCAAAGAGGTCTTCACCTGCATCGGCATGCTGGCGGTCATGGCCGCCGTCCTTTGCGGACCGCTCGGCTTGACCAGCCTCCCCTTCTTCCGGCTCGCCAACACCGATTTGGCCCTCATCCCGGAAGTGGAGGCGCCCAGCAAACCGCAAAAGGCGATTGGAATCGGCCTGACGGTGTTCTCGCTGCTCCTGTCCGCTTTCATGATTCCGGCCTTCTTGTCGCCAGGATCCTCCAGCAACGCGGCCAACATCTCCATGATGACGACCATGATGGACGTGGTGATGTATGGAGGAATCGGCATCGCGCTGATCCTCGCAATCGTGGCCATCGTCTTCAAAGCCGGCAAAAAGGAAGGCGGAAAGGACCTTATCCGCCCAGCCGGAGGAGCGATGCTCATCTCCTTCGTTGCCCTTGCTCTCCGCTGGCTCATCAACGATGGGCAGAACTACGTCCTCAATTCCACCAACCGCTGGTTCAACGCCCCCTCCATCGGCACCATCGCGACTTGGGCCATGGCGTCTGGGCTATTAGCCCTCATCTTCGCCCTCATCTCCCACTTCTTCCTCAATCCGAACCGGACCGCTGCCCACCTTGGCCTGAAGGCTTCGTGGAAATCCGTCGGCGTTTCTTTGCTCAACGCCATCGTCGTTTCCGGCGTCATCTGCGCCTTCGTGTGGATGGTCCAAGGGATCTTCAACGTCGACTTCCGCGTCTACACCTATGCGATTAAGACAGTGAACGGACCCGCGTTCGTATCCGCCCTCCGCTACCTGCCCTTCTTCTTCCTCTTCTATTTCTGCGCCGGCATCTCCATCGCGGTGGCGACCGCCGGTAAGAAAGGCTGGAAGGCCGACCTATTGGCCGTCGCCATCGAGGTTGTCCCCTCCGCGCTGTTCCTCCTCTACCAATACGGAATCCTCATCGCCACGGGCACTGCCCCCTTCGTCAACTGCGACCTCAACGGCATCTTGGTCCAGGGCTTGATCTTCACCCTCATCGGCCTTGCCGTCTATCAGCGCCGCAGCTTGGAAAAGAGTGGGAACATCTGGGGCGGCGTCTTCCTCAACTCGATCTTCTTCACCTTCCTCACCTTAGCCAACACCACCATCTACAATTTGAAGTAAGCTCGCTTCAATGGCCCCGGGTTCGCCCCGGGGCTTTTCGTTTATCAAAAAAAGGCCCGAAGGCCTTAATGGATTTTCCCTTTGGCGCGCCCGAGCGGATTCGAACCGCTGACCCCAAGCTTCGGAGGCTTGTACTCTATCCAGCTGAGCTACGAGCGCATAAGGTGGTGCACTGGATGGGAGTCGAACCCACACCGGTTGCCCGACTAGCTCCTGAGACTAGCGCGTATACCAATTCCGCCACCAGTGCACGCCGATTCAATATACTCTTGATTCAAGCAAATGTCGAAGGGCCATTTACCAGAATGCCAAAATCCCGTTTGTTTTAAAAAGAACATAAAATGCAATAAAAAGATAACCAAAGAAGGCTATGATTAAAGCAATATGAAACCATTGACCCAAAACGAGCTTCTCTCCGCGATTTCCCGCTTCTCTTTTGAAGGAGAGCTCCTTTCCATCGAAGAAAACCACAACGGGCACATCAACGACACCTTCGTTTTGTCCTTCCGTCAAGAAGATGGAGGGAAGAAACGCTACGTTTTTCAAAGGGTCAACACGAACGTTTTCCCCCACATCGAGGGCGTGATGGCCAACATCGACTCTGTGCTTTCCTACATGGAAGGGAAGATCCTCCATTGCGGGGGCGATCTTACCCGCGAGAAATTGACCCTGATCCGCACGAAGGACGGGCGATCCTATTTCGAAGACGGAGTGGATTCCTTCTTCCGCGCCTACGCTTATTTGGAAGGCAGCCGTTCCTACAATTCCGCCTCCGCGGAAATCTTCGGGAAATCCGGATATGCCTTTGGGAAATTCCAGCATGATCTAGACGGCTTCCCCGCGGAGAAGCTGTTTGAGGTCATCCCTCACTTCCACGACACCCCAAAACGCTTCTTGGATCTGAAGCAGGCCATCGCGGGCGCGAGCCCAGAACGAAAGCGGCAAGCGGAAGAAGCGATTGCTTGGGCGCTGTCCCACGAAAACGTCGCTTCCTTCTTAACGGGCAAAAACCTCCCCATCCGAGTCACCCACAACGACACCAAACTCAACAACGTCTTGTTCTTCGAAGACGGGAAGAGCTGCGTGATCGATTTGGACACCATCATGCCGGGCCTTTCCCTTTATGATTTCGGGGATTCGATCCGCTTCGGGGCCAACACAGCCGTCGAAGACGAAAAGGACCTATCGAAAGTGAAACTCGATTTGGAATATTTCTCCTCCTACGCGAAGGGTTACCTCTCCGGGGCCCAAGGAAGCCTCCAAAGGGCAGAAATCGAGCTTTTCCCCGAAGCGGGCATAACATTGACTTACGAATGCGGAATCCGCTTCTTGGCGGATTTCCTCCAAGGAGATACCTATTTCAAAACATCCTATCCTGACCACAACCTCGTTCGGGCGAAGGACCAATTCGCTTTGGTGGACGACATGGAGAAGAAACTCCCTGAGATGAGAAGAATCGTCTTCGGCCTCCTTCAATGAAAAAGCCACCCTACCGGGTGGCAAAGCATCCTTAGCCCCTTATCGCCGGTAAGCGACTTCTCCATTCACCACGGTCATAAGAACGTGGAAAGAGGAATCAAGAACCGCGAAGGAGGCTTTTTTTCCGACTTCGATGCTCCCGTAATCTTTCTCCAAACCGAGGTTTTTTGCAGGGTTCAAGCTAACCAGGTTGATGAGGTCGGAGTAGGTATAGCCAAACTTCCCCGCAATGGGGAAAACGTTCCTCAGCCCCTGATCCAAACGGAGGATCGAAGCCGCGATGGTTTCATCTGCTAGGCGGGCGACCCCTCCGGAGACATGGATTTTCTGCGATCCGAGATGAGCTTCAGCTCCTTCCGGAAGGTATTTCGCTTCGCAGGAATCGGAAATCATCACCACGTCCTGCTTCTTTTTGGACTTGAACATCAACGCCAAAGCGTCGGGGCAAACGTGGTAGGTATCGCAGATGATCTCGGTTTTCACGCCGTCTTGGAGCAGCCCTTCCCCCGTGATCCCGGGCTCGCGATGGTGGAAGCCACGCTGGGCGTTGAAAAGGTGCGTCACGCAGCGGAGACCCTTGGAGATGCCTTTTTTAAAGACTTCCGAAGTCGCATCGCTGTGGCCAATGGACGGGGTGATGCCGTGGGCAAGGCAATAGGAGAGGAAAGAGGAATCCTCGTCGTTTTCGTAAGCGAAGGTAATGAGGCGAATATTGTCTCCGCTGGCAAGGTGAAAACGCTCGAGCAACGAAACGTCCGGCTTTTTGATGAACGAGGGGTCCTGCGCCCCTTTATGGGCTTTGGAAATGAAAGGCCCCTCCAAATGGAGGCCCAAGATTTCCGCGCCCGTATGAGGGGCTTTTTTATATTCGGATACACATTGGCAGGAGCGGAGGATTTTCTCCTCGCTTTCGGTCATCGTCGTCGCCAAAAAGCCCGTCACGCCTTCTTGTACGAGGGCATCGGCCATGGTTTGGAGGGAGGAAATCTCCCCATCCATCACATCGCGCCCCTTCGCCCCGTGGATATGCTCATCCAAGAAACCAGGGCACACGTAATACTGCTGCCCTTCCAAAAGGGAAAGGTCGGGTGCGGAAAGGGAAACGATTTGATCCCCCAAGAAAGACAAATCGCCTTTTTTGACCCCGTCGGGGAAGACGAGGTTCACGTTTTTGAATCCTTGAGTCATGTTTACTCCCTTGCGAAGCAAAGCAGATTGCCGATGGCGGTGGCTTCGGAGGGTCCTCTGCGGACGGGTAGCCCGGTTTCCTTTTCCGTCAAGGAATTGAGGATTTCCGCGTTTACGCCGCCACCGAATACGCAGATCGCTTTCACTTTGGACCCCGTCAGCTTCTCCATATTCGCGATTGCCCCTTTGTAGCCAAGGGCGAGTGAATGATAAACGGAATAGAACAATTCGCCATAGGTTTTCGGATTCTCATGGCCTTTTTCCGCGAGCAGCGACTCCACGCATTCCTTCATGGACTCAGGATTGCTGAGGCGCCCATCGGTGACGTCGAAAACGCCAGGATAAGACATGCTCCTCTCCGCGCTGGCGGTGATTTCAGGGAAGGAAGAGATCTTCAGCTCGTCTTTGAGGCGATTGACGATCCACATCCCCATGATGTTTTGAAGGAAACGCACCTCCCCGGGGTGGCTGAGCTCATTGGTGAACCCCGCCTGATACGCCGCTTCAGAGATGATCGGAGAAGGCAGTACCCTCCCCAACAAGCTCCAAGTTCCGCTGGAAAGAAGGACATCCCCCTCTTGAGCGCCGGAGGCAAAGAAAGCGGCGGCGGTATCGTGCTCTAAGGTCGCGTAGACTTCGCAGTCATAGCCGACCTCGTTTTGGATTTCCTGCAAAAGGAAGCCGAGTTTCGTCCCGGCGGGGACGATGGGGGCCAGCAAAGATTCATCGATGCCGAGGGCGGAGAAGACTTCTTTGCAGGGAGTCCCGCTTCTTTCGTCCAGCAAAGCACTGGTGGAAAGGGAGGAAAGCTCATTTTGCTTTACCCCAGTCAGCAAATAGCAAAGATAGCTGGGCAGCATCATGAAGGTCTTCGCCTTCGCGAGCTTCCCGCTTTGCTTATCGCAGTAGAGCTGATAGGCGGAATCGAAGTTCTGAGGAAAAACCCCCGTGGCGAGGAAAAGCCCTTCCGGAGTCATGAAATCCTTTTGCGCTTGGAAGGTGCGGACGTCGCGGTAAGACTGGACCAAGCCGATGCGCTCATCGTTTCGATCCAGCAAAGCGTAATCGACGCCGAAGCAATCGATGCCCATGGAAGAAGGGACCTTCCCCAGCTCCTTGGCTTTCTTCATGCCGGCGAGGATCTCCTTGAAAAGAACATCGACGTCCCAATGGCAATGCCCCTCCCCTTCTTGGATCAGGGGCGTCCGGAACCGGTAAATCTCTTCCAAAGCCAGTTCCCCGTTCTGATAGTGGGCGAGGATGTGGCGGGCGCTGGTGGCGCCGATGTCGACGGCGAGGAAAT
>DCMK01000045.1 GCA_002321395.1 Caryophanales bacterium UBA1624
TTCGCCTATGGCAATCTATTGAAGGAAGGATGCGACCCCAATAGGACCTTCATCACGGGCTCTCCGATGAAGGAAGTCATCGACGCCCACCGAGATCAAATCGAAGCCTCCCGCGTCTTGGAAGAGCAAGGGCTTCGAAAAGGGAATTACATCGTCGTCTCGGCCCATCGGGAGGAGAACGTCGACATCGAAAGCAAATTCGACCGCCTCTTCCCTTCCTTAAACCGCATCGCCGATCATTTTAAGCTTCCCGTCGTATTCTCCGTCCATCCCCGCACCCGCAAACGCCTGGAGCAAAAGGGGTTCGCTTTGTCCCCCTACATCCGGGAAGACAAGCCTTTCGGCTTCTTCGATTACTGCGCTTTGCAGAAAAACGCCTACGTGGTCTTAAGCGATTCGGGGACGCTGTCGGAAGAAAGCTCCATCTTGGATTTCCCCGCGGTATTGATCCGTACCTCGACCGAACGCCAAGAGGCCAACCGCCACGGATCAATCGTATTAGGCGGGGTGGATTACGAGACGATCCTCTCAGGCATCGATCAGGCCAGGGAAATCCACAAGGAAGGGAATTCCCTGCCCCTTGTCCCCGACTATTCAATCAACGACGTCTCAAAGAAAGTCATCCGCATCATCGAAGAGAATATCGATTCGGTGAACCGGCAAACATGGCTGAAAGGGGTCAAAGAAGAGCCCCATCTATGAAAAAAGGGCCGCATGGCCCTTTTCTTTCAAAGAATGAAGACCAAGAGGTATCCGGCCAAGCACCCCGTGGCGAGGATGCCGGTTAGGACATAGCCGAAGGCCTTTTTGTTTTGGAACAGCTTCGTATAGGAGCGGAGCAAGCAAAAGACCAGCACGGCGGCGCAGACGGCAAGACCGGCGATTTCGAATTGGATCGCGTCTTCCTCGGCGATGTAGATGCCCCTTTCCACGACATTGGCAAGGCCTTGGTCCATCTGATGCCAAGAAGCGAAGTCGGCGAGAGCCAGGATCCCGAAGTCGAACGTGCAGCTTCCGATCATGTTTCCGTACCCGGCATCGTAATTCCTTTTGTGGAAAAGCTGGAACGTGGAGATGATTTCCGGGATTGAGGTGCCGATGCCAAGCAGCAACGCCCCGGCCACGGATCCGCTCAAAGCCGGGATCGCTTCCTGAATCATCGAGGTCAAATAGGTAAGCGCGATGGAGCTGCCGATCAAAACAAGGGAGCAAACTGTGAACAAAACCACGATTTTCTTCAAGCTCCAAGAGACTTCCTCCTTCTCTTCTTCCTCCTCGCTGGTCTTGGGCTGAAGGAAAAGGGTAAGGATGTATAAGCCGAGGATCAAAATCGAGACGACGTTGATGTCGCCCAGCATCAGCTGCCAAGAAGTAGGGGCAAAGAAAGCATAGGCGGCGAGGCCGTACATCCCGAGGCAGAACAGCCCGTTGAAAACGTGCCACCGCTGGAACTTGGCCTCTCCGAAGTGCTTGACGAAGAGGAAAGTTTCCAAGGCCAAAACGACCAAATCGAAAATGATCGATCCCAAGATGTCCCCGACGACGAAGGTCGCGTTGTGGACCAGGAGGATGGAGGAGAAGGCGGTGAAGAGTTCAGGGAGGCTCGTGACCGCAGCGAGGAGGACGCCGCCGATGAACGCGCCGGAGATCTTGGTCTTTTTGTCGAGCATATCGACCAAATTCCCCAATTCGATGGAGAGGAAAACCATCAATGCCAAATCAAGGACGTACAAGGGATAAATCCACCACATGGGAATCTCCTTTCAGGAAAAGCCCGTCTAGTTTATCGCTTTCTACACCCAGTTCAAGAACAACCAACGCTCCCGCTTTTCTTGTTCGTTCCGCTTATCCAAGACCATGCCTTCGTTTTCTGATTTTCTGAGTAAAATGATGGGGATGGAAAACGCCCGCATCCTTTTTCTAACGACAACGGAAATCAAAACAAATGAAGAACGCCTTTTCCACTTCCTCAGCCCAGAGCGGGCCCAGCAGGCGCGTTCCTATGCGCAGGAAAAGGACCGCCTCCTTTCTTTAGGGGCGGGTTATTTTCTAAGGAAGTACGTCCATGCGCCCATCCGGAAAAACCCTTTTGGGAAGTTGGAGGCGGAAGGGCAGTTCTTCTCCCTTTCCCATTCCGGGGACAAAGTGGTCTTCCTCCTTTCCCCCTGCCCCTGCGGGGTCGACATAGAGACCCGGGAAAAATTACTCCCCGGCTTGAAGGAGTACGCTTTTTCCAAGGAAGAGGCTCTCCATCTTAAAACGGAGCGGGAGCTTCTTCTGGCGTGGACCCGGAAGGAAGCATTAGCCAAGGCGGAAGGAAGCGGGCTGTCGACGACCCCCCTTCCCCGGATTCCTTCAAAAGAAGGGGAGGTCGAATACAAAGGAAAGCGTTATCAAGTCCTTTCCCTTGAGTATGGGCTCCTTTCGTGCTGCTTGTCCTGCGCCTTTTTGAAGAAAGAAAAAGGGACGGATTCCTTTTCGCCATCCCTCACCCACGAAGCCATCTGCTTCGATCAAACTTCCTCGGGCTCTTTCTTCAGCTCCTCTGGAAGCTTTTTGAAATAAGCGACGGTCAAAGGCAGGGTGATCGAGAACCCCACCGCATCCGCGGCCAAAGAAGAGAAAAGCAAAGCGTTGACCCCCGAGCCAGGCGAAATGGCTTCCCCCAAATAAGGGAGGGCGATGACGCAGGGGACGAAGACAAGGATATCGCGGGACAAAGAAGAAAGGATCGCCAAAAAGGGTTTCCCCGCGCTTTGAAAGAACAGGGACGTCATCTTGATGAAAACCGTCAGGGGGATCGAACCGAGCATCAGGCGGAACAATTTGCGGGCATATTCCATGTAAAGGGCGCTTTGCTCCCCACCATCCCCAAAGGGGAGGATGAACGCATCGGGATAAATCTCATCGACCAAGAAGAACAGCATCGAAAAGGCCATGCTCCAAATAAGCGTGAGCATATAGGTCTTTTTCACCCGCTTCTCGTTTTTGGCTCCGATGTTGTAGCCCACGATGGGGGTCCCACCCAGGACGATCCCGATCGCGATGTTCACCACGAAAGAAAACACTTTCGTCTGAATCGACATCACCGAAATGGGGATGTCCGCCCCATAAGGCGATGAAGGGCCCCATTTGGCCAAAGAGGCGTTCGAGGAAAGGGATATCGCCACCACGGCGAACTGGGTGATCAAGGTGGAAAGCCCTAGGATAAGAGGCTCCTTAAACGCGGAGAAGTCCGGGATGAAGTCCTTCGCCTTCAAACGGAAAGTCTTGCTGAAGAAAAGGTAGGCGAGGCTAACGAAGAAAGCCACAACCTGCCCGATCACCGTGGCCCACGCCGCCCCCTCGATCCCAGCGTCTAAAACGTAGATGAATACAGGATCGAGGATGATGTTGACCACCGCTCCGCTGCCGACGGCAATCATGGAATACAAAGGGGATCCATCGCACCGAATAACCCCATTGATCGCGTTTTGGAACAAGAAAAAGGGAAAGAACCAAGCCAGGATCTTCAAATAAGAAACCGCCAAAGGAAGGGTATTCTCCGTCCCGCCGAACAAACCCAGAATCGGTTCGGCGAAGGAAAGGCAAACCGTCATCAGAATCCCCGAAACAACAAAGATTAAAGTAAGGGAAGTCCCGATTGCTTTGGCGGCTTTGGTCGTATCTTTCTTCCCTTGGCAGATGGAAAGGTAAGAGGCGCATCCATCGGAGAACCACCAAGCGAAAGCCTGGGCGATGACGATGATGGGGAAAGCGAGGCCGGTCGCCGCGTTGCCCAGATACCCAAGGCGCGAATTGCCGATGAAAATCTGATCGACGAGATTGTACAAAGAGGAAATCAAAAGAGAGGAAACCGCGGGGACGGCGAAAGAAAAAAGAAGCTTCCCGATGCTGTCGCTGCCTAAATCCCTGATTTTCTTCTCCATGCCTTTCTCTCCCGAGTGGTGGATTATAGCGGAGGAGCATCCGTTTGTAAGCAAAAATCCAAGCGAAGGGGCAGGAATGAAGGTATCATCATGGGAAGCGAGGCAACCTTCTATGAAATTTCTCATCGGCTCAGACATCCACGGCTCCTTCCCCTGCGCGAGGAAGTTCTTTGAAAAATCATCTCTCCACGGATGCGGAAAAATCGTCGTTTTAGGGGATTTCTTCTATAACGGAGCCCGGAACGTGCCCCCGGAAGGATATGGCCCAAGGGAGGTCGTCCGTTTGGTCAATTCCTATGCGGACCGGCTCATCGCGATCAAGGGAAACTGCGAATCCGAGGTCGACCAAACGGTGGCCGATTTCCTCTTTTCGGAAGTCGCCTGCGTCTATGCATACGGGAAAACCTTTTTCTTCACCCACGGGCACCACTACAGCTTCGAGAACCTCCCCAAAAACCCCGGCGACGTCTTCTTCCAAGGCCATACCCACATTGGGCTGTTGGAAAGGAAAGGCGATTTGATTTTGGCCAACCCCGGCTCAATCTCCCTGCCCAAAGACGGCCGCCGCTCCTACATGGTCATGGACGAAAAAGGAATCGCCCTCTATTGCTTAGACGACGATTCCCTCCTCAAACGCCTGGACTTTTGACGAAGCTTCTCACAAATCGATTTTTTGGAAGTTCTTCGCCCCTTTTCGGTAGGCCAATAGATTCAGAAGAAAGAACAGAAGAATCCCACCGACGAGGATCAGGATTTGGGCCAATAGGCCGTACCCCTCATAGGTATTGATGAATGCGGCGGCTCCGGGAATGGCCATGAAAAGGGCCATCGCGATTCCGAAGAAGGCCAAGGAAGCGAGGTAAGCCAAAATCGTGGCCGCCACGTTCTTCGCATCGGGGCTTTTATAGTAACGGGGGAAGAAGGCCGCGTTGAACAGCCCAAAGCCGATCAGGACGATCCCGTACAACGCCATATTGACCCCCAAATCGGGGTAAGCCTCCTCCGCGGGGATGGCGGGGGCCAGCAAGGTTTGCTTGACGATCCCAAACGGCAAAGAGACGAGCAACGTCAAAAGCTCCAAGAAGCAAACCAAAAGAACCTTGCCCAAAACGATTTGCCTCTTTTGGATGGGCAAAGTGCCCGTGTAAAGCAAATCGCGGTTGGCCAAAGCGATCGGGAACAAAGCCAAAAACCCAGAGAGGGGGTAGACAAAAGCCACCAAAGAAGGCCAATTCGGGACGATGATCAACGTCGACAGGAATGCGAAGATCCAAACCTGAGCCGGAACGCAGAGGCGGATTTCTTTAAAAAGGAGCCTTTTCATCCTCACTCCCCCTTTCGATGTAAAGCATGATGTCTTCTAACTTCGCCGGGGAGGTTTCCCCAGCGAACAGGCTGGCATTCTCCGCGGGAATGACCCCTTCGAAGCGCCCGTCTTTGATCCGGAGATGGCCGAT